>NZ_SMTT01000001.1 GCF_004357905.1 Campylobacter lari | reverse complement strand
GAGATTGCAAGCTGTTTTAGCTTGCAATTGAAATTAAACATTAAATCTAAAATGCATTACATCGCCATCTTGTACGATATAATCTTTCCCTTCAAGGCGTAGTTTTCCTGCTTCTTTAGCACCACTTTCGCCTTTGCAAGCGATATAATCCTCATAAGAAATTACTTCAGCTTTGATAAAACCTTTTTCAAAGTCATTATGGATCACGCTTGCTGCTTTTGGTGCTTTCCAACCTCTTTGTATAGTCCATGATCTAACTTCTACTTGACCTGCTGTAAAATAGCTAATCAAGTTTAGCTTTGAAAATGCTGTGCGTATAACTACTTCAAGCCCGCTACTTTCTATACCTAAAGATTTTAAAAATTCATAATTTTCTTCATCGCTTAAAGCTATCATTTCTTCTTCTATTTTAGAGCAAAGTTTGATTACTTCATGGCCTGATTTTGCTGCAAATTCTTTAAGATCTTTTACAAATTCATTATCTTCTAAAAGCGAATTCTCATCTACATTTGCTCCATATATCACTTCTTTAGCTGAAAGCAATCTTAGTTCTTTTATAAGAGCATGATAGATTTCATTTTTATTAGCAAAAGAACTTGCGCTATTATTTTGATTTAAATGCTCTAAAAGTTCATTAGCTAAAGCTAAACTTTCTTTTGCACCTTTTTCATTGGCCTTTGCACCTTTAGTGAGTTTTTCTATTTTTTTGCTAAGTTGTTCTATATCTGCTAGTATAAGTTCTGTTTCTATGATTTGTACATCACGCACAGGATCAACACTGCCCGCAACATGGGTGATATTTTCATCATCAAAACAACGCACAATATGTAAAATCATCTCTGTTTCGCGTATGTTAGATAAAAATTTATTACCCAAGCCCTCGCCTTTGCTAGCTCCTGCTACTAAGCCTGCTATATCAACAAATTCTATATTTGAGCGTATAATTTTTTGTGGATTAACAATTTTTGCTAGTTCTTTTAAGCGATGATCAGGCACAGGTACCACTGCTTTGTTTGGTTCTATGGTGCAAAATGGATAGTTTGCACTTTCAGCATTTTGTGCTCTTGTTAGAGCGTTAAAAGTGGTAGATTTTCCAACATTTGGAAGTCCTACTATACCAACTGATAAACTCATTTTTGTTTCCTTGAAAGATAAAGTAAATATGAAAGGCACATTCTAACACCTGCTCCGGTTGCACCAAAACAGTGATAACCCCAAGCTTTTTCTAAATAAGCTGGTCCTGCAATGTCTAAATGTAGCCATTTGTCTTTGTATTCTTCTCTAATGAAAGAATTTAAAAATAATCCCGCAGTAATGGCCCCGCCATAACGACTTGAAGAGGTATTACTAACATCTGCTATGTTTGATTTTATAAGCTCTTTTAAGTGCGGATTAAAATGTAAAATAGTAGCTAAATCTCCACTTTTTTTACTTATTTTATAAAATTCATTTTGCAAATCTTCATTATTTCCCATAATGGCACTTGTGTATTCTCCAAGTCCTACTACGCAAGCTCCAGTTAAAGTAGCAAGATCTATTAATAAATCAGGTTTTAGATCTTGAGCAAGCGAAAGACAATCTGCTAAAACTAATCTTCCTTCTGCGTCGGTATTTCTAACCTCTATACTCACACCTTCTCTTGAAATAAGCACATCATCAGGCTTGTAAGCATTTCCGCCTATCATGTTTTCAGTTGCGCCGATGATAGAATGAACTTCTATATCAAGGTTTAACTCGCTTGCACCTTTAATAATAGCCATTGCAGCCGCACCGCCGCTTTTATCTGATTTCATCGTTAGCATGTAATCAGCAGGTTTTAAACTAAGTCCACCACTATCATAAGTTAGCCCTTTACCTACAAACACTACTTTCATTTTTGGATTTTGTGGTTTATAAGAAAGATGAATGAGTTTTGGAGGATGAATTGAAGCACGATTTACTGCTAAAAATGCTTGCATTTTTTCTTGCTCTAAGAAATCGCTTTCATAAATTTTACATGAAATATTAGAATTATTTTGGCTCAGTTCAAGCGCATCTTCGGCCATTTTGGCAGGAGTGTAAATTTGTGGGATTTCATTAACGATATTTTTTGCAAAATCACAAGCATTTGAAAAAATTTGACCATAGTTTATACCTATGCAAGCTTCTTCTAGGTTGTATGTTTTGTCATTGATTTCATCTTTTGCAATGAAGATATTTTCTAATTTGCTTGGTGTTTTTTCTTTTTTGTATTTGTTAAATTCATAAGCACCAAAAGTAAATCCTTGAATCATAGCATTAAAGCTATTTACTACACATTTTCCTATGACACTTTTTGTTTTTACGCTTTGAATTTCAAGTTTTTTTAAAGCTTTGTATGCATTTGCAAAAGCAAGCCTTATATCTTCATATTCTAAGCTTTTAAGTTCACTGTAAAGAATTTTATTTTGCATATCTATGCAAATTCCTTCACCTTTATAGCTTGAAAGCTTGAAAAGTTCTTGACTTTGAGTGTATTGTTCTATTTTTTTATCTTGTATTAAAATGATTTCAAAATCAGCATTTATAGAGCCGATATTTTCTTCTATAAAATTAAAAGTCATTTGCGAGTCCTTCTTGTAAGTATTGATTTTTCTATTTGTTTCATTCCTAAAAATAAAGCTAATAAAAAGCCAGCAATAATTGGCACTGCAAAATACCAATGATTTCCAGCCCATTCTACTGCAAGCCAAATTTCTTTTCCAAAAAACCATGCAAGTAAAATAGTTATAGCAGCCCAAGCCCACGCACTAATAAGATTGATAAAAGCAAATTTTTTAGCACTATAGCGAGTTAATCCTATACTCATAGGTATAATAGTTCTAAAACCATACATATATCTTTGTATGAAGATAATAGGCCAACCAAAACGCTGTAAAAGTAAATGTGCTATGGCAAATTTACGCCTTTGGGTGCGAAGTTTTTTCTGAATGTATTTTTTGTTATATCTTCCTATATAAAAGTATATTTGATCGCCTACAAAGCCACCTAAGCCTGCTATAAAAATAATAAGTCCTAAATTTACATGGCCTTCATGTGCAAAAATACCTGCTAAAATAAGTGCAAGTTCTCCTTCAAGTATGCACCATAAAAACACAATAATATAAGCCCAATTTTTATAATCATACAAAAGTTGTTTTAAAAATTCTTCCATTTTATACCTCTAAAACACTATAAACAGAAGTTAATTTAGCTAATTCTTTAGCACCATCTAGATCTTTTAACTCTAGTAAAAAACAAGCTTCAACACATTTTGCATTGAGTTTTTCTATAAGTTTTACAGCAGCGATAGCTGTGCCACCTGTAGCGATAAGATCATCTATAAGTAAAACATTTGCTTTTTGATTATTAAAAGCATCGATATGAATTTCTATAGTATCACTGCCATATTCTAAACTATAAGATTCTTGTAAGCATTTTGAAGGTAGCTTTCCAGGTTTTCTTATGGGCACAAAAGGAAGTCTTAATCTAGCGCTCAAGGCAGCTCCAAAAATAAAACCTCTACTTTCTATACCAACGATATAATCAAGCTTTGCGTTTTGATATTTTTCAACTAAATGATCCATTAAAAACGCAAATGCTTCTTTGTTGTTTAATAAAGTAGTAATATCTCTAAAAACAATCCCTTCTTTTGGAAAATCTTTAATAGCTCTAATGCTATCTAGTAAATATTTTTTATCTTGCTCTTTTATCATAATAATGCCTCTATTTTTGCTTCTAATTCTTTGATTCTTTGTCTTAGTTTTTCATTTTCAATACGATATTGTGAATTTCTTGTTCTAAGAGAGGTTAAGTCTGCTTTGCTTTTGTTTAATTCTTCAGTTAAAATATCAATATTACCCAAACTTCTTTGAAGTTGTACTTGTAGTTTTCTAATAACAATTTCAGTATCATCAAGGTTGTTTTTTATAAATTCTTTTGCCACTTTTTCTTTATGAAGCAGGGTTTTATAATAAAGTAGCATAATAGTCATATAAATACTAATACAAATTAATACAGTTAATACAAGCCAACTTAAGATCATAATCTTTCCTCTATTTTGCTAATTCTTGCGCAATGTCTTCCGCCGCTAAAAGAAGTGTTGATAAAATTTGAGATAATTTCAAAAGCCATATCAACCCCTATTAATCTAGCTCCTAGTGCTAAAACATTTGCATCATTATGTTCTCTTGAAAGTTTAGCGCTTAAAGATTCATTACATAAAGCACAGCGTATATTTTTATGACGATTTGCTGCTATACTCATACCAATTCCTGATCCGCACACTAAAATTCCAAAACTTTTTTCGTTTATTTTAGAGCTTAATAAATGTGCATAATCAGGATAATCACAACGATCCTCACTAAAAGGACCTAAGTCTTCAAAAGTAATATTTTTTTCTTGTAAAAATTTAGTAATTTCTTGCTTTAAAATAAAACCAGCATGATCACTTGCAATATAAATTTTTTCTCTTAACATTTAACATTCACTTTATCATTTTTGAAATTTTAAAGTATTAATTTTATCATATTTAATTAAAATTTTTCTTTCTTATATATAATTATTTTTTTATGTTTTCAAATATTTATTTGATATAATAACAATAATTATTTAAGGTAAAAAATGAAGCTTATACTAATTGGTTCTTCAACAGGTGGCCCAAGCCAACTAAAGTTTTTACTAAATGATGTAGAATTGAAAGATTGTGCAGTAGTGATTGCTCAGCATATGAATCCTGCGTTTATTCCTTCTTTTGTAAATCAATTTAACAAAGAAGCATTAAGCGAGGTGATTATACCAAGTGATAAGGAAGTTTTGAAAAATAAAATTTATATTTGTCAAAGAAATATGATTTTAAGTGGCAACAATACCTTAACATTAAATACTACAGATGAAACTAGTAGTTTTAATCCAGGGATTGATGTGCTATTTAATTCTGCTGTTAATCTTTGCAAATATCATAAAATTTTAGCTTTGATTATGACAGGAATGGGCGATGATGGTGCTAAGTCTTTGTTTGAACTTTATAAAGCAGGAGTAAGGTGTTTGTGCGAAAATGAGGCAGATTCTATAGTATATGGTATGCCAAAAAAAGCTAGAGATACTAATCCAAATTTAAAACCTATGAGTTTAATAGAACTCAAAAAAGAAATAACAAATTTCATCAAATCGTAGGACAAAAAAAGATGATAAAGATTACAGAAAATGAAATGAATGATTTTGTAAAAATCGTAGAGCAAATAAGTGGAAATAACTTAAATGCGAAAAAGGATATATTATCTATTAAACTTCCTAAATTTTTACAAGAATTAGGCTTGAGCAGTCTTAGTGAATTAAATGAAAAAGTGCAGTTTCAAAGAAATTTAAAACAAGAAACTATGGATTTTATTACAGTTTGTGAGACTTATTTTTTTAGAGAATTAGAGCAATTAAAAGATGTGATTTTTTATATAAAATCTCTTGATCGCCCTGTAAATGTGCTTTGTGCTCCATGTTCAAGCGGCGAAGAAGTGTATTCTTTAGCTATTTTAGCAAGTGAGAATTTTGTTAAAGGTATGAATATAGTTGGTATAGATATTAATAAAAAAATGATAGATAAATGTAATGAAATGATTTATTCAGAGCGTTCAGTATCTAGATTAAACACTATGCAAAAAACGCGTTATTTTGATGTAAAAGATAGAATGTATCATCTTAAAAAAGAAACCCTAGCTTGCAGATGCCGTTTTGATCTTTGTAATGTCTTTGATGATTCTTTATTTAAATTTGGAAAATTTGATGTGATTTTTTCAAGAAATATGATGATATATTTTGATCAAGATTTTAAAATAAGACTTATGGAGCGTTTTTATAGGATATTGAATAAAGAAGGTAGAATTTACCCAGGAAAGTCAGATCTTGTGCCTGAAACAGCTTATTTTGAAAAAAACTTTTCAGCAGGTGGAGTTTATTATTCTAAGGTGGATTAATTATATTTTTTATTAAACCACCACCAATAAATTGCTGCAAAGATAAAACATACTCCTAAGCCAAAAGTAAAATGACTTAGTTTTATTCCATAAAATTCAAATAAATATCCTGTTGAAAAAGCAATAATTGCACTAAAGGTTAAATATACCATATCATTGTAGGCAATCACTCTGCCATAGTATCTTTTGTCGCAATCATTTTGCAAAAGTGTATAGGTATAGCTCCATAAAGATGAAGTGCAAAAACCAGCCATTACCAAGCCTACAAAAGCAAGATAAAAGTTAAATTGCAAGCAAGCCCAAAGCATTATACCTACACCTTGCGCTAAGTATAAATATACCAAAGTGTTTTTATTAATATAAGGACTAAGCACATAAGGGCCTATAAGTAAAGATATGGCTCTTATGGCATTAGAAAGCCCTATGGCTAGAGGTATGGAAATAACTTTTGCGTATTCATATTCTGCTAAAAGAGTGATTAAAACATCATAAGCAGTTATCCCTACAACCCCATGAAGTAAAATCAAATGAATGATTTTTTTATTATTAAATACATAAACTAAGCCTTCTTTGATTAATATAAAAAGATTATTTTGTGTGGTATTTTTTTCATTAGGTAAAATCAAAGTTTTAAGTATAAGCATAGCACAAAATAGCATTAAAGTATCAGCTATAAAGGCTGGCTTTACTCCAAAAAGATCTATAAAAAGCCCTGCTGCACCCATACCCAAAGCATATGATACAGCCCATATGATACTATGAAGCTCATTGCCTAGTTTTAATTCTTGTGGGGTTAAAATTTTAGGTAAAACTGACATTTCTGTTTGAAAATACATACTTGCAACCGCCATACGAACAAAGGTTAAAAAGTATAACAACCAAAGCATGGCTAAAGAATTTACAAAAATTAACATAAAAATAGAAATCATTTCAATACTAATCATTGTAAGTAATAAATTCTTAGGTTTAAATCTATCTACTATAACCCCATTTATAGGTGCAAGTATAATAGAAGGTAAAAAAACAAAAATAGCTGAAAAACCTATGATATTAGCAGGTGCACCGAGTTCTTTGGTTAAAAGGGTAAAAACACCTACTTGAGAAAACCACGCACCAAAATAACTTATAAATTGTACTATTGCTAAAAGGCGAAAAGTTTTATTATTTTTAAGTAAAGACCTATAAGTCATGAGTATCCTATGAATATATGAAATTAAAGGGCTTGATTATATCGTCTTTAAGATTATTTTACATTTAAATGTTATAATAATCCTTTTTACAAAAAAGGTTTAAGAATGAGTAGATTAAGTAAAAAAGAAGCGTTAAATTTGCTCCAAAATGCACCTTTATATGAACTAGGTGCAATGGCTTATGAGAGAAAATTAGAGCTTCATCCTGAAAAAATAACTACTTTTGTGGTAGATAGAAATATAAATTATACAAATATTTGCTGTATTGATTGTGATTTTTGTGCTTTTTGTAGAAAAGAAAAAGATGATGATTCTTATATTTTAAAATATGAAGAAATAGGGCAAAAAATAGAAGAATTACAAGCCATAGGTGGAACGCAAATTTTATTTCAAGGCGGGGTACATCCAAAACTTAAAATAGAATGGTATGAAGATTTGCTTTCTTATATAAAAACTAATTATCCAACTATTACCGTGCATGGTTTTTCAGCAGTAGAGATAGCTTATATAGCAAGAGTTTCTAAAATTTCTATAGAAGAGGTTTTAAAAAGATTACAAGTCAAAGGACTTTTTTCTATACCTGGAGCGGGTGCTGAAGTATTAAGCGATAGGGTGAGAGATATTATAGCGCCACACAAATGTGACACAGCTACTTGGCTTAGGGTGCATGAGAGTGCGCATAATATAGGTATGAAAAGTACTGCTACAATGATGTTTGGTACAGTTGAAAATGATGAGGAAATCATCGAACATTTTGATCATTTAAGAAATCTACAAGATAAAACAAATGGCTTTAGAGCTTTTATTTTATGGTCGTTTCAAAGTGAAAATACCCCTTTGATTAAAAAACACCCTGAAATCATCAAGCAAAGCTCTAATAGGTATTTAAGATTACTAGCTTTGGCAAGATTATATTTAGATAATTTTAAAAATTTACAAAGTTCATGGGTAACACAAGGCTCTTTAATAGGCCAACTTGCTTTAAAATTTGGTGCAAATGATTTAGGTTCAACTATGATGGAAGAAAATGTTGTAGCCGCAGCTGGTGCAAAATATAGAATGAATCAAGAACAAATGATAGAACTTATTAAAGATATAGGGGAATTACCTGCCAAACGCGATACAGCTTATAATATTTTAGAAAGGTTTTAATGTTAAATTTAGACTTTAATGAAACTAAAATAGACATAATATATGAGTATGAAAATGAGCTTCCTGTAGTATTTTTTAAGCTCATTTTTAAAAATAGTGGAAAAATAGCAGAAAAACACAATAGAGGTTGTGCAAGTATGCTTGCTAGGCTTTTAAATGAAGGAAGTAATGATGAGTTCTTTAAAAGCTTAGAATACCGTGCTATAGAGCTTTATGCTAAGGCTAGTTTTGAACATTTTCAAATTAGTATTAAATGCTTGAAAGAACATTTTGATTTTGCTTTAGAAAAATTACAAGAATTGTTTTTAAATGTGCGTTTTGAAGAAAAAATCTTACAAAGATTAAAAACTTTAGCTTTAGGTGAGCTTGCAAGTTTAAATACTGATTATGATTATCAAGCAAAAAGACTTTTGAATAAGAATGTTTTCAAAGATGAAATTTTTGCTAGTGGTCTTGATGGGACTAAAGAAAGCATAGAAAAGATAAGTTTAAAAGAATTGCAAGATTTTATGAGTGAAAATTTAGTACTTGATAATGTTTTATTTGTTTTTGGTGGAGATATTAAAGAAGATGAAGTGAAGGTTAAAACAGAAAAAATTTGCCAAATTTTAAAAAGAAATGCCCCAAATCAAAACAAAAGCTACAAGCTCGTTGATGAGAGTATAGAAGTAAGTGAGCAAAAAAGCACCGAGCAAGCTTATATATATTTTTGCTCTCCATTTAATATACAAATTAATGATGAGAAAATGTATTTAGCTAAACTTGCTTTGTTTATTTTAGGTCAAGGTGGTTTTGGTTCGCGTTTGATGGAAGAAGTGCGTGTAAAAAGAGGCTTGGCGTATTCAGCATATGCTATGCTTGATGTAAATTTAAATTATAGTAGAGTTTTTGGGTATTTGCAAACTAAAAATGAAAGTTCCAATGAGGCTAAAGCTTTAGTTAAGGAAGTTTTTGAAAACTTTGTCCAAAATGGAGTCAATGAAAAAGAATTTCAACTAGCTAAACAATTTTTAGTAGGCTCTATGCCTTTAAGGTATGAAAACTTGGCTAAAAGACTAGATATAATGCTAAATGAATATTTGCATGGTTTAAAACTTGGAAATTTAAAAGAAGAAATGCAAAAGATTAAAAACACTAATTTAGATGAGTTAAATGACTTTATCAAAGCACATAGTGAAATTACCAAAGTGAGTTTTGCAAGCATAGAAAATGAAAGTTGAAGAAAAGGACTTAAAACTACTTCATGCTTTAGGGGTTAAAAATTGTATCGATTTGGCTTTGATTTTACCTAAAAAATTTGATGATTTTAGAATTTCAAAGTTTCCAAAAGATACATTTTGCACTCAAAATGTAAAAATTATTAGCACACAAAATCATCACTCCCAGCTTTTTATGCTTTGTGAGTGTTTAGAATGGGGTATAAAAGCAAATATAGTGATCTTTCATCCTAATAAGTGGCATTTTAAAATTTTTAAACATAATGCTTTGGTTTGTATCCATGCAAAGATGAATTTTTTTAATGGAATTTGGCAGTTTATAAACCCAAAAATAGTAAAAAACATAGGTCAAATAATCCCTAAATACCAAATTAGCTCTATTAAAGATGAAAGCATCAAAAAGCTTATTTTAAAATATGTCAATGAAGCTAATTTAAAAGCGCTAAATTTAGAACAAAAATATATCAATTTACTTTTGAATTTACACAATTATGATGATTTAATTCTTTATAAAAATTTTAATGCCATAGTTAAAGATTTAAAATATATAGAAATTTTTAATCATTTAAGGCGTTTAAAGGGTAAAAAAATATCACAAAATGCTTATGAAATAGAACTTTTTGATATAAGCTCTTGGCTTAAAGGTTTAGAATTTAGCCCTACAAATGATCAGCTTTTAGCAATAGAAGATATTAAAAAAGATTTGCAAAATAAAGTCGCTAAAAGGCGTGTGGTAATGGGTGATGTGGGTTGTGGTAAGACTTTGGTCATACTTGCTGCAAGTTTGCTAGTATATCCTAAAAAGGCTATTTTAATGGCTCCAACTAGTATATTAGCAGAGCAAATTTATCATGAAGCAAAAAGATTTTTGCCTGATTTTGTTAATGTATTGCTTTTAAAGGGTGGTAAAAAAGATAAAGATTTAGCAAAATTAAAAGAACAAGCCCATTTTATCATAGGTACACATGCGCTCATTCATCAAGAAGAATTTGAAGCAGTTTTAGTGATGATAGATGAGCAACATCGCTTTGGCTCTAATCAAAGACAAAAAATAAGTGAGCTTAGTAAAAACTCTCAATATGCTCCACATATCGTGCAATTTTCTGCTACACCTATACCAAGAACACTTTCTATGATACAAAGTGAGCTTGTAAATTTTAGTTTTATTAAACAAATGCCTTTTAAAAAAGACATTAAAACTTTTTGCATACAAGATAAAGATTTTAAATATTTGCTTAAAAAAATCGATGATGAACTAGCTAAAAATCATCAAGTAATCATCATTTATCCTTTGGTAAATGAAAGTGAAAATATAGATTATTTATCGCTAGAACAAGCACAAGGGTATTGGATAAACAAATACAAAAATGTTTATGTGACTCATGGAAAAGATAAAAATAAAGATCAAATTTTGCAAGAATTTAGAGAAAAAGGCACGATTTTACTTTCTACAACGGTGGTTGAAGTGGGAATTTCTTTACCAAGACTAAGCGTGATTGTAGTTGTTGGGGCTGAAAGACTTGGGCTTGCTACCTTACATCAGCTTCGAGGTAGGGTAGGTAGAGTAGGGCTTGAGAGCTTTTGTTATTTATATACTAAGCAAAAAGAAATTCCAAGTCGTTTGCTTGAATTTGCTAAAACTTTAGATGGGTTTAAAATAGCTGAGCTTGATTTAAAAAACAGGTTAAGTGGGGATTTGCTAGATGGTAGAGTGCAACATGGAAATCACTTTAAATTTTTTGATTTTGCAGATGATGAAGAGCTGGTTTTAAAAGCAAAAGAAAGTATTAAAAATATGGAAAAAGAAAATGGATAAACATTTTGAAATTTTGATTTCAAAGGGCGAAAAGAAGTATTTTAAGAAAGGAAATATTTTATTTTTTCAAGGTGAAAAAGCAAATAAAATTTACATTTTACTAAGTGGAAAAGTGCGTATATATAAGGTAAATGCAAAAGGTTTTGAGCTAACACTACACACTCTAACTCCGGTAAATTTTATAGCTGAAATGCCTGTGTTTGAGGGTATTGATTACCCAGCCAATGCAATTTGTGAGCAAGATTGTGAAATTTGTGTTTTTGATTTTAATGAATTTAAAAAATTATGCTTAGAAAACGGAGAATTTAGTTTTTTACTTTTGACTTCTTTAATCGGTAAAATTCGAATTTTAGAAAATTTTATCAGACAAAAATCTTTGGATTTAAAGTCAAGATTAGTCAGCTTTTTACTAGAAAATGAAGAAAAACTACAAAATTTAAAACAAAAAGAAATCGCTGTGATTTTAAATTTACCCCCAGAATCTTTGTCGCGTTTTTTAAAAGAATTAAAACAAAATGAGCTTATTTGCACAAATAAAGGTAAAATAGTAATTTTAAATAAAGAAAAAATGCAAAATTTAATTAAGTCTTTTTAAGTCTTATTTGTTACAATATTATATTTTAAAGTATGGATGGTTTCATGGATTTTGATTTTTTAGTCAAGTTTAGCCCTATGTTTATACAAGCTTCTTGGCTTACATTAAAACTTGCTATTTATGGGGTGTTTTTTTCATTTTTAGTAGGTTTATTTTGTGTGGGAGTGAGTTATTTTAAATTTTCCTTTTTAAACACAATTTGTAAAATTTATATAGAATTTTCAAGAAACACACCTTTGCTAATCCAACTTTTCTTTTTATATTATGCTTTACCTGAATTTGGAATTCAACTTAGCTCTTTTGCTTGTGCTGTGATAGGACTTAGTTTTTTAGGTGGTTCTTATATGGCTGAAAGTTTAAGAGCGGGTATGGAAGCGGTTAAAAAACAACAATATGAATCAGGACTTTCTTTGGGTTTGAGTAAATGGCAAAATTTCCGTTATATTATTATGCCTCAAGCTTTGGGTATAGCTATGCCAAGCATTAGTGCAAATATCATTTTTTTACTTAAAGAAACTTCTGTAGTAAGCATTATTGCTTTAGCAGATTTAGTATATGTGGCTAAAGATCTTATAGGGCTTTATTATAAAAGTAACGAAGCATTATTTGCTTTGGTGCTTTGTTATTTGATCTTGATTTTACCTTTATCTTTAGTGTTAAACCGTATAGAAAAAAGGTTAAATTATGTTTGAAATTTTAAATCAAGATACCTTTTTTAGACTAGCGCAAGGTTTAAAGGTTACTTTAGAGCTTTCATTGATTAGTGTTTTGATTTCACTCATAGGAGGAGTATTTTTTGGAATTTTAATGCATTCTAAAAACAAATTCCTTTATGTTTTTTGTCGTTTTATGCTTGAGTTTGTGCGTATTATGCCTTTGATTGTTTGGCTTTTTATAGTGCATTTTGGCTTGGCGAAATGGTTTGGATGGCATTTGAGTGCTTTGGGTTCAAGTATTATTGTTTTTAGTATTTGGGGTGTGTTTGAGATGATGGATTTGGTTAGATCATCTTTAGCAAGTATACCAAAACATCAGTATGAGTCAGGACTTTCACTAGGTTTTAATAAATTTGAAGTTTATCTTTTTATCATTATACCTTTATCTTTGAGAAGATTATTACCAATGAGTATTAATCTTTTTACAAGAATTATTAAAAGCACTTCAGTGATTTATCTAATCGGTGGTATAGAGCTTATTAAAGTAGGTCAACAAGTGATTGAGCTTAATTTATTTCAAAATTCTTATGCGGCTTTTGTGATTTATGGTTTGATTTTATTGATTTATTTTATACTTTGTTATCCTTTGTCAGTATATTCAAAGTTTTTAGAGAAAAAATGGAGCTAATATGAGCATTTTAAAAATACAAAATTTACAAAAATATTATGATGATCATCATGTTTTAAAAGATATTAATTTAGAAGTAAATCAAAAAGAAGTAGTGGTTATACTAGGTCCAAGTGGTTGTGGGAAATCTACACTTTTAAGATGTATTAATGGCCTAGAAGAAATGGCTGATGGAGCTATTTTAGTAGATGATGAGAAAATTGATAAAAATTATAAAAAATGGACTCAAATTCGTCAAAAAATAGGTATGGTGTTTCAATCTTATGAGCTTTTTGATCATTTAAATGTTGAGCAAAATATACTTTTAGGACCTTTAAAGGTGCAAAAAAGAAAAAAAGAAGAGGTTTTAGAAGAAGCAAAATACTGGCTTGATAGAGTAGGACTTTTGCATAAAATAAAAGCTTATCCTAAAGAATTAAGCGGTGGACAAAAGCAACGCATAGCCATAGTTAGAAGTCTTTGTATGAACCCTGAAATCATGCTTTTTGATGAAGTTACAGCAGCGCTTGATCCTGAAATCGTGCGTGAAGTTTTAGATGTGATTTTAAATTTGGCAAAAGATGGTATGACTATGCTTATAGTTACACATGAAATGGGTTTTGCAAGAGCAGTTGCTGATAAAATAGTTTTTATGGATGATGGTAAAATAGTAGAAATTTCAAATCCTGATGAATTTTTTGAAAATCCAAAGACAGATCGTGCGAAAAAATTTCTCAATTTGTTTGATTTTCATCGTTAATTTTATTTTTTTAAAATATTTATTTAAAAAAATAATATAAGGTTTAAAAATTTAAATTTTTAATCGTAAGGATAAAACATGAAAAAATTTTTTCTTTTATCATTTTTGATGGCACTTTTTTTTAGTGCATGCTCAAATTCAAGCTCTAATGAAAATTCCATAGAGAAAATCAAACAGCAAGGTGTAATCCGTATAGGTGTATTTGGCGATAAACCTCCATTTGGCTACCTAGATGCACAAGGGAAAAATCAAGGTTATGATGTATATTTTGCTAAACGCATAGCAAAAGAGCTTTTAGGAGATGAGTCTAAAGTGCAATTTGTACTTGTTGAAGCAGCAAATAGAGTAGAATTTTTAGAATCAAATAAAGTAGATTTAATCTTAGCAAATTTTACAAAAACCCCAGAAAGAGAAGCTGTGGTTGATTTTGCATTACCTTATATGAAAGTTGCTCTTGGGGTGGTGGCTCCTAAAGGGTCAGATATTGAAACTTTAGATGATTTAAAAAATAAAACTTTAATTTTAAATAAAGGCACAACAGCTGATGCGTATTTTACAAAAAATATGCCAGATATTAAAACGATTAAATTTGATCAAAATACAGAAACTTTTGCAGCTTTAATTGGTAAAAGAGGTGATGCGTTAAGTCATGATAATGCATTGCTTTTTGCTTGGGCTAAAGAAAATCCAAATTTTGAAGTAGTGATTAAAGAACTTGGAAATCATGATGTTATAGCTCCTGCTGTAAAAAAAGGTGACGAAGCTATGTTAAATTTTATCAATGATTTGATTTTAAAATTACAAAATGAACAATTTTTCCACAAAGCTTATGATGAAACTTTAAAGCCATTTTTTAGCGATGATATAAAAGCTGATGATGTAGTAATCGAAGGTGGCAAAATTTAATAATGCAAAAAGCTTTTAAAAATACCATCTATGCTTCCTTAGGTGGTATTTTGGAATTTTATGATTTTGTTTTATTTATCTTCTTTGCAAGTGTTTTTGCAAAAATTTTCTTTCCTCAAAATGATGATTTTTGGCCATTAATCTATACTTATGTAGCCTTTGGGGCAGGGTATTTAGCCAGACCTTTTGGTGCTGTTGTTTTAGCGCATTTTGCAGATATAAAAGGGCGTAAGAATGTTTTTTATATTAGCATGCTTTTAATGGTTGTACCAAGTTTTGTTTTGGCCTTTTTACCTACTTATGAAAACATAGGGCTTTTGGCTACTTTTATGCTTTTTGTTATTAGGATAGCCCAAGGATTAGCCATAGGAGCTGAAGTTAGTGGTGCTTGGATTTTTGTGAGTGAATTTGTGAGTAAAAAAAGACTTGGTTTGGCACTTGGTTTTATTTCAGCGACTTTGACTTTAGGTTTATTGCTTGGAAATTTAGCGACTTTGACTATATATGCATATTTTGATAAAGAAGAAGTAGAAAGCTTTGCTTGGAGAATTCCTTTTTTTATAGGAGGATTTTTTGGTATATTGGCTTTATTTTTACGCACGAAATTAAATGAAACACCAGCTTTTAAAAATATAAAAGCAAAAGAAAAAATTTTAAATTTCCCACTTTTGCAGGCTTTAAAAACACATAAAAAAAGTATGTTAATATGCGCTTTACTTACTGTGGTTTTAACAAGTGGGGTGGCTACTTTAATGATACTGCCACAATATTTTGAAAGCTTATTAGGAGTTAGCAAAACTACTGCTTTGTTATATCAAAATTTGGCCATAGTGATGATCATACTAGGAAGTTTAGCGCAAGGATATTTAGCAGATTTTTTAGGACATTTTAAAATTTGTTTGATTTTCACTTTACTTTTTGGAATTTTTGGCATTAGTTTTAGCTTTTATAATGAGTGGTTTTTGTTATTTTATTTGCTTGCTTGTTTTGCACAAGGTATTATAGCTTTTGCTCCTATTTTTATGACTCAAATTTTTACCACAGAGTTAAGATCGAGTGGTCTTTCTTTTGCTTATAATATTTCTTATGCGATTTTGGGTTTTATAACCCCTTTTATTGTTAATTTTGTATATAAGGAGTATTTTTATATTTATATTATTTTTATAATTATTGCTAGTTTGCTAAGTATATTTTTAGTAAAAAGCTCTTTTAAAAATTTATAACATTTTTTATTTAAACTTCTATTTTTCAATACATTCAAACTTTTATAATATCTTCTTATTATACTAATATTTTATTATTGTTTATAATTAAGCTTAAATTTATAAACATAGTGTTAATATTGCTTTGCTGTTGAAAAGTTGTTTGTAATTTATACTAAAAAAACATAAAGATAATATTGATGCAGTATCTATAAATATATACAAAAAAAAGGATTTACATGTTAAGATTTTTATCCAAAAATCACCTCACGGGGGGGGGGATACGATAATTTTCGTTTTAACTCAAACACTTTAAACCCTTTAAAAAACTATAAAAACTTTAATCTATTAAAACTTTCCCTACTCACTATACTTTCACTAAACTCTTTAGAAGCTGCCACCCAGGCAAATTATGATAAAGCTTCTAATACTTATGTAATTAAAAAACACCATTATAATAATAATGATGTTTATGATTATAATCTTGACACATATAAACTCTTAAGTGGTAAAAACTTCTATGGTCAAATGGCTAGCAATAAAAACCTTTCAAATATTACTTTAATCTATGATAATCCTAAAAACAAAGCTCATGAAAAAATGAATGATTTATATTTTAAACAAGACATACTCACTCCAAGTATTAAAGAAGATATTTTTGTAGTTAATGGCTTTCATAGTTCTAACTCAGCTAATACTACCCTAAATCAAATCAGCTATATACCTTTTTTAGTTTCAGCCTATACCTTTAATGCAAAAGCAAATAATAATACCTTAGTATTAAAAGCAGGGGAATTATCTTCAGTATATTATTTAAAACCTACCGATAAAGAAGTAATTAATCCTAAAGCTAGTGGCTTAGATAATAAATATAATTTTTTAATCACTCCAGCCATAGCAAGAAAAGGTGAAGCAAGCAATAACACTTTAAATTTCTTAAAAGATGCCTATGTAAATATGGGTGTTGAAAACACCTATACCTTACCTTTAAATGGTGCTCCTTATATCTTAGGTGCTTTTGGGGTTGATGCTAATACTAATAATAATACTGTGATATTAAATAAGGGAGTAAAGATAGACTTTCATACTACTCCTTATAAACAAAGCACTTTAGGGGATAATATTTTTGATGAGAGAATGACTCATGTAGTAGGAGCTTATACTTATAATGCTAATGCTAAAAATAATAAGGTTATTATAGATGGAGCTTCTTTATTAGTCCATGGTCCAAGTGGAGCTTATTCAACATCAGCTGCTACTCACTTAGGTGGAGCTTTTGTAGATGTAAATAACAATCAAAGCTATGAAGTAAGCAATAATAGTGTAATTATTAATGATTTAAAACTAGATTTAAGAGTGGATACTAAAAATACTCCATTAGCATACAATGCTATTTTAGTAGGAGCAGTTTATGGGGGTAAAATCATACAAGGTAATGCTTATAAAAA
The DNA here is from genome assembly GCF_004357905.1 of Campylobacter lari. Classification (NCBI taxonomy): domain Bacteria; kingdom Pseudomonadati; phylum Campylobacterota; class Epsilonproteobacteria; order Campylobacterales; family Campylobacteraceae; genus Campylobacter; species Campylobacter lari. The sequence goes on along the minus strand of NZ_SMTT01000001.1, from coordinate 350,671 downwards.
CACCATAGATATAAAAGACTTACAAACCTTATTAGCATTAAATACCAATATAGAAGTAAAAGCACTCTTAGACTTTTATGCAGGTATAACTAATAATGGCATAGCTAATGATAATAATATTAATATTACTCTTAAAAAGCCATTTGAAATCAATTCTAATTTTACAGGTAAAAATGAGTTTAATCTTTATGGTGGGGTAGCTACTAAAGGAGCTAATAGAAATAGTATAAATATCAATGGAGACTTAACCAAAGGACTTACCACTGAAAATCATCAAGATAAAATTCAAATCACAGCAGCACAAACTCTAAGTTCTAAAGCAAATAATAATAGTATTGTTATTAAAAACTCAAACATTGCTATGCCTTTATACTTATATGGAGTTAGTAAGGTTAGTTTAGATAATAAAGATTATTATGCTAGTAGTGCTAATGCTAATAGTATAGTTTTAGATAATGTAAAATCAGGTAGAAACCTCACTGCTATTATAGAAGCTGATAATTTAGAAAAAAACACTATAAAATATAATATGGTGCAATCTTTATCCAATGCTTCTAATATAGATAAAGGTTCTAAAATCATTTTAAGAGCTAATGAAAATGCTAATGATAATACTTTAAATATTAAAGATTATTCAAGTGCAGCTAGTTCTAATGTATATATTATTAATGCAAAAAATGAAAGCGCTAATAATACTTTTATCTTTGATAACTTAGCCCTAGGTACAGCTTCTGATAAAAGAGAAGGGGAAATAATAATTAGTGCAGGTATAGCTAAGAATACTCATGATAATTATACTCATATAAATAATTTAAATATAGATGAGTATAAAAACAACAAAGCTATATTTATAAGCGCTTCTGGAATATATAGTGAAAATGATAAAAGCTATAATAATACCTTATATCTAAGTGGTAATACTAATATTTTTAACAATACCAATATAGAAGTATTAGCAGGAAGTTTTTTACAAACTAAAAAAGATAATAACTTTGTATCAAAAGTTCTAACACATAAAAATGGTACTAATAATCATTTAATATTAAATACAAATATAAAAGCAAATACTATTAATAACTTTGATCATTATAGCTTTATCTTAAAAGATGATACTAAAGCTTATTTAAATGCTAAAGAAGTGATTAATCTTTCTAAAGATAGTTCTATTAATGTATATACAAACAATAATGTAAAAAATAAAAGCATTATTTTAATGCAAAGTGAAAAAGGCTTTGTAGATGCAAATAATAAACACTTAAATCAAAAAGACTTACAAAGCTTATTAGAAACTATCACTAAAAACAATCAAAGCTTACATAAAAACATCAAAGCAAAAGTTCAAAAAGCTAAATACACTCTAAGTGTAAGTAAAGATGCAAAAAGCATAGTAGTGAATTTAAATTAAAACAATGCACCAAAAGGATTAATTATGAAAACACATAAACTATCAAATCACATCATACTCTCAGGTATAACAGTATCAATGCTATTTTCTCCACTAATGGCAATCAATCCAAATCAATTACCTAGTGGGGGTAAATTTACTCATGGGACTACAGGTAATATAAACATTGATGGTAATACTATGTATGTTAATGGTACAACACAAGGTGGTAATCATGTTATCCAATGGGGTGGTGGTTTTAGTATAGGTAAAAATGCTCAAGTAAAATTTGGAGAAGGACAAAGTGGTCAAAACTACCTAAACATTGCTCATGGGACAAGTAAATCTACCATAGAAGGTATATTAAATGCAGGTGGTAATAATGTCTTTTTAATTAATCCTAATGGGGTAATCATTACTAAAACAGGAACTATCAATGCTAATCGCTTTGTGGCTTCAACTTCGTCTTTAAAACCAGAAGACTTTGATAAATTTAAAGCACAAGGTGCTTCTTTCTCTCCTGTGTTTAAACCAAATGGTGGTAATGTAGTAAACATGGGGACTATTAATGCTAAAAACATTACTTTACAAGGTAATAAAGTAATGTTAAGTGCTGATACTAGTTGGGATGATAAAAATAATAAAATAAAACTCAATCAAATCACAGCAGATAATATAGATTTAAAAGGTAATGAAGTTTATGTAGATATTTCTACTATAAATTCTAACAGCCTAACTACAGAAGCAAAAAATAAAGGAATTGCTTATTTAAGTGCTACGGGCTATTACTATAATCCTGCAAGAAAATACAATGATATTGTATTTACCACTAAAGGTAATATGGATAAAACATATAATCAATATATTAGCATAGGCTCTGACTTAGATTGGTGGCACTTTGCTAAAGGGTGGGATGAAAATGAAGATTTTAGAAACACAGCTAGTGGGTATAGACTGACTAACAATATAGATTTTAAAGCAAGTAATGGTCAAAACTATGCTAATTATTGGGTAGATTTAAATGGTGATGGTAAAAAAGATGCTAATGAATTTACTAATATGATAGTAGGATATAAATATGATAGTGTTTTTACTAAAACATTTGATGGTCAAGGATTTACTTTAAAGAATATTAATATAGATACGACAATATTAGATAATAAGCCAATATCTGTAGGTATTTTTGGTTCTGCAGAAAATGCAACTTTTAAAAATATCAATGTAGATTATATGGGTGGTGGCTTAAAATTATCCAATGCAGTGCATTCTGGTGGATTTGTTGCATATTCTCGAGATTCCTTATTTTCAAATATATCTTTAAATAATATAAATCATATTAACCATGAAAATAATGCACATACTATGATAGGAGGATTTGTTGGTATAACTTATGATTCCTCATTTTCAAATATATCTTTAAATAATATAGGAAATATTAATAATATTGGTATTGATGGAGTTGCTATTGGAGGTTTTGTCGGAGTAGGGATATCTTCCTCATTTTCAAATATATCTTTAAGTAATATAGAAAGTATTAAAAATATCAATGGCGATGGTGTTAACATTGGTGGTTTTGTTGGAATAGGACAATCATCTTTGTTTTCAAATATATCTTTAAGTAATATAGGAGATATTAGTGGTATTGGAGATTTTGTTAGTGTAGGTGGATTTGCTGGGCATGGTACTTTCGGTGGAAAATATTCTAAAATTTATATAAGTGATATTAAAAATATATCTTCAGAGGGTGCTGATAATAGTATATTTGCTGGTGGATTTATCGGATCCTTGAATTCTTTTAACATTGAACAAATAAAATTCTCAGATATCACAGTTAAAAACATAGGAAATATTGTAAGTGCTAATAATTTTGAGGATGCTTATGCTTATTCTGGTGGATTTGCAGGAATTTTACAGGAAGGATACTTTGAAAGAATTTCACTTGAGAATATTAATAATATCAGTAGTATAGCAAGCTCAAATAATAGTGATAGCAGAGCTTACTCCGGTGGGTTTGTTGGAAGTAATAATGGAGTTAATAAATCTACTTTTAATATAAACAATATTTCCTTAAAAGGAATAAAAAATATTACAAGTGAGGCTAAAAATGCTTATGCAGGAGGATTTGCAGGGCAATTAACTAATAATTATAGCGGAGATAGTTCTAGCATCAATTTTCTTAAAAATATTTCTATTGAAGGAATTGATCGTATAGAAGCAGATGGTAGAGTGGATGCTCAAGCAGGTGGATTTGCAGGGAGTTTAGATTATGTAGATATAGATAATGTAGAGTTAAATAATATTAAAGAAATTAATGCAGAAGCATTTGACAAAAAAGCTCTTATAGTATCTGCTGGTGGCTTTGTAGGGATTGCTAATAGATATTTAAATTTTGAAAATATTGTTTTAAATAATTTTGGAAGTATTAGTGCTAACGGATCTTATCCAGTTAATAATCAAGCGGGTGGATTTATCGGATATATATCTAATGGATCTCTAGAAATTCAAAATATATTTAATAATATTTATTTAAATAATTTTAAAAGTATTGTAGCTAAAAACTCTGCAGGTGGATTTTCTGGATATGATAGAGGAGTAAAAATGAGTAACATTTCTTTAAATGATATTAATTACATCCAAGGATCTTCTTCTGGTGGATTTTCTGGTCACAGTGAAAGTAGTTATGAGAACATAGTTTTAAATAATATTAAACATATCAAAGGAACTTATGCTGGAGGTTTTACAGGATTTGGTACCGGAGGAAAAAATATCTATATATATTTTGATAAAGGAGCTATTATAGAAGGCTTAGAAAGTAGTGGTAAATTTTTTGGCCATTTAAATGAGCAGTTTATTCCGAATACTGAAAACACTTATATTTATTACCATAAAGATGACTTAACTAATGCCAATATAGATCAAAAATACTGGGAGCTTTATAAATGGATTGAACTCCATCCTTATGATGATAATAGTCAAGGTTATATAGATTTTAAAACAGCAGCTTTAGCAGCTTTAAATGGCTTAAAGGAAATAGATTGTGGTGCTAGTAAGAAATGTTTAGTTTTTACAAAAGATTTTGAGATTGAAAAACCATCTAATCCAAATATATCTGAGCCAAACTATCCAAATAATGTTGTAGTATCTAAACCATCACAAGATACAGATTATATCCCTAACACAGAAGATATCATCAATGAAAAGGTTGTTTTAGATGAAAATGATCTTTATAAAGATATTATCATCAATGAAATCATATCCGATTTGAAAAATAAATATTACACCATTGATATAGCTGATTTGAAAGATATTTTAGAAGCCTATAAAAATTTAGATAAAAATAGTGCCGAAGCTAGAACTAAGTTTATTATGGATTATTTCTTTGATAAAAATAATAAAGATAATCCATCAATAGAAATAGCTCAAAAAGAAATTTTTCAAAGCTTAGACTTTTTACTAGCTTATCAAGACAATGGCTTAGACAAAGCTAGTGATGATAAATTTGCAGATAATGAAGCTATACAGGCTAAAGATAATATTTTAACTGAAGTTTCAAATGCTCTTGAGAATAAAACAATTGCAAGTAATTTAGAAAATCTAAGTAATTTAAATGATAAAATCAACTCAGCCAACAATGACTTCAAAGAAGAAAACTATTACAAACAACTCAACGATTTAGCTTCAGCTTATAATAAGTATGTAGAATTAATTAATAAAGGATTAGCAAGTAAAGATGATCAAGCTTTTAAAGATATTAGCAATGAGTTATTTGATTTAATAGGAAAAGTAGGAGATGAAACTGAAGCTATAGAGCGTTTGATTAAAGACTTTGAAGATTTAAAAATATCAGTAAGTGATGAATCTAGCGGACACTTTGTTGTTAAAGGAGAATTATCAGCCATTAAAATACCTTATCCTATTTTAGCTTCTATTAAAGATGATAATGGTGGTGGTGAAATAGAAATACCTGATAAACCTATTGACCCAGTAGAACCACCAATTGATAATAAACCTGATGATTCTTTAGCATTTGAACAAAGTTCTACTTTTAATTCTATAGGTAATGAAACTTTAAATGAAGAAGAAGAAACTGAAGAAATAGATGAAACTTCTTTAATTCAAAAAAGTAAAACTTGCATAGTCAGTGATAATTATAAAACTATGAATCCTTGTGTAGTTGGGGGATTATAATCTACAGCTTTGATGCATAAAAAATTAAACACTAAACACTAGGATTTATCCTAGTGTATATAATGAGTATATTAATGAATATACTCATATTAAAAATATTTTAATTAATCAATATAAATATTGAAAAACAAAAACTTAAAATTAAAATACATCATTAAAAGGAAAAAATAAGTATGAAAAAACTTTTACTTAGCACTATAGCAATTAGCTCTTTAGTCTATGCTAATAATGGAAGTATTATCATAGCTAAAAATGATATAGAAAAGGTTATAGAATTATCTCCTGATAGAAACCTCCCTCAAAACAAAGCTATCAAAGAAAATCTAAAAACCAAAGATGATTATAAAAAAACTCAAGAAGCTAAAAAAGACTTTGAAGAAAAAAAGAAAGAATTAAAAGAAAAATTTAATCAAGAAGATAAAACTAATGAGGAAGCTAACAATCAAACTAATAATAACACTACCAACCCAAATAACCAAACTAACACTAATACAAACAATGACAAAGCTAACACTAACTCTAGTATAAATAATCAAACAAACAATAATTTTAATTCAACTAATAATAGCTTTAATACCAATAATGCTTCAAACAATCATAGTTTTAATAACAACACTACCAAATTAAACAATCAAACCAATACCAACAATAATACAAGTAATCCAAATAATCAAACAAACAATAGTTCTAACACTAACTCTACTAACTCAAGTAATCAAACTAATACTACCACCACTAAAGAAGTAATAACCAAATACAAATTCATCATCACTAATGAAAACACTAGCTTTGAAAAGCTAGGTATTAAAGAAGAAGATTTACAAATACTCATTAGTGAGTTTAGCACTAGAAAATTTAGTTTGCAAGATTTACAAGATATATCTAATATTATTGCTTATTATTTCCAAGTTAATGGCTATCCTGCTGCAACAGCTTATGTACCCCAACAAGAATTTGAAGATAGTGTACAAATAAACATAGCCTTAGGAACATTAGGTAAGTATATAATAAAGAATAAAACTACTATAAAAGATTATTTTATTGAAAGTAAGCTTAATGAAAGAATCAAAGGTAAAATCATCTCTACTAAATTAATAGAAGATAGTGTATATAAAGTCAATGAAATGTATGGCATTCAAACCCTAGCAGGCTTACAAGCAGGAGAGAATGTAGGAGAAACTGATATAGTTATAGAAGTAGTTCCTGATACTAAGGCTAATGTATTATTATATGCTGATAATTATGGTATTAAAAGTGCAGGGGATATTAGAGCTGGTATTAGTATGGGATTTAATTCTATACTTAATATGGGAGATTATTATAATTTTTACTTACAATCAAGCAATGAAAAACAAATTAACTATGGGGCTAGTTATACTTTCTTTTTAGGAAATTTAAAAATTACTCCAAGTATATCTCAAGGCTCTTATTCTTTAGGTGGAGATTATCAAGAAGTTGGCTTTAGCGGTACTTCTAGAAATTTCGGTATAGACTTTTCTTATCCTGTATGGATTAATACTAATTCATCTTTATACTTTACTTCTAGTATTTATCATAAGATATTAAAAGATGAACCTTTTTCAAACATATTTGAAGATTATAGTATTAATAAACATTCTAATGTGGGTAGTATAGGTTTAGAAGGTTTATTTAGAGGCTTTGAGAATAATACTTTAAGTTATAGTGTTAAGATAAGTATAGGTAAGGTTAATGATGATGGTACTACTATGTTTGGAAGTACATCTAAAAGTGGAGGCAAAGGCTTTGGTTGGTTTAGAAAACTCAATGCTAGTTTGAATAATTATTATAGTATTAATGAGTATATTACTCATACTTTAAATATAAACTATCAAAAGGTATTAGGAAATTTTGAATTAGATTCTTCTGAAAGTTCATCTTTAGGTGGAGCTTATGGGGTAAGAGCTTATGATAATGGAGAGGGAGATGGAGATAATACCATAGTAGCTAACTTTGGTATAAGAATAAATATACCAAATACTAATTTTTATTTTACTCCCTTTTATGATGTAGGTTATGCTTGGTATGAAAAAGCTTCAGGGGATAGATTAGCAGATGAGCATTTTTTAGATGCAGTAGGCTTACAAATACTTTATAATAAAGCTAATGAGTATTATATAAAGCTTGATGCAGCAAGAGCAGTTCATCAGTATAAATATGATGATGAACATAGAATGAAATTGTATTTAAGTGGAGGGGTGTATTTTTGAAAAAATAAAAACTTTAAAATATAAACTATAACTTTGCTATAATTATACTTTATATTTTAGAGGTGTGAATGAATAAGATTTTATTACTAGCTGATGGACCTTTTGCGAAAGATTTTTTAAAGAAAATTTATAATAACAAAACCTTCAAAGAGTCTTTGAGTGTTGTGTATTATAATGATGATAGCGTAGACTTAGACTTAGAGAATGAACAAATTTCTTTTTTTAAATTTGATCCTACGAGTTTGATTAAGCTAGAAAATTTATTAAAAGAAAATTTTCATCAAGCTATTATTTATATGCAAGAAGAAGCAGATACATTAGCTTGCTATAAAAATTTAAGAAAATTATACCCAAGATTAAATATAGTTATTATGGATTTGTGGAATAGCCAAATTGATGATAATTTTTGTGAAGTAATTAATATTTATGATACTTTAAGTACAAGATTGACAGGTTGTTTGGATAATATGCCTTCAATGGCACAATTTATAGGGCTTGGACAAGGTGAGATTATGGAAGTTAAAATTCCTGCAGGATCAAGCTTTGCTTATAGGCACATAAGCTCTATTAGTCAAAAACGCTTTAAAATTGTAATGGTTTATAGAAATAATGAATTTATTCTGGCAAGACCTGGGCTTATTTTAATGCCAAATGATAGCATTTTAATCGTAGGTGATCCTAAAGTTTTGCAAAGTGTTTTTACTAATGTTAAAACAAGCTTAGGACGCTTTCCATCGCCTTTTGGAGATAATATACTTTGTATTATAGATATGAAAAAAATGAGTGAGTTTGCTATAGAAAAGCTTATTTTTGCAAGCTTGCTTTTGCATGTAAGAATCAATAGCAAAAAACTTTATTTTAAGGTGATTAATCCTACTTTAACTCCTATGTATTATAAACTTAAATCCTTGCATAAAAATAGCACTGAAGTGATATTTGACTTTGAAAGCACAAATATAAAAAACATTAAACCTTTTGTGGAAAATACTAGCATAGGTTTGCTAGTGGTGGAGGATTATCTTTTTGAAAAAGAAAAAAGTTTTCTTTTTACTTTAAAACTTCCTGTGTTAAAAGCAGGTAAAGGGGATTTTGCAGATTTAAAATCTTCTGTAGTTTTAAGTTCAAATTTTGAAGATGTAGAGGGTATTGCTTCTATTATGCTTGATTTTAACAAGCAAATTCAACTAGGCCTTGCCTTGTATTACTATGCTTTAAAATTAAATAAAGCCGAAATTTTTGAATATCATCAGTATTTTGAAAGCCTTTCAAAACTTCATGATGAAAAATTACTTTTGATAGAAGAAAAAGAACATAATCCTATCAATAAATTTTCTTACAAACAAAATATATTGCATTTTGTACCATTTAATGAAAAAATTTTAGGAAACAATTTCAATAAAATTTTAAAAACGGATTTAAATACGATATATTATAAGATGAATAAAAATTATCAATTGTTTATACCATCATTGTGAGAAAAGAATGCAAGTTAAGGTAAATTTAGATAAAAATACAAGTTATAATGTCTATATAAATGAGCTAGAAAAGTTAAATTTTGATACTAAAGTCGTGATTTTAACTAATGAATTAGTAGCAAAATTACATTTAGATACGCTTTTGAAAAAAATTCAAGCTAAAGAACTTTTTGTTATAAAAATCAAAGATGGTGAAGAGTATAAAAATTTACAAACTATAGAATATATCTTAGATCAAATGTGTACCTATAAGCTAGATAGAAAAAGTCTGCTTATAAGCTTTGGTGGTGGGGTGATCTCTGATATGGGTGGTTTTGTAGCAAGTATATATCAAAGAGGGATAGAATTTATCAATATTCCCACAACTTTACTAGCTTGTGTGGATGCAAGTGTGGGTGGTAAAACCGGGGTGAATAATAAATTTGGTAAAAATCTAATAGGCACTTTTTATCAGCCAAAAGCGGTGTATTGTGAGAGTGAGTTTTTAAAAACCTTACCTTCAAGAGAACTAGCTGCTGGTATGGCTGAATTTATCAAAATGGCTGTGGTTTTTGATGAAAAAATTTTATCTTTTTTAGAAAATTTAGACGAGGATAAATTTTTAAATACTAAACTTGATGATATTACCTTGGCTCAAATCATCCAAAAAAGTATAGAACTTAAAGCTAATGTGGTTTCACAAGATGAAAAAGAAAGTGGCTTAAGAATGCTTTTAAATTATGGTCATACTTTTGCTCATGTTATAGAAAATCAAACAGGATATAAAAAGTACTTACATGGTGAAGCCGTGGCTATAGGTATGAACATGGCAAATATTCTAGCTTTAAATTTGGGGTTATTAAGCGAGCAAGAATGCCAAAGAGTACAAAAATTGCTTGTGAAATTTAAATTACCCATATCTTATAAAATTTCAAATATAGAAGAGTTTTATAATGCCTTTTTCTTAGATAAAAAAACACATTTTCAAAAGATTAATTTTGTTTTAGCTTGTGGTTTAGGAAAAGCTTGTATAAAAAATGATATATCTAAGGAAGATATTTTATACACTTTAGAGGTGTTTGCATGAAAAAAATTATATTGATTTTACTTTTACCCTTTACATTACTTTTAGCGCAAGATGATATAGAGCATTTAGAACAAAAATTAAATGAATTACATAATAATTTAGCATATAATACTTGGATAATTAAATATAATAATTTTAACATTTACAAAAAAACTCAAGATGAAATTTTGGCTTTAGAAAAAGAAAGTTTAAAAGCTAATGAACGCAATAAAAGCATTATAGAAAGACAAATTTTAATTTTAAAAGAAAGACTAGAGCTTTTAAGTGAGTATAAAAGTGCAAATTTTTCTAAGATGGTTTTGGCACCTGAAGAAGTTGATAAAATAGATAAGCTAACTAATCCTTTAGCTATTATTTCAGCATACTCACATATAAAAAAATTAAGACGCGACAAAGAAGAATATGTCAATCTTTTAAATAGTTTTAAGCAAACTTTAGATGAGCTTATAAAAGAAAATGTTTTAGTAGCTGAAATAGCTAAATTATCTTCTAATAAAGAGCATGATGAATATTTAAAAATATCCAATCAAATGGTTAGAGATTTTTCACAAACTCTGCGTTTTGGAGAAATTTCTTATTCTGTGTATGAGAAAAAAATTCAAGAAGAGATTGAAAAAACGACAGCTTCAATTAAAATTCAGGGTGTAAGAGCTTTCAATATAGTTTTGGCTATTGTTATAGTTGTAGCCATAGCATTTTTACTCAAATTTATAGCTAGAAAATATATAGGCGATAATGATCGCTTTTATACAGCAAATAAAATCATTAATTTTATTAATATCAATGTAATTGTTTTAATCTTGCTTTTTGGATATATTGAAAATATCAGCTATTTAGTGACCGTTCTTGGTTTTGCTTCTGCTGGTTTGGCTATTGCTATGAAAGATATGTTTATGTCTATGCTTGGTTGGTGTGTGATAGTTTTTGGTGGAAGTTTTAGAGTGGGCGATAGGGTGAGAGTTTTTCAAAACAATACACATTATATCGGCGATATAATTGATATTTCGTTTTTAAGAATAACTTTGTATGAAGATATATCTTTATTAACTTATACAGATAATCGAAGAAGTGGTAGGATAATTTTCATACCAAATAACTTTATTTTTACCAATCTTATATCAAATTATACTCATCATGGGATGAAAACAATTTGGGATGGACTTGATATTACTTTAACTTTTGATTCAAATCATCAAAAAGCCTTAGATATAGTAGAAGAAATCGTTATAAAAGCTTCCAAAGGCTATACAAAAATTGCAAAAGAATCCATGAATAAATTAAGAAATGAATACAGCATTAGAAATCCTAAAGTAGAACCTAGGTTTTTTACATTTTTAGAAGGTTATGGTATGAGAATTTCTGCTTGGTATATGACAAATTCTTATGCGGCCTTGGTTTTAAGAAGTAATATAAGTAAAGAAATTATCAATGAATTTAATAAACATGATGATATAAAAATAGCCTATCCATCGCAAAATTTATATATGGCAAAACATGAATTTATAGAAAATAAGGAAGATATTTGAAAAAAAAGGTATATTTTAAAACTTTTGGTTGTAGAACTAATATTTATGATACGCAATTATTAAAAACTTATATTAAAGATCATATTGTCACACAAAATGAACAAGAAGCTGATGTGATAGTGATAAATTCTTGCACGGTTACAAATGGTGCTGATAGTGGGCTTAGAAGTTATATTAATAGTGTAAAAAAAAATGGAGTTAAGGTTATACTTACAGGCTGTGGTGCTGTAAGTAAGGGAAAGGATTTTTTTAATAAAAAAGAAATTTTTGGAGTTTTAGGAGCTTCTAATAAAGATAAAATTAACGAGTTAATCTCACAGGATAAAGCCTTTTATGAGCTTGGAAATTTACGCTTTATCGATACAAAAATCGTAAGTAATTATGAAAATCACACTAAAGCTTTTGTAAAAATTCAAGAAGGATGTGACTTTGCTTGTAGTTATTGCATAATCCCAAGTGTTAGAGGTAAATCAAGAAGCATGCCAAGCGAGGAAATAATAAAACAAATCAAACTTTTGGCTCAAAATGGTTATAGTGAAGTAGTTTTAACGGGTACTAATATAGGAAGTTATGGTTTAAAAGATAAAACTACACTTGGAAAATTACTGCAAGAAATAGGCAAGATTAATGGTATAAAAAGAGTAAGACTTGGGAGTTTAGAGCCTGCTCAAATTGATGAGAGTTTTAAAGAAATTTTAGATGAACCTTGGCTTGAAAAGCATTTACATATTGCCCTGCAACACACTCATGAGAAAATGCTACGCATTATGCGTAGAAGATCACACACGCAAAATGATTTAGCATTGTTTAATGAGTTAAATCAAAAGGGTTTTGCTTTAGGAACAGACTTTATCGTAGCACATCCTGGGGAAAGTGAGTTGATATGGCAAGAAGCTTTAGAAAATTTCAAACAATTTAAACTCACACATATTCATGCTTTTATTTTCTCACCACGCGATGGAACGCATTCTGCTTCTATGAGTGAGCGAATTAATGGTGATATAGCCAAAGAAAGATTAAATATTTTAAAAGATATAGTCGCACAAAATAATTATGAGTTTAGAAAAAACCAAAAAAATATTTTAGAAATTTTAGTCGAGAGTAAAAAAGATGGTTTTTATGAAGGCTATGATCAATTTTTTAATAAAATCAAAATTACAAGCAAAGAAGATATTGCTAAACAATGGATAAGTATTGAAAAATATGAATGCAAAGAAGATTGTAACTATTTAAGGTTAGAGGATGAAAAATAAAAAGATTATCTTGGCTTCATTTTTATTGCTTTGTGTTTTTATATTGATTGCATTTTTAAAAAATCAACCAGATTATATTAGCAAGGCTGCTTATGAAGAGCTTTTAGAACAAAATTTAATCCAAAAGGCTATAGTAGAAAATAATGAAATATTATTAAAAAGCAAAGAAGGAAATTTTTTAATCGCTAAAGATGTAGTGGATTTAAATGCTTTGTGGCAAAAAATTCCTTTAGAATATGCTAAAGATTATGATTTGAGTGAGTTTTTTTTGATATTTATTTTACTTGCTTTTCTCATAAGCTTTTTACTCTTTCTTAATAAAAAAAACAAAGATAGGCAAAATTTACTTTCTTTAGAAAAAAATATTTTAGAAAAAAATGAACAAAATAATACCATACAAGATGTAGTAAGTGAAGTTAAATTTAAAGATGTAGCAGGGGTTGATGAGGCTAAGGTGGAGCTTTTGGAAATCGTTGATTTTTTAAAAAATCCTCAAAAATATAAAGATTTTGGCGTGAAAATGCCAAAAGGCGTTTTGCTAGTAGGCCCTCCTGGAGTAGGTAAAACCTTGATAGCAAAAGCAGTAGCAGGTGAAGCTGGAGTGCCATTTTTTTATCAAAGTGGGGCTAGTTTTGTAGAAATTTATGTAGGTATGGGCGCAAAAAGAGTTAGAGAGCTTTTTTTAAAAGCTAAATCAAAAGCTCCAAGTATTATTTTTATAGATGAAATTGACGCAGTTGGTAAAAGTAGAGGGGATTTTTCCAATGTAGAAAGAGATAATACGCTAAATCAACTTTTAACTCAAATGGATGGATTTGAAGATAATAGTGGTGTTATAGTGATGGCTGCTACAAATAAAATCGACCTTATGGATAATGCGTTACTAAGATCAGGGCGTTTTGATAGAAGAATTTTTATATCTTTGCCTGATTTTAAAGATAGAATGCATATTTTGCAAAATTATATGAAAGAAAAAAAATCTAGCGTAGATTTAGAAAAAATTGCAAAAGCTAGTGTGGGTTTTAGTGGAGCTGCCTTGGAGACTTTAGTTAATGAAGCGGCTATTAATGCTATAAGAAGAAAATCAGATTTAATAGAAGAAAATGATTTTTTTGCAGTGCTTAATAAAGTTTTAATGGGTAAAAAAAAGATTTTTTCTCTAAGCGACAAGGAAAGAAAAATTCAAGCCACATATCAAGCAGCTAAAGCCTTGTGTGCTTTTTATTTTGATGTTAAATTTGAAAAAATTACCCTAATTGAAGATAGGTTTAAAGAATATGAAAATACTATCAAATCAAAATCAGAATTATTAAATAAAATAAAAGTTTTTTTAGCAGGTTCAGTTGCTATGGAGCTTATTTTTAATGAAAGTTACACTAATGCACAAAGTGATCTTTTAAAGGTTAAAGAATTGCTCGTTTTTATGGAAACTTTCGCCATGGCAAATGAGGGTTTATTACAAGAGCAAAAGCAAGAAGTGAAAGAATTTTTAGAATTAATGAAAGAAAAAGTAGTGAGATTAGCTAGTATTCTTTTAGAAAATGAAAAAATAGACAAACAAGATATAGAAAAAATCATAATGGAGTGAAAATGGTAAAAATAGGAATTTTAGTACTTTCAGATAGAGCAAGTAGCGGAGTTTATGAGGATAAATCCGGAGTAGAGATAGAAAAAATTTTAGATTCTTATATAAAAAATGAAAAAAGCTTTTATTATGAGCTAATTCCTGATGAGTATGATTTAATCATAGAAAAATTAGCTTATTTGGCAGATGAAGTAAAATGTGATTTGATTTTTACTACAGGGGGTACAGGACCTGCTTTGCGTGATGTAACACCAGAGGCAACGCAAGCAGTGTGTGATAAAATGCTTCCAGGTTTTGGGGAGTTAATGCGTGCAAAAAGCTTAGAATATGTACCAACGGCTATACTTTCAAGACAAAGTGCAGGTATAAAAGGAAAATCATTAATTATTAACTTACCGGGTAATCCAAAAGCTATAAGAGAATGCATTGAGCCTATATTTCCTGCTATTCCTTATTGCGTAGATTTGATAGGTGGAGCTTATATTGAAAATAATGAAGAAGTAATTTCTGTGTTTAGACCAAAGAAAAAATAAGTCTAGTTAGACTTATTTTGAGGTTTCATAACCTTGTGATAAAAGTGCATTCATACCACCTTTTAAATCAGTAACTTCTATACCATTTTGTTCTAGTAAAGCAGAAGCCTTAGCACTTCTTGCTCCACTTCTACAAACTATAGCGATAGATTTTTTGCTTGAAATCTTTTTAATTTCCTCAACGAAATTTTTATTCAAGCTTCCATCTTCATTATAAAAGCTAATTTTAATGGCATTTTTTATTGTGCCAGTTTGTGCCCATTCGCTAGGTTTTCTAATATCGATTACTTGATAATTTTCCAAAATATCCGCATTAATATCTATATTTTTAACTTCTGCTAAAACAAAACTAGTACAAAGCATTAAAGATAAAAGTATTTTTTTTATCATTAATTTCCCTTTTTTGTAGCTTCATAACCTTGTGATAAAAGTGCTACCATGCCACCATCTAAATTAGTGCATTCTATACCTAGAGTATCTTCTATCATCATAGCAGTATGTTTGCTTCTTGAGCCTGTAGCGCACACAAAGGCTATGTTTTTATTTTGATAATCTACTTTTTCTTTAAACTCTTGGATAAAGTTTTCATTCATAAAGCCATTATCATCGCAAAGTGCGATGAGTAAAGCTTCTTTTATAACCCCGCTTTTCCATTCGCTTGGGGTTCTTACATCTATAATGCAAAATTCGTGCAAAATATCTTTAGAAATAGCTATATTTTTCATTTTTCTAAAGCCTTGGAAACGATTTTGCTTAAGGCATTGTTAAATTCGCTAGGGTTATCTATACCCATACCTTCACTAAGTTTAGCCATATTTAGAAGAATATGTGCCATTTCATTAGCTAAAGTATCATTTTCTTTTAAGGCTTTTAAAATTTCATGATTAGGATTGATTTCAAGTATAGGTTTAACTTGCTGTTCTTGCCCCATTTGTTTAAGAATTTGTTGCATAGCAAAATCAGGTTTATTTTGATCATAAACAATACAACTTGGACTATTTGAAAGTCTTTGGCTAAGTTTTACCTCTTCAACTTCATCTTTTAAAACTTCTTTTATTTTGATGAGTAAGCTTGCAAATTCAGTCTTTTGTTCTTCGCTAGTTTCTTCACTAGCTAGATGGTTAATAGCGCTAAATTTTAAACCTTCAAATTCATTCATCATAGGCATAACTATGGTATCAATTTCCTCATCAAGTAATAAAACATTGATATTTTTTTGTTTATAGCTTTCAAGAAGCGGAGAATTTCTTAAAAGTTTTTCATTTTTTCCGCTAATATAAAAAATTTCATTTTGACCTTCAGCTAGGTTTTGTTTATACTCTTCAAGATCAATTAATTCTTCTTTATTTGAGTTTTTAAAATATAAAAGCTTAGCTATAGCGTCTTTATTTTCGCCAAAACCATATAAACCTTCTTTTAAAACTTTTCCAAAATTTTCATGGAATTTAAGATAATTTTCTTTATCTTTTTCTTTGAATTTTTTAAGTTCAGCTAGGATTTTTTTAACACTTGCTTCTTGAACGCTTTTTAAGATTTTATTTTCTTGTAAGATTTCACGACTAACATTAAGCGGTAAATCTTCTACATCAATAATCCCACGCACAAATCTTAGATAAGTTGGTAATAATTCTTTATCATCATCACTTATAAAAACTCTTTTAACATAAAGTTTTAAACCACTTTTATAATCTACTCTATAAAGATCAAATGGAGCTTGTGCAGGTATAAAGAATAAAGAATTGTACTCTATAGAACCTTCAGCTTTTGTGTGGATATAAAGCATAGGTTTGTTTGAATCATGGAAGTTTTGTTCATAAAATCTTTCATAATCCTCAGCTTTTAAATTTGCTTTATTTTGTCTCCATAAGGCACTTGCTGTATTAATTTGAGTGTTTTTTAATTCTTTTTTAGGTTCTTTTTCGCCTTCTTCTAGTGGTAAATATTCTTCTTTTTCCATGAAAATAGGAAATTGTATATGATTTGAATATTTTTCTACTATGCTTTCAATGCGGTATGAGTTTAAAAACTCTTCATCTTTTAAATGCAAGATTATGCAAGTGCCTTGTTCATCTTTATTTGCATCTTCTATTTCATAACCACTTGCATCAGAAGTCCAAAGATAAGCTTTATCATCTAATGCTTTTTTGCTTAAAACTTCTATTTTAGAAGCTACCATAAAAGCAGAGTAAAAGCCTACACCAAATTGTCCTATAAGTTGAGAGTCTTTTTTGGCATCACCACTTAAGTTCTCTAAAAAGCTTTTTGTACCACTTTTAGCAATGGTTCCAAGATGATTGATTAAATCGTCTTTATTCATACCTATACCATTATCACTTATAGTTAAGGTTTTTGCTTCTTGATTGAAATTAATTTGAATTTTTGGCTCAAATTTTAAATTTTTATAAGCATCATCACTCACGCTTAAATAACTAAGTTTATCAAGTGCATCACTTGCATTAGAAATAAGCTCTCTTAAAAAAATTTCTTTGTTAGAATACAAAGAATGAATCATAAGTTGTAAAAGTTGATTAACTTCAGTTTGAAATTGCATTTATATCTCCTTTATTTAAAAATTAAAAAACCAATCCATACTGCCAAAAGACAAAGGATAACATTTAAAATAATATTTATAAAAAAGTGAAAATAATCACCATTTTGCAAAAATAACAAATTTTCATAAGAAAAAGTTGAAAAAGTTGTAAAGGCACCCAAAAAACCAGTGCTAATTAAATTTTTAGTAAAAATATGCACACCTTTAGAATTTGCATAAGAAAAAAATAAACCTATTAAAAATGATCCTATTATATTGACCATTAATGTCCCATAAGGAAAGTTATGAGGAATGATTTTATTAAAAAAGTTGCTAGTAAGCATTCTGGATATGGCCCCTAAAAAGCCTCCAAAACCTACAGCTAAAATCGTACCAATCAAGCTTGTGACCTTTCGCTATCTAAGATTGTTTGCATTTTTTCTCTAGTTTGCTCAAGCCAATCATCTTTACTTGTATCAACAAGATCTAGAAATACCACTTTTAAAACACCACTATTTGCGCTAAAATTTTGGGTGTCTAAAATTTTAGCTGAATCAATAATTACCACAGGCTGGACTTTTAACTTAAGTTTTTCACTTAAAATTTTAGCTCCGACTTTAAATTTTAAAAGTTTTTGTGTTTTAGATCTTGTGCCTTCTGGAAAAATGGCTAAAATTCTATCCTCGTTTAATCTTTCTTTGGCTTCTTTTAAAAGCTTTACTAGGCCTTTTGGACTTCTATCTATACAAATAATTTTTGGTTTTTTAATCAAAGTTTTAAAAACAGGGAGTTCGCCTAGTTCTTTTTTAGCTATCCAAGATATATTTTTTGGGCATAAATCTTCCAAAACAACTATATCTAGCAAGCTTTGATGATTGATTAAAAGCAAATTAGCTTGAGGGTGTATAAAACCTTGGGTTTGAATTTTATAGTTTATTACATATTTTTGCAGTTTTGACCATACTTTTCTGATTTTCCAAATTTTTTCTTGCGATTGCAATAATAAAAAGGCAATACATAAAAATATAATAGATAAAATAAATTCTACCCAAAATATTAAAGCTTTAAATCTTTGATAAATCTTCACTTTTCACCCAGCCTATTTTTCCATTATTAAATAAAATTTTTCTGTATTCATCTCTTGAATCTAACACTTCTACTTCTTGTTTGTATTTCCCAGAATAAAAATGAGTTGAGTTTAGAGTTGGTAAAATTTGCACTTTACTTTCAGCTTTTAATATAGCTTTATATATGTTATTTTGAGCTAAAAAACTTGCTATTAGAGCCAAAATTGCCAAACCTAAAGCTGTGTAGCTTTTTTTAAATACAAACCATAAAGCGAAAATACCACACAAGCTCCATAAAAAAACTTGTTTGTAAAAATTAAAATCATTAGTTTTTGGATTTAAATCACTTTGTGTACTTATACTATCTTCTTTAAGTTCTATTTTTAAGGAAAAATCTTTTAATTCTTTAGAATTTAAATTAAAGTAAGAAAAATCAAAACGCGTTTTACTTTTATCTAAAATAGCATAATAAAATCCACTTTGTTTTTCAAAATCGCCTTTAATAGCCTCTACACCTTGTTTTTGGATATCTTTTATGTTAAAACTTGCTAGATTTGTGTTTTCTCCCGCAAGTTCTATAAATAAAATTATACTATCATTATCAAAACTACTCGCTTTTACTTGTTTAACTTCCAAATTGCTTGCAACTATATGTGAGTATTTATTAGAAGGGGCATCGATTTTTTTAAGTTTAATGGGCTTTATAATTAATGATGAGCTTTGAAAAATATGATCATTTCTACTTAATGAAACGATGATTTTGTTTAAACTAGCATTTAAACTTTTAGCTTCAAACCATAATTTTGTATGATATGAATTAGCCTTTTGTTCCCAAATAGGATTAGGATTGATCCAAAGCATATCATCACTTTTTTCAAAACTCACATTTAAATCAAAACTCACATTAGTTGTGGTAATAACCTCAAGATCTATAGCAAAAGCTTCATCTATGAAAGCTTCATCAGTGTATTCTTTTGCGTTTAATACTAAAGAACCTTGAGGGATGAAATTTTCATCATCGATTTTACTTTCATAATTACTCTCATCACTTGGAGCGATGGTTTGATAAATTTGCTTAGCTTGATCATCTAATTGATTGTAATTTTTTTCTAAAGTGTTATAATCTTCAAAAACACTATTTTCTTGAGCATATAAGTTAAAAGTTAGTAAAAAAAGACAAAAAAATTTGAAGATTTTTAGCAATTTAAAAATCCTTCAAACATTTTAAGTCCTACTTTTGATCCAAGAATATCATCGCACATTCTTTCAGGATGTGGCATTAATCCAAAGACTTTTTTATTTTCATCGCAAATTCCTGCTATATCGTTTAAAGAGCCATTTGGATTGTTGATATATCTTAGTAAGATCATATCTTTATCTTCTAGCATTTTAATACCATCTTCGCTATTAAAATAATTTCCTTCTCCATGGGCAATAGGTAATTCTATGATATCATTTTTTTGAAAATTTTTCAAAAAAGCATTATTATTTGATACTACTTGCAATGCTTGCATTTTAGAAATAAAACTTAAACTATTGTTATGTTTCATAGCTCCTTTTAAAAGTCCAAGTTCTAATAAAATTTGAAAGCCGTTACATATGCCTAGAACATATCCACCTTTTTGAACATGCTCTTTAAGTGTTTTTATAGCAGGAGCAAGTTTTGCAATAGCAGCACATCTTAAATAATCTCCATAAGAAAAACCTCCAGGTAATACGATTAAATCTGCACTAAAATCTTGTCTTTCATGCCAAATGATTTCAGTTTTTACCCCTAATTTTTCAAAGGCATAAGCTGTATCAAACTCACAATTAGTTCCAGGAAAACGAATAATAGCTACTTTCATAATATTATCTCATAATCTTCTATCACAGTATTTGCAAGTAATTCTTTACACATTAAATCAACTTGTTTAAAAGCTTCTTCTTTATCATCACAAGCTATATCAAAACTAATTTGTTTTGAGGTTTTAACATTTGCAATATTATTAAAATCCAAAGAATGCAAAGCCTTTTCTATGGCTTTGCCTTGAGGATCTAAAACCCCATTTTTAAGTGTGATATTTATAGTTACTTTCATTATTTTTCCTAACTTAAAATTCTTTTTAAGACTTCTTCGTAAGCCATTTTTACATTACCTAAGTCTTGTCTAAAGCGATCTTTGTCTAATTTTTCATTAGTTTTACTATCCCAAAATCTACAACTATCAGGACTAATTTCATCAGCTAAGATCATATTTCCTTCATTATCAATACCAAATTCTAATTTAAAGTCAATCAATCTTAAGCCTTTAGATTCAAAGAATTTTACTAGAATAGAATTGATATGTCTTGCGGTATTTTTGATTAATTCTAAATCTTTTTCACTTTTTACTAGATTTAAAATCAAACAATGCTCATCATTGATAATAGGATCACCTAAATCATCATTTTTATAACAAAACTCAACTACAGCAAAAGGTAAAATCGTGCCTTCTTTAATGCCTAATCTTTTTGTTAAAGATCCTGTAGCTACATTTCTAGTAATAACTTCAATGGGTATAATATTACATTTTTTAACAATTTGTTCTTTTTCACTGATGGTTTCTACTAGATGGGTTTTAATGCCTTCTTTTTCTAAGAGATGAAAAATTTCAGTACTAATTTTACAATTTAATGCACCTTTTCCTGCTTCATTACCCTTTTTTTCTGCATTAAAAGCTGTTAAATCATCTTTAAATTCTGTGATGAGCAAATTCTCATCATCAGTTTTAAACATTTTTTTACCTTTTCCTTCATATAAAAGATCTAATTTCATAGCCATTTTACTCTCCTTTTGTAATGTTTAAAATTTTAATTGCATCTATTGCGGTTTTTAGTTGTATGTCATTATTAATTTGTTCTTTGGTAATGATATTTTTATCTTCTTTGTTGTCTTTTTTCTTTTCTTGATGTCCGATTTTATCTAGTTCAGCTTGTAAGTGTTTTTTAAGATCACTTTCTTTGATCTCAAAGCCGTGATTTTCTTCTTTACTTACTTTTCCTGGAAATACTTCTATATCAGGATTAACTCCAACAGCTTGTATAGTTCTACCACTTGGTAAATAATATTTTGCTATAGTAAGTCTCAAGCCTTCTTTACCTTTTTCATCCATAGGTAATATAAGTTGCACACTACCTTTTCCAAAGGTTTTTTCTCCTATGATAATAGCGCGTTTAAAATCCTGCAAAGCCCCACTTACAATCTCGCTCGCACTTGCACTGCCACCATTTACAAGCACTACTAAAGGTGCATTGGTGATTTTTTTACTAGGATTTGCTTTAAATTCTACATTCTCGCTTTCAATTTTACCTTTTTGTGAAACGATTACTCCTTTATCTACAAAAAGATTTACTAAACCCACTGCTTGATTTAAAATACCGCCTGGATTGGTTCTAAGATCTAGTATAATTCCTTTTGTATTAGAATGTTTTTTGATTGCTTTACTAGCTTCATCTACAACATTTTTATCAAAATTAGTCACTCTTAAATAAAGTAAATTTTCATTTTCAATTAATTTTGTATAAACACTATCTACTTTTATGATATCTCTTTTTAAATTTACATCAAATGGCTTTGTATCACCTTTTCTATAAATAGTTAGAGTAACCTTTGTTTTAGGCTCTCCACGCATTTTAGAAACAGCTTCATTTAAAGTCATACCTAAAGTTGATTCGTTATTAATTCTTAAGATAATATCATCAGTTTTAATACCTGCTTTATCCGCTGGACTTCCTTCTATAGGAGCTACAACACTAATTGCTCCATCTTTTTGGGTAATAGTAAAGCCAAGTCCACCAAATTCCCCATTAGTTTGTTCTTTAAGCTCTTTATAACCTTTTTCATCTAAGAAGGAAGAGTGGGCATCTAAATTTGTAAGTAAACCTGCTATGGATTTATCAACCAAATCTGTATAATTAACATCATCAACATAATATTGTTCTATGATAGACATAGTTCTTGTAAGTTTAGATAAAGCTTCTATTTTTTTTTCTGCTTCGCTAGGAGCGGGATTTTTAGCTTGCAAGTTAGTAAAAATAAAAGAAGCGGTTATTAAACTACAAATGCTAGCTGCGATAATAAGATTTCTTTTTGTCTTCAAAGGAAAAACTCCAAAATAAATATGAATTCATAAAATAATTATCTAATTTTAGTTATTTTTGCTTAAAAAATCGTAAATAAAGTAAATATTTTTATGATATTAGTGTGTATATATAAAAAATTATTTATAAATATAACTAAATAAACTTGACAATAATAGACTAAAGTTATATAATACACTTCATATAAAAGTAAAAAGGAGTAAAAATGGCAAATATACAAGATTTTTTAACAGATTCTATGCTTTCAAATATAGAAAGTGCAATTTCTTTGGCCATTCATTCTAAGAATAGTGAAATAAAACCTTTGCATTTATTATGGGCTTTAAGTGTTGATAGCTCTAGTTTGCTTAATCAAGTTTTTAATAAATTAAATGTTTCTAAAGAGGCATTTGAGTTAGAAGTAAAAAGTAAAATTTTATCTTTTCCTACTAGCTCAAATGTAAATAAAGATAATATTAAATTTTCAAATGAATTTATTAATTCTTTAGAAAAAGCAAAAGGCTTGGCTTTAGAAAATAAAGATAGTTATTTGGCTGTGGATATGTGGCTTGTTTCAGAAAGTGCTAGCGGGGTTATTAAAGAACTTTTGTCTAAATTTGTAGATTTAAATGAGTTTAAAAAAGAATTAGAATTCATTAGAGCAGGAGCTAAAATAGAAACCAAAACAAGTGATGAAACGCTTGATTCTTTATCTAAATTTGGTATTGATTTGACTATGAAAGCTAAAAACAATGAGCTTGATCCTGTTATAGGTAGGGAAGAAGAAATTCAAAGATTAATGCAAATTTTAATCAGAAAAACTAAAAATAATCCTATTTTATTAGGTGAGCCAGGGGTGGGAAAAACTGCTGTGGTGGAAGCTTTAGCACAAAGGATAGTAAAAAAAGATGTTCCTACTTCGTTGCAAAATAAAAAAGTTATAGCTTTAGATATGAGTGCTTTAATAGCAGGGGCAAAATACAGAGGTGAATTTGAAGATAGATTAAAAGCAGTTGTAAATGAAGTAATAAAACATAAGAATGTAATTTTATTTATAGATGAAATTCACACCATTGTAGGTGCAGGTGCAAATGAAGGGAGCATGGATGCAGCAAATATTTTAAAACCTGCTTTAGCAAGAGGTGAGCTTCATACTATAGGTGCTACAACCTTAAAAGAATATAGAAAATATTTTGAAAAAGATGCAGCTTTACAAAGAAGATTTCAGCCTGTAAATGTAGCTGAACCTAGTGTAAATGAAGCTTTGGCTATGCTTAGAGGTATAAAAGAAAAATTAGAAATTCATCATAATGTAACTATTAATGATAGTGCTTTAGTGGCAGCTGCAAAGCTATCTAAGCGTTATATAGCTAATAGATTTTTACCTGATAAAGCGATTGATTTAATTGATGAGGCTGCAGCGGAATTAAAAATGCAAATAGAAAGTGAGCCAAATTCTTTAAGAAAGGTTAGAAAGCAAATTGAAAGTTTGGAAGTAGAAAATGAAGCTTTAAAAATGGAAGAAAATGAAGCTAATGAAAAAAGATTGGAAGAGATTAAAAAAGAATTAGCAAATTTAAAAGAAGAGCAAATCAAACTTAATGCCAAATTTGAAAATGAAAAAGCAGTATTTAATGGCATAAGTGCAAAGAAAAAAGAAATCGATACTTTAAAAAATGAAGCTATTTTGGCTAAAAATAAAGGAGATTTTCAAAAGGCTGCTGAAATAGAATATGGCAAAATTTTAGAGTGCGAAAAAGAGGTTTTAAATTTAGAAGAAAAATGGAAACAAATGACCCAAGAAGGAGTTTTGCTTAAAAATCAAGTAGATGAGGATTTAGTAGCTGGTATTTTAAGTAAATGGACAGGCATTAGTGTGCAAAAAATGCTCACTTCTGAAAAACAAAAATATTTACATATTCAAGAGTATTTACAAGAAAGCGTCATAGGGCAAGATGAGGCTTTGAGTGCTTTAGCTAAAGCTATTAAGCGTAACAAAGCAGGGTTAAATCAAGCAACTAAGCCTATAGGAAGCTTTTTATTTTTAGGGCCAACTGGAGTAGGTAAAACAGAAAGTGCGAAGGCTTTGGCTAAATTTTTATTTGATGATGAAAAAGCTATGGTGCGTTTTGATATGAGTGAATTTATGGAAAAACACAGTATATCAAGACTTTTAGGTGCACCTCCAGGATATATAGGGCATGAAGAAGGTGGGGAATTAACTGAAGCTGTTAGAAGAAAGCCTTATAGTGTGATTTTATTTGATGAAGTAGAAAAAGCCCATAAAGATGTATTTAATATACTTTTGGGAATTTTAGATGATGGTAGGGCTACAGATAGTAAAGGCGTAACGATTGATTTTACTAATACTATCATTATCTTAACTTCTAATATAGGTGCAAATTTTATTATGGAGTTAAAGGGCGAAGAAAAAGAAAAAGCTATTAAAGAAGCTCTTAGAAACTTTTTTAGACCGGAGTTTTTAAATCGTTTAGATGATATTATCACTTTTAACCCTTTGGGAGAAAGTGAAGCTAAAAAAATAGTTAAATTACTTTTTAATACCTTGCAAAAAAGTCTTGAAAATAGGGGTATTAAAGCAAGCTTGAGTGATAATGCTGCTAGTTTAATAGCAAAAGTTGGTTTTGATGTAGATTTTGGCGCAAGACCATTAAAAAGAGCTTTGTATGATATGGTAGAAGATAAATTAAGTGATATGATATTATCGGATGAATTAAATGAAAATGATGAGATTATTATAGATTCTAAAGATGATGAAATCATCATTGTTAAACAATAAGCAAGTGTAATACTTGCTTATTTAGAGTAAAATTATCTTAATAATACTAAATTGTAAATACTTCGTATATTTGATTAAAAAATTATCATTTTTTATCTATTCTTAACAATAAATATTTTAAAATCTTTAATGATATTTCTATAATTTAAGGAACAACAAATGAGTGATTTAGATATTTTTAATCGCCGTTTAGACGCATTAGAAAAACTTCCTCTTTTGAAAAATGAGATTTCTATCTCTAAAGCCTTAGAGCAATCAGGTTTTTCAAGAAGAGATTTTATGAAATGGGCTAGTGCTATGACTGCATTTTTAGCATTACCTGCTAGCTTTACTCCAGTAGTTGCAAGAGCTGCTGAGCTCAGTGATAGACTTCCAGTGATTTGGCTTCATATGGCTGAATGTACAGGATGTTCTGAAAGTTTATTAAGAAGTGATGCTCCTACCATTGATAGTTTGATTTTTGATCATATTTCTTTAGAATATCATGAAACTATAATGGGTGCTGCAGGTTGGCAAGCTGAACATAATCTTGAAGCTGCTATGGAAAAATATAAAGGTAGATATATCTTAATGGTAGAAGGTGGTATACCAACAGGTGCTACAGAAAACTTTTTAACTATAGGACCACATGGAAAAACAGGAAGACAATTAGCAGAACAAGCCTGTAATGATGCTTTAGCTATTTTTGCTATAGGTACTTGTTCGGCTTTTGGTGGTATCCAAGCTGCTAGACCTAATCCAAGCAATGCTGTAAGCTTAAGTAAAGTAACAAATAAAACAGTTATTAATGTACCAGGTTGTCCTCCAAGTGAAAAAAATATTATAGGTAATGTGATTCATTACATATTGTATCAAACATTGCCAGCACTTGATGCCTACAATAGACCAAAATGGGCTTATGGGTTAAGAATTCATGATCTTTGTGAAAGAAGAGGACGCTTTGATGCGGGTGAATTTGTGCAACAATTTGGTGATGAGGGAGCAAAAAAAGGATATTGTCTTTATAAAGTAGGTTGTAAAGGCCCTTATACTTTTAATAATTGCTCAAGAGAGAGATTTAATCAACATACTTCATGGCCAATCCAAGCAGGACATGGTTGTATAGGCTGTTCTGAACCTGATTTTTGGGATACTATGGGACCTTTTGAAGAAGTGATGGCAGGAAGATTATTTGATACTGTTTATGGCTTGGGTGCTGATAGCATTTCAGATAAAATTGGTATAGGTGTGCTTTGTGTAACAGGCGTAGCTGTTGCTGCGCATGCTGTAATTGCTTCATTAGAAAAAAATAAGGATTAAAAATGTCAAAAAGAATTATTATAGATCCACTTACTAGAATAGAAGGACATTTAAGAGTTGAAGTAGTGGTTGATGAAAATAATGTCATTAAAGAAGCATATTCAGGATCGACTTTATGGAGAGGGATTGAAACTATTGTAAAAGGTCGTGATCCAAGAGATGCAGGCTTTTTAACTCAAAGAATTTGTGGTGTTTGTACTTTTTCACATTATAGAGCAGGGATTATCGCAGTAGAAAATGCTTTAGGTATTACTCCGCCACTAAATGCAGTTTTAACTAGAACTTTAATGAATGCAGCTTTATACATGCATGATCATCCTGTACATTTTTATCAACTTCATGGTCTTGATTTTGTTGATGTTGTAAGTGCTTTAAGTGCTGATGTAAAAAAAGCAAGTGATGAAGCATTTAAATATACTGATATGCCTTATGCAACAGGTGCAGATAAGCTTTTAGAAGTTCAGCAAAGACTAAAAATCTTTGTAGATAAAGGAAATCTTGGACCATTTGCAAATGCTTATTATGGACACGCAACTTATCGCTTTACTCCTGAGCAAAACCTTATTGCACTTTCGCATTATTTAGAATGTTTAAGAATTCAAAGAACAATAGCTCAAGCTATGGCGATTTTTGGTGCTAAAAATCCTCATCCACAAAGTTTAACAGTAGGTGGTGTAACTTGTGTTATGGATCTTTTAAACCCATCAAGAATGGCTGAATATATGACTAAATTCCAAGAAGTAGCTGATTTTATTAATCGTGCTTATTATCCGGATTTAATCATGGCAGCTAAAGCTTACTCTAAAGAAGCAAGTGTATTAAATGATGTAGGGGTAAATAACTTCTATACTGAGAGAGAATTCCAAATTTCAAGTGATGAATGGTTGTTTGAAGGTGGTATTATTAGAAATGGTGATTTGAGTAAGGTTGAAGAAGTAGATGAAGCTAAAATCACTGAAGAGGCTACAAGATCATGGTATGCAGACAATGAAGCTTTACATCCTTATGATGGTAAAACTAATCCAAACTATACAGGCTTAATTGATGGTGAAAGCATTGATGATAAAGGTAATATGGTTCATAGTAAGGTATTTGATATTAAAGGCAAATATAGCTGGATTAAAGCTCCAAGATATGAAAATTCGCCTATGCAAGTTGGGCCATTAGCAAATATTTTAGTAAATTATGCTAAGGGTAATAAAATTGTAGTAGAAGCGGTTGATTCTTTCTTAAAAGCTACGAATTTACCAGTTCAAGCACTTATGAGCACTTTAGGAAGAACAGGCGCTAGAGCAATTGAAGCTAAAATTATTGCTGATCATGGTTTAAAAGCATTTGATTCTTTGGTTGAAAATTTAAAAACAGATGAAAGCACTTGTACTACTTATGTAATTGATAAAAACAAAGAATACAAAGGTAGATTTATGGGAAGTGCACCTCGTGGTGCGTTAAGCCATTGGTGTAGGATTAAAAATGGTGTAATTGAAAATTGGCAAGCAGTAGTTCCTTCTACTTGGAATGCAAGTCCAAAAGATGCAAATGGAGTAGGTGGTAGCTATGAACAATGTCTTATTGGTATGAAACTAGCTGATGTTAAACAGCCTTTAGAAGTAATAAGAGCTATTCACTCTTATGATCCTTGTATAGCATGTGCAGTACATGTAATGGATACTAAAGGTAATAATCTTAGCGAGTATAAAGTTAATGTAAATTTATAAGGAAAGGACTTTAGTATGGATTCTAAACATTCCTTAAAATCAAACAGAAAGGCTGAATACGAATTTAGTATCGGTCTTCGTTTTACACATTGGTTAAGAGCGGTTGCAATCGTGATTTTAGTGGGAACTGGATATTATATTTCTTATGTATTTCAAGCTCCTTCTATTTCATCTGAACCGACTTTATTTATGCAGGCAAAATACCGCATGGTGCACCAAATTTTTGGTTTTATCTTAATAGCTTGTGTGATTTTTAAAACATATTTGTTCTTTTTTGATTCAAAAAGTGATGGTGAGAGAAAGAGTATAAAAGATATTTTTAATGTAAAATTATGGATAGAGCAAATTAAATTTTACATTTTCCTAGGAAAGCACCCGCATTTACAAGGTGTATATAATCCTTTGCAATTTGTAACTTACCTTTTCTTTTATCTTGTTATGTTTGGGCTTATTTTGACAGGATTAATCCTTTATATGCATGTATATCATGAAGGCTTGGGTGGATTTTTATATAATATTTTAAGACCTATTGAGGTAATGTTAGGTGGATTGGCTGATGTTAGAACCTATCATAGAATTTTAATGTGGGTTGTGTTGATTTTTGTTCCAGTGCATATTTATATGGCTGTATTTAACTCAGTTAAAGGTAAAGATGGTGCTTTAGATGCTATCTTTAGCGGTTATAAATTTGTAAGAGAAAATCGTTGAAACTTCTAGTTTTAGGTATTGGTAATATTATGTTTGCAGATGAGGGCTTAGGCGTTCATCTTTGCAAACTTTTAGAAAAAAATTATAAGTTTTATCATGAAAAAGACTCGGTGAGTTTTGTAGATGGTGGAACTTTGGCTTTACAACTTAGCTATATTATAGCCGAATATGATGAAATGATTGTGATTGATTGTATTGCAGCAGATGATGCTAAGATTGGAGATATTTTTTTCTTTCCTTATGATGCAATGCCAAAAAAAGTTAATTGGAGTGGTAGTGCGCATGAGGTTGAAATGCTTCAAACTTTACAATACATGGAACTTATGGGAGATTTACCTAAAACTCAAATTTTAGCTTGCGTACCAAAGCGTATAGAGCCATTGAGTTTTGAACTTTCAAAAGAAGTCTTAAATGCTTTAGAAAAAATGGAGAAAATTTTACTTGATTTTTTAGAGAAAAAAGGCTTTACTTACAAGAGAATTGCTAATTATAATATACAAGAGCTTGCTCTAAATTCTTATAAAAGCTAAGCAAAAAAGCTTAGCTTAAATTCTAATCATCAAATTTTTGTCCCAAGAAATTTCCATTTACATCAGTATAAATTTCCATCATATTATTAAGTTTGAATTTATAACCTTGAATTTCTTTTTCAACTTTAATTATACTTGCATTTGGGTGCATTTTTTTAATCGTTGCTAAAACATTTGGACTTAAAAAAGAAGTATCAATTGGTCTGTATTTTGCATCGATTTCTTTCCAATCTCCATTGATAAAAAACTCAAGCTCAGTTCCATTGTCTAAATAAACATCAAAGCTATCAATATCTTGTTTAACTAAAGCAATATTTGAACCTGTAAAATGTTTTTGTATGAAATTTTTAGAATTTGCTGGTAAAGCATTAACTCCTACAATCATATCTTGTGCAAAAACAAAACCTGCAGTAACTAATGTTGCTAAAGCTATTTTTAATTTCATTTTTTATCCTTTATGTTGAATTATTTATGAAATCATATTGCTATTGAGTGAATTTTGTGTGAACTTAAAAGAAATAGCAAGTATTTAATTGTATAATGATAAAAAAGTTTTTTAAAAGGATAAATAATGTATAGGTTTGCACCATCGCCTACTGGAGATATGCATATTGGAAATTTAAGAGCAGCTTTATTTAATTATATTAAAGCAAGACAAGAAAATTCTGATTTTATTTTGCGTATTGAAGATACGGATAATGCTAGAAATATAGCTGGAAAAGAAGAAGAAATAAAAGCTATTTTAAAAGAATTTGGTATAACTTGGCAGCATTATTATGTACAAAGTGAGAATTTGAAATTTCATCGTCAAATGGCTTTAAAGCTAGTAAGTGAAAAAAAAGCATTTGCTTGTTTTTGTACTGAGGATGAATTAGCTCATAAAAAAGAACTAGCTAAAAGTAAAAATCAAGCATATAGATACGATGGTACTTGTGAAAAACTTGCAGATATTGATGTATTAAATTGTGAAAAACCTTTCGTAATCCGTCTTAAAAAACCTCAATCGCAAATGAAATTTATAGACTATATTAAAGGTGAGATTGGTTTTAATCCTGAAGATATTGATAGTTTTGTGATTATGAGGGCTGATAAAACCCCAACTTATAATTTTGCTTGTGCGGTTGATGATATGCTAGAAGGTGTTACTTGTATTATAAGGGGCGAAGATCATGTTTCAAATACTCCTAAGCAAGAACATATTAGAGCAAGTTTGGGTTATGATAAAAGCATGACTTATGCACATTTGCCTATCATTTTAAATGAAGAAGGTGTTAAAATGAGCAAAAGAGAGGCTCATTCTAGTGTAAAATGGATGCTTGATAATGGATATTTAGCAAGTGCTATTGCAAATTATTTAATACTTTTAGGTAATAAAACTCCGAAAGAGATTTTTACTTTAGAAGAAGCCATAGAATGGTTTGATTTGAAAAAAGTTTCAAAATCTCCTGCAAGATTTGATACTAAGCGTTTAATGCAAATTAACCGTGAGCATATAAAAATGCTTGATAATGATAAATTAAATTCTTTATTAAATTTAGGCAAAGATGTAGCTGAGCTTGCAAAATTTTATACTCAAGAAGCTAGCACGCTAAATGAGATAAGAGAAAAAATACAAGCAATTTTTGCAGTTAAAAATTATAATGAATTTGAAAAAGAATGTAAGTTGATTAAAGAAGTTTTAAAAGATTTAGATTTACCTCAAGAATATGATGAGTTTAAAAAGATTTTGATGGAAAAAACAAATTTAAAAGGTAAAAATTTCTTTATGCCTTTGCGTTTGGTATTAACAGGAGTTACTCACGGACCTGAAATGAGTGAAATTTATACTTTAATTAAGCCTTTTGTTAAAGAAATTATAAAGGAGTAAAATGGGAGTTGGAACAAGTTTGATTGTATCTTTGGTGCAAATTTTTTCTTTAGTTATTGAAATTTATGTATGGATTATAATCATTGCAGCATTGATTTCTTGGGTAAGGCCTGATCCATATAATCCTATAGTGCAAATTTTATATCGTTTAACTAATCCTGCTTATGCTTTTGTAAGAAGGTTTATTCCTACTACTATAGGGAGTATTGATTTAGCACCTTTGATTATTATTTTAGGATTAAAATTTATCCAAATATTTTTATCAAATTTAATTTTAGGAAGTTTATAAGTGTTGAAAAAAAGTGTAGTGTTACTTTTAGCTGGAGTGGTTTTTGCAAATAGTGCAATGTATTCTTATAAAGAATTAGAGCAAAGACCAAATTCTTTAGCTAAGGATTATTATTTATATCGTTTATTAGAAAAAAATGAATTTAAAAAAGAAGAAGTTGAAGGTTTAAAAGAACATATTTATCGTTATGCAGGGCGTATTAAAAATGCCATTGAAGCCATTATTCCGCCTTTGGGGTATAATAAAGAATATGAAGCTTGTTATAAATTTAATACGCAAAATATCTTAGATGCTAATGCTACTTGTCAGCTTATAAGATTAAATAGTTTAACTTTTATACAAGATCTTAATGCTTCAGTGCGTAATGAGATGAAAAAAAATATCCCACAGGATAATCCAAATTTAACAAAACTTTTAGAAGCTTTTGATGCTAAAGATCCTCTAAGTTATGCGGTTTTAAATTATGATAGTGCTAATTTTTATAAAATCTATAATTTCTTAAAAGATAAAAAAGATTTTTTCTTAGAAAAAGATTTTGTAAATGAATTAGCTAAAGAAAAAGAATTTACAAATTTTGTAAAAGAAATTATCATTAAGAAAAAAAGTCCATTGATAAGAAAATCTCTAGTCAATGTAGATGCAAATTTAACTTTTCAAGATAATGCTTTTTATCTAGGTGTAAATGCTATTTTAGAAAATGACGATAAAAAAGCATTGGAATTTTTTCAAGTAGCAAAAGATACTTTTAAAAGCAAACCTTTAGTAGATAATGCAAATTTTTGGCTATATTTGATCACTCAAGATAAAAAGTACATTGATGAGCTTGCTCAAAGTGATTCTTTAAATATTTATAGTCTTTATGCAAGAGAGTTAAAAGGCTTGCCTTTACCTAAAATAGAAGAATTAAAGCCAAAAAAACAAAAAAATGATTTTGATATGAAAGATCCTTTTGCTTGGCAAAAGCTCGCAAAAGAAATTGCAAAAGGTACTCCTAATGAGCTAGAAAAACTTGCAAAAGATTTTTATACCAAGGAAAATATCGCTATTTATGCCTATATTAAAGAAAGGGCCGAAGGTTTTAAAAAACATTATTTTATTATGCCTTATTTTGAATATTTAAAAGATTATTCCACGCAAAGAAAAGCTATGATTTTAGCTTTAGCTAGACAAGAAAGTCGTTTTATACCAACAGCCATTTCAACTTCTTATGCTTTGGGTATTATGCAATTTATCCCATTTTTAGCTAATCATATAGGCAATAAAGAACTGCAAATTCCAAATTTTGATCAAGACATGCTTTTTGAACCAAAAACAGCTTATACTTTTGCAAATCATCATTTAGATTATTTAGAATCTAAACTTAATTCCCCGGTTTTTGTGGCTTATGCTTATAATGGAGGTATAGGATTTACCACTAGAATGCTCAAAAGAGAAGATATGTTTAGAGCGGGAAAATATGAGCCATTTTTATCAATGGAGCTTGTTCCTTATGCAGAAAGCAGGGTATATGCTAAGAAAGTTTTAGCTAATTATGTTGTTTATTTGCATCTTCTGAACGATAATACACCGATTTCGAAATTTTTTGAAACTTTAGCTCAAAACACTGATTCTCAAAACACAAATCAAGTTTTAAAATAGGTTTTTGCACTAATTCATTAAGAGTGATTTTGTAATAACTTGCATAATCACTCTTAATGATATATTTAAATAATTTATCATTTTGATCTAAGGTTTTTATATTAGTTTTTTCTCCATCTATGAGTATTGAAATTTGCTCTTGCTTGATGTTGATATTTGGCAAAAAACTAAGTACAAAAACTTCTTTTTGACTTTTTTCATCTAATACAGGGTTTAAATAGCTCAATAAAGCAACTACTCTATTATCTTTATAATTAAAATTAATTTTTTGTGCATACATTAGAGTTTGGCTTTTTAAATTAATTTCACTTTGCTCTTGGGTTTTATTAGAGCATGCGGTAAAAATAAGTGTTAAAAAAATAATCATATAAACTTTTTTCATATTTTTGTTCCTAATTTTTTTATAATTATAAGCTTTTAACTTTTAAAAAGATATAATTTCATTTATTTTATTTGATTTAAGGAAGTTATGAAAAGATTAGCAATGGCTTTTAGCGGGCCTTCCAATTCAGGTAAAACGACTTTGATTACTCAAGTTGCTAAGTATTTTATGGAACAAAATTATAAAGTATGCATTATAAAACACGATCCAAAAGATAAAGCAAGCTTTGATATAGCAAAAAAAGATAGTTTTAAATTTTTTCAAAGTGGTGCTGATGTAATGGTTTTAAGTCCTACAAGGACAACTTTATTTACACATTCTCCAAGTACTTTAGATGAAGCTATTTCTAAGCTAGGAGAATTTGATTTTTTACTTATAGAGGGCTTAAAAACCTTAGATATGCCAAGAATTAGCGTTTTTTGTAAAGAAGTAGATGAGAGCTATTTTGCTTATTCTAAGGCTATTGCAAGCTATGAGAAAATTGAAAATAAAAATTTAACTTGGCTTTATTTGGATGATTTGGAAAGTATTTGTGATTTTATATTAAAAAATTCAAAAAAAGTATAGAGGTAAAATATGCAAGAATTAATTGACGATATACAAAAAGCAGTGATTGAAATTTCAAAAGAACTTAGATATTTAAAAGATTTTGATTATACCACTTCTCAAAATGCCACAGGAGATAATCAATTAAAACTTGATGTGAAAAGCGATGAGATTATCACTAGAATTTTAAAGCAAAGCAAAGGTTTAAAAAGCTTAATTAGCGAGGAAAAACAAGAGCAATTGCTAATCAATGAAAATGAAAAATATGTTGTTGCTTATGATCCTTTAGATGGTTCTTCTTTAGTAGATGTGAATTTTGCTATAGGTTCTATTTTTGCTATTTATGAGCAAAAGGCTAGTGCAAAAAATCTAAAAGCAGCAATTTATGCTATTTATGGCGTGCGTTTAGAGCTTATAGTGTGTATAGACACTCCTAAGCTTTATAGATTAAACGAAAAAGATGAATTTGTTTTTGTTAAGGATTTAAAATTAAACGAAAAAGGCAAATTAAATGCAAGCGGTGGGACACAAAAAAATTGGTCAAATACTCATAGAGCCTTTATAAAAGCTTTATTTGATGAGGGTTATCGCTTGAGATATTCTGGTGCTATGGTGAGTGATTTGCACCAAATTTTACTCAAAGGTGGAGGGTTGTTTTCATATCCTGCAACAAGCGATGCACCAAATGGAAAATTAAGAGCATATTTTGAGGTGTTTCCTTTTGCTTTTATTTTTGAAAAAGCAGGAGGATTTTCTACCAATGGAGAAAATGATTCTTTACTTGATTTAGAATTTGAAAAAATTCATGCAAGTACGCCATGCTTTTTGGGTTCTAAATATGAAATTGAAAAACTAAAACAAGCTTATAAAGGTTTTTAATGGCTGAAGTTAAAGATGAATTTGAGTTGGCTTTAGAAGTTAAAAAAAATGAACTTCAAGCTTGTCAAAACGAAAAAAAAATAAAATCTTGTTTACCTTGCTCTATGATTTTTGAGTGCTCTTTAAGAAAAGAGTATATAGAAGCAGTTTATAAGAGTATGTCTAAAGGTAAAGAAGGTGGATTTGATTTTTAATAAAGGTTGAAAATGCGTTATATTACTACCCCGATATATTATGTAAATGATGTGGCTCATATTGGTCATGCTTACACTACGATTATAGCAGATACTTTGGCTAGATTTTATCGCTTACAAGGAGAAAAAACATTCTTTTTAACAGGCACAGATGAACATGGTCAAAAAATAGAGCAAGCTGCTAGCGTTAGAAATTTTACTCCTAAAGAATATGCAGATGAAATTAGTGCTAAGTTTAAAAAACTTTGGGATGAGTTTGAGATTTCTTATGATTATTTCATTAGAACTACGGATGAAAATCACAAATTAAGCGTTCAAAAAGCATTTAAAAAAATGTATGATAAAGGTGATATTTACAAAGGCACTTATGAAGGCTTTTATTGTGTTTCTTGTGAGAGTTATTTTACTCAAACTCAACTTATAAATGAGTGTCATTGTCCAGATTGTGGTAAGAAAACACAGCTTTTAAAAGAAGAAAGTTATTTTTTCAAGCTTTCTAAATATCAAGATCAAATTCTTAAATGGTACAAAGAAAAAGAGCCGATTTTACCCAAAAATAAGGCTAATGAGTTGATTTATTTTGTAGAAGGTGGCTTAAAAGATCTTTCCATTACAAGAACGAGTTTTGAATGGGGTATAAAGCTTCCAAAAGAACTAAATGATGAAAAACATGTGGTGTATGTTTGGCTTGATGCTTTGATGAATTATGTGAGTGCTTTGGGCTATGGACTTGATGATGAAAATATGGATCTTTGGCCTGCTTATATACACTTTGTAGGCAAAGATATTTTGCGTTTTCATGCAGTGTATTGGCCTGCGTTTTTGATGAGTTTAGAACTTCCTTTACCTAAATTTATAGCAGCACATGGTTGGTGGACTAAAGATGGTGAAAAAATGAGCAAATCTAAAGGTAATGTAGTAGCGCCTAAAGAAGTAGCAGATACTTTTGGTTTAGAGGCTTTTAGATATTTTTTACTCAGAGAAGTTCCTTTTGGTAATGATGGAGATTTTTCGCAAAAAGCATTAATCACTAGAATCAATGCAGAATTAAGCAATGAGCTTGGAAATTTATTAAATAGAATTATCGGTATGAGTGCTAAGTATTCTCAAAATATTATTGAGTGTAAAGATGTGAATTTGTATTTTAATCAAGAATTAAATGAATGCAAAGAGTATTTAGATAATGCAATCAATGCTTTGGAAAATATCCAGCCAAATCGCTATTTAGAGGAACTTTTCAAGGCTTTATCTTTAGCAAATTTAAGTATTAGTAAATATGAGCCTTGGAAATTGATTAAAAATAATCAAACGCAAAAAGCTAATGCTTTAGTGGCTTTATGTGCTAATATTTTAACAAAAGCAACTATTTTACTTTCAGCTGCTATGCCAAAGATAGCATTAAAAATTGCAAAGGCTTTAAATTTTGAAATATCAAACGAAAATTATCAAAAACTAATTTTAAATAATCAATTATGTGATTTAAAATCAAGTGCATGTGAAGCTTTGTTTCCAAAAGTTGAATTAACCCAAGAAAACAAAAAAGAAGAAAAATTAGAAGAGAAGCCAAATTTAGCTCAAATTAAAATAGATGATTTTAAAAAAATCGAAATCAAAGTAGCATTAGTAAAAGATTGTCAGAATATAGAAGGCAGTGAAAAGCTTTTAAAATTTCAACTTGAACTTGAAAATGGCGAACTAAGACAAGTGCTTTCAGGTATTGCTAAATTTTATAAAGCTAGTGAGTTAATAGGCAAGCAAGTTTGCGTAATTACAAATCTAAAAAAAGCTAAAATTTTTGGTCATGAAAGCCAAGGTATGATTTTAAGTGCTCAAAAAGATGGAAAATTAGTTTTGATAAGCCCGCAAGGCTTTATCGAAAATGGAGCTTTAATAGGCTAGATGAATATTTCTAACTTTATCGAACTTATTAATGCTCGAGTTTTAAATTATGGAGCAACTTCTAGTGTTTATGATTTTAGTATAGATTTAAACAAAGTCAAACAAGCAAGTGTTTTTTTTGCTAAAAATAATGAACAAGCAAGCTTTGCTATAAAATTTGGTGCTTATGTTATAGTAAGTGAGGAAAGATTAAAACTTGAAGATAAAGATGTGTTTTATCTTCAAGTTGATGATTTAGAAGCAACTATTTTTAGACTTTTTAGATTTTTAAGTGAAGAAAAATCTTATGAATTTATATATTGCAATCATGTAGAATTAAAATTTGCAAAGGCATTTAATTTTAAAGTCTTAAACTCAAATATTTTATTAGATTTTGATCTTTTGAAAAATTCAAAAGAAAAAACTTTCTTTTGCTCTGATGATGAAAAATTTATTTTAAAACTTAAATCAAATTTTCATACTTTAAAAGCATGTAAATACGAAATTTTAGGCTCTAAATCTTTATTTCAAACGAGTTTGCTTTGTAAAAATTTGTATTTTAAAGATTTAAAATTTGCATTTTTTTATGCAGATATTTTTGCTAGATTTATTGATTTTGCTGAAAAGCAAAATCTATCTTTTAATTTTAATGAAAAAAAGTTAGATCTTTTTAAGGCATATTTTTTAAACTCAAAAAATGAAATTTGTGCTTTTGGTGGAAGTTCTAGAGTAATTTTACTTGTGGAAAATGAAAAAGATTTTGAATTTATATGCCAAAAACTCCAAGGCGTTAAAGATTTCAAAATAGCATTAAAAAATTCATTATTTTGTGATTTTTCTTATATAAATTTGAGTGAATTAAAGAATTTTTTTGATTTTAAATATTGCCTAATCAAAGAAAGCGAAGAAGAGTTTTTGGAATATTTTTTAGCACAAGAGAAAAAAATTAGTTTATTTGATTAAAAAAATATCAACTTTAAAAAGATATATTTACGATTTTATTTTATTAATTTAAGGAAAAAATATGAAAAAATTTTTATTTTTAAGTTTATTTGCTGCAGCTGCATTAAATGCTGAAATTTTAGTTTATGGTCCAGGTGGTCCTGCTCCTGTTTTGAAAGAGCTTGCTAAGCAATTTGAAGAAAAACATGGAGAAAAAGTTATTATTAATGCAGGACCAACACCTAAATGGATAAAAAAAGCAAAAACAGATGCTGATATTATTTATTCAGGTAATACTTCTATGATGGATGGTTTTGTTAAAGCAATGCCAAAACAAATCAAAATAGAAGATGTTCAAGTTTTAAATGCTAGAGGCTCGGGTATGATTGTAAGAGCAAATAATCCAAAAAAAATTAAAAAATTTGAAGATCTTTTAAAAGATGGTGTTAATGTTATGGTGGTTGATGGAGCAGGGCAGGTTGGCTTATATGAGGATATGGCTTTAAAAACAGGAAAAATTGAAAACCTAGAAAAATTAAGAAAAAACATTAAAGTATATGCTAAAAATTCAAAAGCAGCGGTTGATGAGTGGAAAAATAATCAAAATATCGATGCTTTAATCATTTGGACACATTGGATTAAAGCAGTTGGAGAGAAAGAAAATAAATTTATTTTAGCGGATAAAAATTCAATCATTTACAGAGCAGCTGAAATAGTTCCAACGCAAAAAGGTTTAAAAAATCCAAAAGTAGCTGAATTCATCAAATTTACACAAAGTAAAGAAGCTCAAAAAATTTGGAAAAAAGAAGGTTGGGTAGCTAAATAAAAATCAAAAGCATTTTACAAAAAGTAAAATGCTTTTATAGTATTATTTTTCGTTGATTTCTGCTTCGATGCTAATTTGTACTTCATCGCTAAGTGTTAAGCTAGAAGTATCAGGAGCAAATTTGAAATCACTTCTTTTAATTTGTCCTTGTAGAGTAAAACCTGCTTTTTCTTTGCCACTATCTGTTTTAATAACACCGCCAATTTCAGTATCTAAAACAACATCTTTGCTTACTCCAGCAATACTTAATGAGCCATACATTTTACCTTTTTCATTAGAGATTTTTTCATATTTACTCATAGTAAAAGTAATGTTTGGATGAGTTTTTGCTTTAAAAAAATCATCTTGTTGTAAATGTGCATCTCTTGCTTTATTTTCTGTGTTTATAGAAGCAACTTTTATATTTGCTTGAAGTTTGTTAAATTCAAATTTAGCACTATCAAAATCAATTACTGCATCATAATCTTTAAAATTTCCATTTACATTGCTAATTTGTAAATGTTTGATTTTAAAAGCTACATTTGTGTGTGCTTTATCTAAGCTAAATTCTTTACTCAAAGCACTACTTGCCAAAATCGAAGCAGCTAAAAATGAACCAAATAATATTTTTTTCATGTTTTCTCCTTAATGTTTAAAAAAGCAAATTATACAAACTAAAATAAAATGAAAGTAAATTTTTAAACATATTCTATAAAATCTTTTACATTAGCCTCTTTAAAGCCTTTTAGTCTTAATAAACAACTATCACATTTACCACAAGCTTTATCTCCTCTTTCATAGCAAGACCAAGTATATTCTAAGGCTACCTTTTCTTTTAGGGCTAATTCAACTATTTGTCCTTTACTTAGATGAACTAATGGGGTTTTTATTTGTACTTTGCAAGTTTTTGTTGTACCTTCATTGATAAATTCATTAGCTTTTTGTATAAATTTCGCACTACAATCAGGATAACCACTGCTATCTTCTTGTACCACTCCTATAAAAATACTTTCACAATTTTCCTTTTCAGCTATAGCACCTGCGATAGATAAAAAAATACCATTTCTAAAAGGAACATAGGTGTTTGGGACTTCTTTTTCATGTAGTTTTTCTTTGGGAATTTCTAAATTTAAATCTGTTAGTGAGTTTCCTCCAATATTTGCTATAAATGACACATCTAAAATATATTTTGTTTTTATGTTAAGTTTTTCACAAATTTTATTAAAACATTCCCTTTCTTTAAGCATGGTGCGTTGGTTATAGTCAAAATGTAAAGCAATGATCTCATATCCTTCTTTTTTAGCTAAATATGCACATAAAGTACTATCCATACCACCACTTATAATACAAAGAGCTTTTTTCATGCTTTTCCTTAATTTTGATATAATTTTGAAATTATAAAATCAAAAGGATAATAATGATTTTTTGTGAAGAAGAAATGGATATTTCTTTTCTTGAAAAAATAGCACAGAAAATGAGCGATCAAAATATAGAGCTTGTTTTGGTAAATGAAAGAGTTATGCGTGAGATTAATTTTAGTCAAAGAGGTATAGATAAAACTACAGATGTGTTATCTTTTCCTTTGATGCAAAATTGTGAAAATTTACTTGGTAGCATTGTGATAAATTTAGATGAAGTAAGTAAAAAAGCAATGGAGTATAAACACAGTAATGAAGAAGAGATGGCATTACTTTTTATACATGCTATGCTTCATTTACAAGGATATGATCATGAGGTAGATCAAGGACAAATGAGACAAAAAGAACAAGAATGGATTGAATATTTTAAACTACCAAAAAGCCTGATAGTAAGAGTGCAAGAGGAGTAAATATTTAAAAAATTTTAGCTTATGTGTGAGTTATATACCTATAATGAAAATACATTTATACTAAATATTTTAGGAAAAATTTGATATTTGTTTATCTAATTTGATAAAGAGTAGTACTAATTATGATTTTGTCCAAACAAAGTAAAAGCAATATTTAAGGTGAGAAAATCAATACGGAGCCTATGATAAAGCTCCTTATTCTA
Organism: Campylobacter lari; assembly: GCF_004357905.1. Lineage (NCBI taxonomy): Bacteria > Pseudomonadati > Campylobacterota > Epsilonproteobacteria > Campylobacterales > Campylobacteraceae > Campylobacter > Campylobacter lari. Next base: position 309,230 of record NZ_SMTT01000001.1, on the reverse strand, counting down.
CCGGAGCAATTGAAATTTTTATAAGTTTTGATAAGGGTTAAAGCCTTTTTTAGAAGAAAATTTAAAACTTGCTTATTTGATCTTAAACAATTTTAATCGTCAAATTTTTGTCTTAAAATAGTCCCATTATCATCAATATAAAGTTTCATTTGATTATTAAGTTCTATTTTGTAATATGAAATTTTTCTTTCTATTTCAATAATCGCTGCATTTGGATAGGTATTTTTAATGGTATTTTGTATTGCTAAAGGCAAAATAGCATAATTTAAAGATCTGAAATTTTCAGCTTCTTTAAATTCTCCATTGAGTGAAAACTCAATTTCACTTCCATCACTTAAATAAATTTCGTAAGAATATCCATCTTGTTCTACTAGACCAATCTCTGCATTAAAGTAATCTTTAATAAATTGTTTGATATTTACCGGCAAAGAATCAGGTGCTATGACTATACCAGCATTAAGAGTATTTAAACTAATCAAAAAAGCTAAAGCTAGTTTTTTCATTTTTAACCTTATTATATTTTTGACGATATTGTATCTTATTAATGTGAATTTTATGTGTAAGCTAGAATTTAAATAGCTTTTTGTTATAATTATCAAAAATACAAAGTAGGGCAATGGTAGCTTCATTTTTAATCGCTTTTAATGTTATTGTATTTATTTTTGTAAATTATCTTTATTTTGGTTCTTTAAATTTAGATACTATTTTGGGTTTAAATTTATTTTTTTTTCAAGGATTTTATTGGCAAATTTTAAGCTCAATATTTATGCATGGAAATTGGCCTCATTTGATTTTAAATATGATAGTGCTTTTTCAATTTGGTTCTATGCTTGAAAAATACTTAAAAAGTTTTAAATTTGCTCTGCTTTATTTAATCGGTGGAATTCTTTGCTCTTTGCTTAGTGCTTTTTATGTGTATTTAAGTTTTGATGGCAGTTTTGTAAATGTAGTGGGTGCAAGTGGTGCTATATGTGTTTTAATGGGGTATTATGCATATTTGGATAAAACCGCCACCAAAGGACTTATCGTGGCTATATTATTAATGAGTTTTGTGCCTATTTTTATGGGTGTTAATATAGCTTGGTATGCACATATTTTTGGCTTTATATGTGGATATGCTTTGGGTAAATTTAAGGTTATAAGATGAAATATATCTATTTTATTCGTCATGCTAAAGCTCAAAAAGAAAATTACGATCAAGATTTACAACGAGAACTTAGTTCTAGTGGAAAAGATGATTTAAAAACTATGATTTATAGGATTAAGGATTTAGAATTTAAAGCCCAAAGCATTATCTCAAGTCCTGCTAAGCGTTGTATAAAAACAGCACAAAAACTCTGTAAAAGCTTTTCTTTAAAAGAAAAAGATATCAAGATAGAAAAAAGCTTTTATGATGGTAATTTAAAGGATGTGTTAAATTTTATAAAAGAATCAAAAGAGAGTAGGGTAGTGCTAATTATGCACAATCCTTTATTGCAAGAACTTTGTGAGTATCTAGCTCATATAGATTTAGAAAACTTTCCAACTTCTGCTATTTTATGTATGCAATTTGATATAAAAGAATTTAAAGATATAAAAGAACACAGTGGGGAAGTTGTGTTTTTTGATTATCCTAAAAGTCAAGAAAATAACTAATCTACATTTTTAAACTTCAAATTTATTTAAGCAAAAATATAAACTAAAATTTAGTTGAAATAAAAAATATACATCTTTAGTCTTTTATAACTGCATAAAATAACTTATAATATTTTTCAAAAAATTATACTTATTTTTTTATGGATAAATTATTTTCATCCAAAAAATAAAATGCTTTAAATACTATATTATAGGTATTTTTAAATATATTTTACTTATGTATAAACAGATAAATATAAAAGTTTGAAAATTATAGTTTTCAATACAAAATATATATAATTTCAATATTTTACTATTTATCATATAATTTTACATATATATTAAGTTTAAATTAAAATATTTTTATAGACTAAAAAAGTTAAAATGATGAGTAAAAAAAGAAATTAATACAAAAGTTTAACTTGTGTGGAGTTTTTGATTTTATTTGGATTTTTGAATTAATCTTGAAAGTTGTTTTGCTAAAAGTTTAGCACTATTTTCATTTTTGCTAAGTTTTTTCATATTTTCTCTAAATTCGTAAAGTCTTTTTTCTTGTGCAAAGTCGTTATTTAAAGTATTATCTTGTTTTGAAATATTGTTTTGTTTTACTTGCTTTTGCGCGGTTTTTTTCTTAAAAAACATATCATCACCCTATTTTGTTTTTATAATTATAGCTTGATATTTTTTAAGTAAGATTTTTTTATAATTTTTATATTAATTTTAAAAGGAAAAAAATTGAAAACCATAGGTTTAATAGGCGGAATGAGTTATGAAAGCACACTTAGTTATTATGAAATTATCAATAAATTAACAAATGAAAAATTAGGAAAATTACATAGTGCCAAGATAGTTTTAACTAGCGTTGATTTTGAAGAAATAGAAGAATGTCAACGAAAGAATGATTGGCAAAAAGCAAGTGAAATTTTAACCCAACATGCCCTACTTTTGCAAAAAAGTGGAGTTGATTTTATATTAATTTGCACTAATACTATGCATAAATGTTATGAAAATATACAAAAAAACATTCAAATTCCTATCTTACATATAGCCAAAGCTATGCTTTTAGAACTTCAAGAGCAAAATATCGATAAAGTATTGTTATTGGGGACAAAATACACTATGCAAGAAGATTTTTATAAACAACTTTTAATTAACTCAAAGATTGAAGTTTTTATTCCCAAAAATGATGATATTTTAAAGCTTAATGACATTATTTTTAATGAACTTTGCAAAGGTATTATAAATGAAAAATCAAAAAGATATTTATGTGATTTGATTGCTCAATTTCCGGAGATTCAAGGAGTGATTTTGGGTTGTACTGAACTTGGTTTGATTATAAAAGAAAGCTCTAAAAAGCTATTTGATAGTGCATATATTCATGCAAAAATGGCTACTTTGAAAGCTTTGGAGAATGAGTGATGAAATATCCTCTAGATTGTGAAGAAAATTTTGAAAAGTCATTTTTATTTTGGCTTTGTAGATATGTGAAATTTAAACTAAATTCTTTATCAAATAAAGAATTAAAAGACCCCCAAGCCTTGGCTGTAGTAAATTTAGCCTTAAGTAAGGGTGTTAAAAATATACAAGAGCTTGATGCTTATGTAAAAAAAGCAAGAAATGCAGGACTTAGCGGTGTAAATACATATTTTAATCCTTTGAAAAAACTTTATGAGTATTTGTTATTTTATAAGCTTTATTCGCTAAAACAAATCGATGAAGAGCTTTTAGTAGAAATTTTAGCAAGTATTAGTGCTTCTTTGTCTGATGCGAGTAAGAAAAACTACCGCATAGCTGTGATTAATTTTTTTGCATTTTTAGATAAACAAAATGAAGAAGATCAAAAAGCACATATTTTTGATATCAACCTTAAAAATTGGGCAGGTGTAAGTGGCTCTAAAGGAGTTAAGCTACCTGAGTATATGAGTGAAGATGAAGTGAGTAAATTTTTAGATGCTATTGATAATACAGATTTTAAAAGTAATACCATACGCAATCGCTTGATTATTAAAATCATCATTTTTACAGGAATTAGGGTTAGTGAAGCTATTAATATAAAATTAAAAGATATTAGTGAAGAAAATGATCTTTATATTATACGCATTAGAGCTAAAGGTAATAAATACCGCGTTGTGATGATTAAAAAAGAGCTTATAGAACATCTTTTAAAAGATGTAAGGATAAATTATCTTTCTTATGATGGACTTTTATTTGTTAATCGCAATGGCAAAGCCCTAACCCAAGCTTATGTTTCGCGTATAGTAGAACAAATTTTATTTAAAGCAGGAATTCGCAAGCAAAAAAATGGAGCCCATATGTTAAGACATACTTTTGCTACCCTACTTTATAAAAAACAAAAAGATTTAGTTTTAGTCCAAGAAGCACTAGGGCATGCGAGTTTAAATACTTCAAGAATTTATACGCACTTTGATAATGAAAAGCTAAAATTAGCTGCAGAGGTAGCCAAAAAACTTCACGATAGAACCTAGATAGTTTTATCTAGTATTTTTTAATCACTTATTCTTAGTGTTTTTTGGCATTTAAAAACACACTAAGAATAATCAAAGCAAAAGCAAAAAGATCAATTACGCTATAAATATAGTTCCTAAAAATAAAAAACTCATAAAAGCAGCAGCCACAGGTTCTATACAAGCTATCATACTAGCTTTAAAAGCCCCTATTAATTCAACTCCTTTTAAATATAAACAAAAAGCCCCTATTGTACCTATAAATACAATCGCGCTCATAGCCAAAAAGGAATTTAAAGAAAAATCATGTTTTGGGATATTTCCTTGTAATAATACAAAAAGCAAAAAAGAAGCAAATAAACTAGCCAAACCCATGATTAAAAATAAGCCATATTTTGCTATGATAAGTCTAGCACTCAAAGAATAAAATGCCACTCCAAGAGCTCCAAAAAAAGCCCAAATAACACCTCTTATGTCAAGTTTTAATGCATTAATATCCCCATTTGTTATAAGTAAAAATAAGGCAAAAAGTATTAAAAACAAAGCGATTAGCTCTATTTTTTTAGGTAAAATTTTATTTTTAAAACACATAAAAAGCATTATGATTAATGGTGCGTTGTATTGTATCATCGTGGCAGTTCCTGCATCGGTATAATAAATAGCCTTAAAATAACCATATTGAGTTATCAATAAACCAAAGATAGAAAAAATTAAAAGAGAGCTAAGTTCTTCTTTTTGCTTTAGTAATTTTAGTTTGAAATTTTTTACACCCAAAATTATTAAAATAACGCCGGTAAAAAGCAAACGATAAAAACTTACCCATTCAGCAGAATAATGATTTTTAAACAAATACTCAGCCAAAACCCCACTTATGGCCCAAAATATCCCACCAAGTATGACTAGAAAAACTCCCAAAAAACACCTTTAATCTTATTAATTTATATAATATTTGTAGTAAAATATTATTATATCATTATGTATATATTTTAAGGAAAATTGATGACTTATTTAGAGATTGATGGTGTTGAAAAGTTAAATGGAGAAGTGATAATAAGTGGTGCAAAAAACGCTGCACTCCCTTTGATAGCTTCAAGTATTTTAGCTAAAAATGAAGTGCAAATTTCAAATTTACCAAATGTAGCAGATATTTGTACCCTACTTTCTTTGCTTGAAAATTTAGGGGCAAATTATACTTTTAAAGACAATTTTGCAAAAATAAATACAAAACACTTAAATAAAACCATAGCAAAATACGACATCGTGCGTAAAATGCGTGCTTCTATACTTACCTTAGGGCCTTTACTAGCTAGATTTGGAAATTGTGAAGTTTCTTTACCGGGAGGTTGTGCTATAGGCCAACGCCCTATTGATTTACACCTTTTAGCTTTAGAAAAAATGGGAGCTAATATTGAGATTAAACAAGGCTATGTAGTAGCTAGTGGAGGGCTTAAAGGTGCTGATGTGATGTTTGATAAAATCACTGTTACAGGCAGTGAAAATATCATTATGGCAGCAGCCCTAGCTCATGGTAAAACTAGACTTTTAAATGTTGCTAAAGAGCCTGAAGTAGTGCAACTTTGTGAGGTTTTAGCTAGAGCCGGACTTGATATACAAGGCATAGGATCTTCTGAACTTGAAATTTATGGCACAAGTGGAGAACTTTTAGAATTTAAACCTTTTGAAATCATTCCTGATCGTATTGAAGCAGGAACTTATTTGTGTGCAGGAGCTATCACTAACTCAAAAATCACTCTAAAAAAAGTCAATGCAAGCCATCTTAGCGCAGTTTTAGCAAAGCTAGAGCAAATGGGCTTTAGTTTTGATATTAATGAAGATAGTATTAGTATAAATCCTGCTAAAGAAATCAAACCAGTTGAAATTTTAACTAGCGAATATCCAGGTTTTCCAACGGATATGCAAGCACAATTTATGGCTTTAGCTTTAAAAGCAAATGGTGCAAGTATTATTGATGAGAGATTATTTGAAAATCGTTTTATGCATGTAAGTGAGCTTTTAAGAATGGGAGCTGATATAAGGTTAAACGGGCATATTGCTACTATAAATGGCACTAAAGAGCTTTTGGGAGCTGATGTTATGGCTACTGATTTGCGTGCGTCTTCTGCTTTGATTTTAGCAGCTTTAGCAGCTAAAGGAACTAGTAAAATTCATAGAATTTATCATCTTGATAGGGGATATGAAAATTTAGAAGAAAAATTTAAAAAACTAGGTGCAAGTATAAGAAGGCTTGAAGAATGAGAGATATTTTTGCAACTTTAGATTTTTTAAAAGAACAAATCAAAGCAAAAAATGAATTTCAAAAAGTAAATTTGACACAAGCTTTGGGGTGTATTTTATATGAAGATGTTTTTGTGAAAAAAAACCTACCCGCTTTTGATAATTCTGCCCTAGATGGTTATGCACTAAATTATACACATAAGAATGAATTGCTAAAAATAAAAGGAAGCATTTTAGCAGGCGATAAAAATGATTATATTTTAGAAAAAAATGAATGCTATAAAATTATGACAGGAGCTAAAATTCCTCAAAATGCAAATACTATTTTAATGTTTGAAGAAGCTTTGCTTGAAGATGAAAAGCTCAATGCCAAAAATGCTAAAGAAAACAATGCCATCCGCTTTAAAGGCGAGGAAGCAAAGCTTGGAGAACTTTTGTTTAAAAAGGGGCAAAAAATCACTTCAGGCATGGTAGCTATGCTCGCTGCTCAAGGAATTTATGAGTTAAATGTTGTTAAGAAATTGCGTGTTGGGATTTTTTCAAGTGGAGATGAGCTTGTAGAACCTTGGGAAAATGCTGATGAATACAGTATATATAATGCAAATGCTTTTGGAATTTATGCTATTTTGCAAGATTATGCTGATATTGAGTATTTAGGACTTATAAAAGATGATTTAAATGCATATAAAAAGCTTTTAGAAAATAAAGAATTTGATATGCTTGTAAGCAGTGGTGGAGCTAGCGTGGGTGAGGCTGATTTTATCAAACAAGCTTTACTTGAGTGTGATTTTAGCCCTATTTTTGAAAAAGTAAATGCTAAACTTTGTAAGCATGTAAAACTTTTTAGCAAAAGCGATATGCTTTTTCTAGTCCTACCAGGAAATCCTTTAGCCTCTTTAGTTTCAACGCATATTTTTGCAAAAAATATACTCAATTTACTTTATGGTAAAGAACTTTTGGAATTTGATAAAGCAAGATTGACTAAAGATTTAAATTTCAAAGGTCAAAGAAATGATTTTGCTTTTGGAAAATTAGTCGATGGGTATTTTAAACCAAGTGAAGCTAAATTTGGCTCAGGTATGCTAAAACCTTTATGTGAAAACACGCATATTTTAATCACGCAAATTGATGATACAAAATTAGTAAAAGATCAAGAAGTTAAAGTTTTAAAAATTTAATAGGGTATTGCACTACCCTATTTTGAATGATTAACTTCTTGCTTTATCTAAAGTTTTAAAAAGATTGTTTAAGATATTTTCTTCATTTTTTTGGTATTTGCTTTGGCGTAATTTCTCCCAAGCATATACGCTATAATCTTTAGAAATTGAACCTATATTTAAATCTGTATTACTAAAAGCATTGTTGCTATCTTTTTTATACTCTTTTTCCTCTTTGTCTTTAAGTGCATTAAGTGTAGCTTGAAATTCATCTGAAGATGTGTTTTTTTCTTTGATTTTTGTCATATTGTTTAGGGCTAGCGGACTATTTTTATCATTTACTTGCATGAGTTGCTCCTTTTAAAATTTAATAACTACAAGCAAAAAACATTCCTTAATTTTAAAAACTTGACAATAAAATAAAGTTTTGATAAAATCATACTCTACTTTCAAAATGCGGGAATAGCTCAGGGGTAGAGCACAACCTTGCCAAGGTTGGGGTCGCGAGTTCGAATCTCGTTTCCCGCTCCACTTCTTTTAACTAAAATCAAACTTTTTTGATGTATTATATAATTAATATATTTTATATAAGAGGTTGCTGTATTGTTTTTTAAACAAATCATTCTAGTTTTATTTTTCTATACTTTAAGTTTTGCTTCGAATTTTGATGAAGTAAAATTAGCTTTGATTAAAGAATTTAAAATAAATTATCCGCAGTTAGAAATCATTTCTTTAGATCTTAACACTCAATCTAGTTTGCCTGCTGATTTTAATCAATATATTTTTTTAAAGCTAGGTAATCATAATTTTGATAGAGCCGATGGCTTTATAAAGGCTGAATTTAAAACTCCAGAGCAGTTTAAAAAAAATATATTTTTTAAGTATTTTTTAAAGGCAAAATTAGAAGTTTTGCAAACTACGCGTCCTATTTCGCGTAATGAAAATTTAAGTCCTGCTAGTTTTAAAATTTTAAAAATTCCTTTTGATAAAGCCCCTCAAGGTGTATTAAAAAAAGATGAAATCACAAATTTAATAGCCAAAAGCAATATAAGAGAAAATATGATTTTAAAATATAATATGTTTAAAACCAAAACCCTTATACAAAGAAATGATTCTGTTTATGGTATCATCAAAGATGGGGATTTAAGTATGATGATAGAATTAAAAGCCTTGCAAAGTGGGAATTTAAACCAAAGAATTCGCCTTAAAAATAAAGATGGAAAAGTCGTGCATGGTAAAGTTATTAGTAAAAATTATGTGGAGCTAAAATGAGAAAAATTTTAGTAGGTATTAGCGGGGCTAGTTCTTGCGAGCTTGGCTTTTTATTATTAAAACATTTAAAAGAAAAAGGACAAATTTATGCTATTGTGAGTAAAAATGCAAAAATAAGCTTTATAAAAGAAAATTCCCTTTTGCAAAATATAGACTTTTTGCAACACATAAAAGATAAATTTGAGCTTGAACATGTAAATTTTTTAGATAATGAAGACATTAGTCAATGCGTAGCAAGCGGATCTTTTGGCATAGAAACGACTTTTATCGCACCTTGCTCGATTAACACTTTAGCAAAAATTGCTTGCGGTATAAATGATACTTTACTTACAAGAGCTGCAGGAGTGGCTTTAAAAGAACGCAAAAAGCTCATACTTGGAGTAAGAGAAATGCCCTATTCTACTTTAAATTTAGAACAAATGGCTAAACTTTCTAGCTATGGAGTTATCATCGCTCCTCCTGTAATGGCAAGTTATGCTAAGATTGATAATTTAGAAAAATTATATGAATTTATCATAGGAAAATGGCTTGATCTAGCAAATATCGAGCATAATTTATACCAAAGGTGGCAATGATGGCTAGTTGTGTGTATCCAGGAACATTTGATCCTATCACTAATGGACATTTAGATGTTATCATTAGAGCTAGCAAGATGTTTGAAGAGGTGGTAGTTGCTATAGCTAAAAGTGAAAGTAAAAAGCCTATGTTTAGTCTAGAGCATAGAGAAAAAATGGTAAAAATTGCTACAAAAGACTTAAAAAATGTTAAAATTACAACTTTTGATAACTTACTAGTAGATCTTGCTAAAAATTTGCAAATAAATATCATTATAAGAGGCTTAAGAGCGGTGAGTGATTTTGAGTATGAATTACAACTTGGCTATGCAAATCACATGCTTTGGGAAGATTTTGAAACCATATATCTTATGCCAAATTTAAAAAATTCTTTTATTTCAAGCTCCATAGTAAGATCAATTTGTGCTCATAATGGTGATGTGAGCAAGCTTGTGCCAAAAGAAATTATACCTTTATTAAAGGAGAGAGATTGTATATAGCTTTTGAAGGGGTTGATTGTGTGGGTAAAAGCACACAGATAGAACTTTTAAAAAAATATTTTCATAATGCATTTTTTACTAAAGAACCAGGTGGAAGTGAGCTTGGAGTGCATTTGAGAAAAATTTTATTAGAAAGCAAAATACATTTTTCTAAAAAAACTGAGCTTTTGCTTTTTTTAGCAGATAGAGCAAATTTAATCGACATGCATTTAGCACAAAATAAAAACAAACTTATCATTTCAGATCGTAGTTTTATTTCTAATATGGCTTATGCAAGATGTGATTTTGATCAAAATATTTTATTTGAGTTAAATTCTTTTGCCACAGGCGGGGTTTTTCCGCAAAAGGTTATATTTTTGCATGGCTCTAAAGAGCTTATTGAACAAAGACTTTCTAAAAAAGATCTAGATAGTATTGAAAAAAGAGGGGTTGAATATTTTTTAAATATACAAAATGCCCTAGAAGAAACTTTAGAGTTTTTAAAAACTAAGATAGATATAAAAATTTTAAAATTAGATGCTTCTTTGAGTATTGAAATTTTACATGAAAAAATTAAGGATTTTATAGATGATTAATGCTTTAAAAGGAATGAAAGATTTACAAGATGATCAAGCTACTCTTTATGAAAAAGTGGTAAAAACTTGTGAAAAAGTAGCTAAAAACTATGGTTTTACTTTTATTAATTGTCCGCATTTAGAACTTACTAAGCTTTTTAAAAGAAGTGTTGGAGAAAGCTCTGATATAGTTGGCAAAGAAATGTATGAATTTGTTGATAAAGCAGGCAATGATGTGTGTTTAAGGCCTGAAGGGACAGCTGGGGTGGTAAGATCATACATAGAAGCTAAAATGGACAAGGCTCAAAGTGTTAAAAGATGGTTTTATCATGGCTCTATGTTTCGCTATGAAAGGCCACAAAAAGGAAGATTGCGTGAATTTCATCAATTTGGAGTAGAAAGCTTTGGCATAGCAAGTGTGTATGAGGATGCGAGCATTATTTTAATGCTAAATGAAATTTTTAAACGCTTAGAAATTCATACAAGCTTGAAAATTAATTCTTTAGGCTGTAAAGAATGTATGGGTGTATATAAAGAAAAACTCATAGATTTTTTAAATTCTAAAGAAGGTTTTTGTGAGGATTGTTTAAGAAGAAAAGACTTAAATCCTATTAGAGTGCTTGATTGCAAAAATGATCATTGTCAAAGTTTAATCGAAAATGCACCAAAACTAAGTGAAAATTTATGCTCATGTTGTAAGAAAGATTATGAAAAATTGCAAAAACTTTTAAAAGAAAATGATGTTGAATTTGAATGTGATGAAAAATTAGTGCGTGGGCTTGATTATTATTCCAAAAGTGCATTTGAGTTTGTTAGCGATGAAATCGGTGCAAAAGCTGCCGTAGCAGGTGGTGGAAGGTATGATAGATTGATTGAATACTTAGATGGTAAAAGTGGTTATGGTGTGGGTTTTGCTATGGGTATAGAAAGGATTATGGCTATTTTAGAACAAAAACAAAGCATAAAATCAAGAGAAGGAATTTATCTTTGTGCCATGGATGAAGCTTATATAGATACTATTTTTAAATTAGCAAATACTTTAAGAAAAAAACATAAGGTATATTTAAGCTATGAAGCAAAAAAACTTGCAAAGCATTTAAACCAAGCAGATAATGCTAATGCTGAAATCTTTTTGTGTATAGGCGAAGATGAAATGCAAAAAGAAGAGATTTTTTATAAAAATTTAGAAAATAAAGATACTAAAAATATAAAATTAGTAAATTTGGAGAATGAGTTATGATTGATTATGGTATTAATATTTGGGGTGCAAATAATTTTATCATTGAAAATGGCAAAGTATGTGTAAATCATGGTAAAAAACCTGCTATTATAGATATAGTAAATACTTTGCGCGATGATGGTTATAAGGGGCCATTGTTGCTTCGTTTTCCTCATTTAATCCATAAGCAAATTGAGCAAATTTATAATAAATTTGCTAAAGCGAAAAAAGAATTTAACTATAAAGGTTCTTTTAACGCTGTATATCCTTTAAAAGTCAATCAATATCCAGGTTTTGTAAAAAATTTAGTTAATCTAGGTAAAGAATACAACTATGGCTTAGAGGCAGGAAGTAAGGCCGAGCTTTTACTAGCTATGGCTTATAATAATGAAAGTGCTCCTATAACAGTTAATGGCTTTAAAGATAAAGAACTCATAAATATGGGCTTTATAGCGTGTGAAATGGGTCATAATATCACTTTAACTATGGAAGGACTTAATGAGCTTGAAGCAATGATTGAAATTGCTAAAAATCGTTTTAAGCCAAAGCCAAATATAGGTTTAAGAGTGCGTTTGCATTCAGCTGGAGTAGGAATTTGGGCAAAAAGTGGTGGTATAAATTCAAAATTTGGTTTAACATCCACTGAGCTTATTGAAGCGGTAAATCTTTTAAAAGCTAATAAACTTTTAGAGCAATTTACTATGATACATTTTCATTTAGGTTCACAAATTACTGAAATTCATCCTTTGAAAAAAGCTCTAAATGAAGCGGGTAATATCTACACCGAGCTTAGAAAAATGGGGGCAAAAAATTTAAAAGCTATTAATCTTGGTGGAGGTTTAGCGGTAGAATACTCTCAGTTTAAAAACGAAACAAGCAGAAATTACACCTTAAGTGAGTATGCAAACGATGTTGTGTTTATTTTAAAAGGTATTGCAGAACAAAAAAAAGATTTAGAGCCTGATATTTTTATAGAAAGTGGGCGTTTTGTAGCAGCTAATCATGCTGTTTTAGTAGCGCCTGTTTTAGAGCTTTTTTCTCAAGAATACACAGAAAGCAAGCTTTTATTAAAAGATAAAAACCCAAAACTTATTGATGAACTTTATGATTTGTATAAAAACATTAAAGCTTCTAATGCACTTGAGTATTTACATGATAGCATTGATCATATGGAGAGTATTTTAACCTTGTTTGATTTGGGTTATGTGGATTTACAAGATCGCTCTAATAGTGAAATTTTAGTACATTTGATTATGAGAAAAGCTATTTCTTTGGTGGGTGATCAAGCTGATTTATCGAGTTTGCAAAATGAAGTGCAAGAAAAATATTTAGTGAATTTTTCAGTATTTCAGTCTTTACCTGATTTTTGGGGTTTAGAGCAAAATTTCCCTATCATGCCACTTGATAGACTCAATAAAAAGCCAACTAGAAGTGCAAGTATATGGGATATAACTTGTGATAGCGATGGGGAAATTTCTTATTCGAAAGATAATCCTTTGTTTTTACATGATATTGATGTAGAAGCTGAAGATTATTTTTTAGGATTTTTCCTAGTGGGAGCTTATCAAGAAGTGCTTGGTATGAAGCATAATCTTTTTACACATCCAACCGAAGCTTGTATAAGTATTAATGAAAAGGGTTTTGAAGTAGAAAGCGTGCTAGAGGCTCAATCTATTTTAGATACCTTAGAAGATCTTGATTATGATGTGCATGCAATTATGGACAATATTAATGAAAAAATTTATGCTTCAAAACTTGTAAATGAAAATCAAAAAAAACATATTTTGGGTGAAATTTATTTATTTTTAAATGATAATGGATACTTAAAAAGTATAGGTTCTAAATGAGTATTTTTAAACTAATCAAAGAAGATTTTTCTATGCCAAAACAAAAAGATCCTGCATATAGATCTTGGGTGGAATTAGTTTTTAACTATCCTGGTGTTTGGGCTGTGGTAAATTATCGTTTTGCGCATTTTTTTTATATCAAAAATTATAAACGCATAGCAAGAATGATTAGTGGAATTTCTCAGTTTTTAACAGGGGTTGATTTGCATCCTGGAGCTACGCTAGGTAGAAGGATATTCATAGATCATGCAATAGGTGTGGTAGTAGGTGAAACAGCTATAATTGGTAATGATGTGATTATCTATCAAGGAGTAACCTTAGGTGGCACAAGTTTAGATAAAAATACCAAAAGACATCCTACTATAGAAGATGGTGTGATCATAGGCTCTGGGGCTAAAATTTTAGGTAATATTACCATAGGTAAAAATGCAAAAATAGGTTCAAATGCAGTTGTATTAAAAGATGTTGGGGCAAATTTAACAGCTATTGGTATACCTGCTTATATTAAAGAATTTCAAATAAGCCAAAAAGAGAGAATTCAAAAACTAGAGGAAAGAATTAAATTTTTAGAAGAAAAACTAAATAAAGAGGACAAATGATAGCAATTACAGGTGGAGGCACGGGAGGGCATTTGGCTATAGCTAGATGTTTATTGCAAAGCGCAAGAAAACAAGGCATAGAATGTATTTACATAGGAAGTGAAAATGGCCAAGATAGACTTTGGTTTGAAAATGAAAATGGTTTTTATAAAAAATATTTTCTAAGCTCTCAAGGCGTTGTTAATAAAAAAGGCTTAGCTAAAGTTCAATCATTTTTACATATTTTAAAACTTGCAAGAAAAACAAAACAAATTTTAAAAGAACATAATATTAAAGCAGTTTTTAGTGTGGGTGGATATAGCAGTGCTCCAGGCGCTTTTGGTGCTTTAATGGCAAATACTCCACTTTTAATCCATGAACAAAATTCAAAAATAGGAAGTTTAAATTCACTTTTAAAGCCTTTTTCTAAAGCTTTTTTTACTGCTTTTGATGATCAAATTAACAAAGCAAATACTTTCTTTTGTCCTTATCCTATCAGCGAGATTTTTTCTCAAAAAGCAAGAGTGAGAAAAGAATTAAAAAATATTATTTTTCTTGGTGGCTCTCAAGGGGCTAAATTTATTAATGACCTTGCTTTAGAAAATGCTTTATACTTTAAAGAAAAAGGCATAAATATCATTCATCAATGTGGTAAGAATGATTATGAAAGATGTAAAAAAGCTTATGAGGATTTAAATGTCAAAGTAGAGCTTTTTGACTTTGATAAAAACATTATGGATAAAATTTCTAAAGCAGATTTAGCTATATCAAGATCAGGCGCAAGCAGTCTTTTTGAGCTTAGTGCAAATTTACTTCCTTGTATTTTTATTCCTTATCCATATGCGGCTAAAAATCATCAGTATTTTAATGCTTTGTATTTAAAAGAGCGTAATTTATGTGAAATTTTAACCCAAGAAGAAAAACATCAATTTTTAAATTTGGTAGAAAATTTCTCACTAGAAGAAAAATCTTTAGCCTTGCAAGGATTAAAAAGTGAAAATGGCGCAGATTTTATGATAGAAAAAGCAAAACAAATGGGGTTTATTTAAATAAAATACTCCCCAAACGCACCATATTTGAACCACATTTTATAGCTAGTTCAAAATCCCCACTCATACCCATGGAGCAAATTTTTGCCCCGTGTTTTTGTAAAATTTCATAGATTTTAAAAGTTTGCTCAAAGCTTTCTTGAACTTTTTCCTCATCCATAGAGCCTATACACATAATGCCTGTAAGGTTTAAATTTTTACACTCTTCTTGTATTTGTAAATATTCTTCTATGGCCTTATTTTGCTCTATACCACTTTTAGAACTTTCATTAGCAGTATTGATTTCTAATAAAGTATCTAATTTATAATCAAGTCTTTTATCTACGGCTTTGGCGATTTTTAAGCCATTGCAAGATTGCCAAAGTAATGGGTTTTGTTTGATTAAAAGATTGATTTTGTTACTTTGAAGATTGCCTATAAAATGCCATTTGATTTCTAAATCTTGAAGTTTTTCTTTTTTTAAAGCTAAAGCTTGGACTTGATTTTCTCCAAACTCTATAACACCTTGCTTAAAAAGCTCTCGAATTTGTTCATCTTGAACATACTTGCTAGCTGCTACTAAACGCACATTTTGTTTTATGGTTTTTTCAAAAATACTTTCTAAATTCATCTTTTCCTACATCAATTCATATAATTTTTTACGCTCACTTGAGCTTCCTATACCAAGTTGCATACGATATTTAGTGATAGTCCTACGCCCTAGTTGCACACTTGGGAATTCTTTTTGAGTGAGTTCAAGAATTTTCAAATCACTCAAAGGTTTTTTAGGATTTTCTTTTTTAATTAAATTACTAAGAAAATCTTTGATTGTAGCATTAGAAGTTTCGCCATCATCAACTGCGGTGGTAAAGAAAGATTTTAAAGGTATTAAACCTCTATCACAACTTAAGTATTTGTTTGCAATTGCCCTTGAAATAGTAGAAGCATTTCTTTCAAGATCTTGTGCTAAATCTTTAAGTTGCATAGGTTTAATATCTCCGCCCATGAAAAAATCATATTGATATTCTATAATCATAAGCCCTAGTTTATAAAGGGTAGCTTTACGCATAGCTAGTGCATCGATTAAATTTTTTGCATCTTTTAAATAAGCACTTAAAAACTCATGATCTAAACCATCTGCTTCAAAAGCAATTTCAGGATAATAATCATCATTGATTTTAATTTTAATTTCACCATTTTCTTGATAAATAAATATATCAGGAATGATTTCCATGCTCTCTTCAAAATACTCCAAAAAAGGTGGAATGGAGATTTTTTTAATTATAGCTATAGCCTTTTTATATAAAGGATCTTTGATAAAATCTTTTGCATTTTCTAAATTTAAAATTAACATTTTGCAAAACTCATAAAGCTCATCATCTAAGTCAAAATGCTCTAATGCAAAAATAAAAGCTTCTTGATTGTCTTTTGCGCCCACTCCAATAGGCTCAAGATACTTAAATCTTTGTCTGATTTTTTCTACTTCTAAAGGATCAAATTCACCTAAAATTTCTTCATCATATTCAAAATAACCTTCATGATTTAAACATTCTATGATTTTTTCAGCAATGGTTTGGGATTTTTTAGTAGGAAAAAATGGTGGTATGATTTGCTCGCTTAAAAGTTCATATACATTTTTTACTTCCAAGCTTTTTGCATCAATCATTTGTGTAGTGGTATTTTTACTAAAATACTCTTGATAATACTTGTTTTGATTGTTTGTAATGCTTGAGTTTTCTTTGATCTCTATAAAAGGATTTTCTTTAGCAAATTCATCTAAACTTTCTTTTAGATCTTCAATATTAGCTTGCAATATAGGAAGCCAAGATCTTAAGGTTTGTGATAGTTTTGCTTTTTGTGTTATAGAGGTTTTTTGTTTAAGCATTATTCAAGTCTAAACTCACTTCCAAGATAATATTTTTTAACATCTTCATTATGCGCAATTTCATTAGCATTACCACTAGCTAGCAACCTTCCGCTTCTAATCACATAAGCTCTATCGCAAATTGCTAAAGTTTCTCTTACATTATGATCAGTGATTAAAACACCTATATTCATAGCTTTTAAATCATTAATCAAGCTTTGAATTTCACTCACTGCGATAGGATCAACCCCAGCAAATGGTTCATCTAAAAGTAAAAATTTAGGATCACACATAAGTGATCTTGCGATTTCACAACGCCTTCTTTCACCCCCACTTAAACTCATGCCTTTTCTGTGTCTAATAGGTTCTATGCTAAGTAATTCTAGCATTTGTTCTATCTTTTGTTCTAATAAATTTTTATCCTTATATATTACTTGGGCGGCTAAAAGTAAATTTTCTTCTACGCTTAAGTCTTTAAAAACACTACTTTCTTGAGGTAAATACCCAATGCCAAGCTTTGCTCTTTTATTAAGTGGTTCTTTTGTGATATCTTGTGAGTCTAAAAACACCTGTCCACTTGTTGGCAAAATAAGTCCACATATCATATAAAAACTCGTAGTTTTTCCTGCTCCATTAGGCCCTAAAAGTCCTACAACTTCTCCACTTTGCACTTCTAGCGAAACATCGTGTATGATTTTAGTTTTTTTAATGATTTTTTCTAAATTTCTAGCTTCTAGCTTACTCATGTATTATATACTTTCTTTTATTTTCATAAGGAATGATTTGTAAAATTATATTAAAAATTTGATATTTATCTAAATATTTTTTTAATTTTTCATCACCCCACTCTACCAAATGCAAACCCTCTTCAAAAAAATTTTCAATCAAGCCATTTTTTAAAAGCCCATCAAAACCTTCTTGATAAATATCATAATGATACATTTTACCTTGTTGAAAATCATACTCTTGCATGATAGAAAATGTAGGAGAATTAAGCGTTTTTTCTACTCCAAGAAATTGAGCATAATTTTGTACTAAAGTAGTTTTACCGCTTGCTAAATCCCCTTGAAGTAAAATAACTCCATTTTTAGGTAAAATTTCACAAAGCTTATAAAGCTCATTTTGGCTTAAAATCATTTCTTTCATTGGATTTTTACCACATATTTTTCTTGCATAGCTTTTGGTATGCTTTTGGTTGTTGGTATATCTAAGACTTTATAGGTATTGGTATATTCTATAAATTTAATGCTTATTTCATCGCCAATTTTTACTTCTTTACTAGCTTTAACTACTTGATTATTTATACTTACTACACCACTTTTGCACATATCTTCTGAAATAGCACGACGCTTAGTAATATTAACTACATTTAAAAATTTATCTATTCTCATAAAAATATTTTATCAAAAAATACAAGAAAATGTTATAAAATGTCTAAATATTTTACATTATATTAAGCTAAATTCGTTAAATTTTACAATCATTTTTTTACAAAGAGGAAAGACAATGAAAAAAGATATTAAAAAAGTAGTTTTAGCATATTCTGGCGGACTTGATACAAGTATAATTTTAAAATGGCTACAAGATGAGTATAAATGTGAAGTAGTAACTTTCACAGCAGATATTGGACAAGGCGAAGAGCTTGAACCTGCTAGAAAAAAAGCGCTTTCTTTGGGTGTAAAAGAAGAAAATATTTTTATTCAAGATTTAAAAGATGAATTTGTAAAAGATTATGTGTTTCCTATGTTTAGAGCAAATGCTATTTATGAAGGAGAATATTTACTAGGTACAAGTATAGCAAGACCTTTGATAGCAAAAGCTTTAGTAGAAATAGCAAATAAAACTAATGCAGATGCTATTAGTCATGGAGCAACAGGTAAAGGAAATGATCAAGTGCGTTTTGAATTAGGTGCTTTGGCGCTAAATCCAAATTTAGCCATTATTGCTCCTTGGAGAGAATGGGATTTAAATAGCCGTGAAAAACTTTTAGCTTATGCGCAAAAACATGGTATTGATATAGCTAAAAAGCTAGGTAAGTCACCTTATTCTATGGATGCAAATTTATTGCATATTTCTTATGAGGGTTTAGTACTTGAAGATCCCGCTGCTAAACCTGAAGCGGATATGTGGCGTTGGGTGAAAGATTTAAAAGAAACTCCAAATGAAAGCGAAGTGATAGAGCTTGAGTTTAGTAAAGGCGATTTATGTGCTATTAATGGAGAAAAAATGTCTCCTGCACAGCTTTTAGCAAAACTTAATGGGCTTGGTGCAAAACATGGTATAGGTCGTCTTGATATTGTTGAAAATCGCTATGTGGGTATGAAAAGTAGAGGTTGTTATGAAACTCCGGGTGGAAGTATACTTTTAAAAGCACACCGTGCTATAGAAAGTATCACTCTTGATAGAGAAGCAGCACATTTAAAAGATGAATTAATGCCAAAATATGCAAGTTTAATTTATAATGGCTATTGGTTCTCGCCTGAAAGATTAATGCTTCAAGCCTTAATTGATGAGTCACAAAAATATGTAAATGGTAAAGTTAAACTTGAATTATATAAAGGTAATGTAATAGTAATAGGCAGAGAAAGTGTGAATGATAGCTTATTTAGCGAGGCTTATTGTACTTTTGAAGAAGATGCTGTGTATGATCAAAAAGATGCAGCAGGCTTTATAAGATTAAATGCTTTGAGATTTATCATCGCAGGTAAAAATGGAAGAAAATTTTAAAAAGGAAAACAATGAAAGTATTATTAATTAAAGATGTAAAAAGCTTAGGAAAAGCAGGAGAAGTTAAAGAAGTAAAAGATGGATATGGACAAAATTTTTTAATTGCCAAAGGTTTTGCCAAAGCTGCTACACATGAAGTTTTAAAACAATATGAAGCAGAGCAAAAGAAAAAGGCTGAAAATTTAAGATTTGAACTTGCAAATTTGGAAAAATTAAAAGAGGAATTATCTAAAATCACTATTTGTATAGCTAAGCCTGTGGGAGCTAATGGAAGCTTGTTTGGTGGGGTTACTAAAGATGAAATCGCACATGCATTAAAAGATCAAAAAGGTATAGAGCTTGATAAAAAAAGCTTAGAATGTGATACCATAAAAGAGCTTGGTGTGCATGAAATTTCAGCAAAATTAGGCCATGCAATTCATGCTGTATTTAAGCTAGAAGTTAAAGGAGAATAATGTTTCACGCAACTACAATTTTAGCTTATAAAGGTAAAAATAAATCTGTAATTGGTGGAGATGGGCAAGTAAGTTTTGGAAACACTGTTTTAAAAAACAATGCAGTTAAAATTAGAAAATTAAACAATGGAAAAGTATTAGCAGGTTTTGCAGGAAGCACTGCTGATGCTTTTAATCTTTTTGACATGTTTGAAAAACTACTTTCTAGTTCTAAGGGTGATTTGTTAAAAGCTGCAATAGATTTTTCAAAAGAATGGCGTAAGGATAAATACCTAAGAAAACTTGAAGCAATGATGTTGGTATTAGATAGAGATCATATATTTTTACTTTCAGGAACTGGAGATGTAGTTGAGCCTGAAGATGGTGCTATAGCTGCTATTGGTAGTGGGGGTAACTATGCACTTTCTGCTGCAAGAGCTTTAGCCAAACATTCAAATTTAGATGAAGAAGAATTAGTCAAAGAAAGCTTGCAAATAGCTGGTGAAATTTGCATTTATACAAATACAAATATTAAAACTTATGTAATTGAGGATGATAAATGAATTTAACTCCAAAAGAGATTGTGAAATTTTTAGATGATTATGTAATTGGACAAAAAAACGCCAAAAAAATTATAGCAATTGCTTTAAGAAATCGTTATAGAAGAATGCAGCTTAGCCCTGAACTTCAAGATGATATCATGCCAAAAAATATTTTAATGATAGGATCAACTGGGGTTGGTAAAACAGAGATTGCAAGACGCCTTGCTAAGATGATGGGACTTCCTTTTGTAAAAGTTGAAGCAAGTAAATATACTGAAGTTGGTTTTGTTGGGCGTGATGTAGAAAGCATGGTTAGAGATTTAGCTAATGCTGCTTTAAATTTAGTAAAAAACGAAGAAAAAGAAAAAAATAAAGACAAAATTAATGAATTTATAGAAAATAAAATTTTAGAAAAACTTTTACCACCTTTACCAAAGGGTGTTAGTGAAGAAAAACAAGAAGAGTATCAAAATTCTTTAGAAAAAATGCGCGTGAAATTAAAAGCTGGTGATTTAGATGATAGCACAATAGAAGTTGAAATTTCACAAAGCGTGTTTGATACTAATCCAAATTTACCACCTGAAATGGGTGCTATGCAAGATATAGTAAAAGTTATTGGCGTGGGTAATAAAAAAGTTAAAAAAGAAATGAAAGTAAAAGATGCAAGAATAGCTTTAGCTCAAGAAGCAAGTGAAAAAATTCTTGATATGGAAAGTATTAAAGGCGAGGCTTTAAGAAGAGCTGAAAATGAAGGGATTATTTTTATCGATGAGATAGATAAAGTAGCAGTTTCAAGCTCAAATTCAAACCGCCAAGATCCAAGTAAAGAAGGGGTACAAAGAGATTTGCTTCCTATAGTTGAAGGTAGTACTATACAAACTAAATTCGGACCTTTAAAAACTGATCATATTTTATTTATCGCAGCAGGTGCTTTTCATTTAAGCAAGCCAAGTGATTTAATTCCTGAACTTCAAGGGCGTTTTCCTTTAAGGGTTGAGCTTGATTCGCTAGATGAGGATGCTTTATATGCTATTTTAACAAGACCTAAAAATTCATTACTAACACAATACATTGAGCTTTTAAAAACTGAAAATGTAGAGCTTGTTTTTGAAGATGAGGCTATTAGAGAAATAGCAAAAATAGCAAGCAAGGCTAACGAAGAAATGCAAGATATTGGCGCAAGACGCTTACACACGGTGGTGGAAAAACTTTTGGAAGATATTAGTTTTGAAGCAGATGAATATGCTGGAAAAGTTTATAAAATAGATGATTTTAAAGTGCAAGTTAAACTTGGAGATATCATAGAAAATAAAGATTTAGCTAGGTATATCTTGTGAAAAGTGGCTTTATAAGCATAGTGGGTAGAACTAATGCGGGAAAAAGTTCTATCCTTAATTCTTTATTAGAAGAAAAAGTGGCTATGGTTTCTCATAAGCAAAATGCTACAAGAAGAAAGATTAATGCAATTATAATGCATGAGAATCATCAGCTTATTTTTATAGATACACCAGGCTTGCATGCAAGCTCTAAAGCTATGAATCAGCTTATGATTGATTTGGCGATTAAAAGCATTGTAGATTGTGATGTGATTTTATTTGTGGCTAGTATTTATGATGATATTAAAGATTATGAAAATTTTTTAAGTTTAAATCCTAAAGTGCCGCATATTGTATTAATCAATAAGGTTGATTTGGTAAAAAAAGAAGTCTTACTTAAAAAATTAAGCGAGTATTCTCAGTTTAACTCGCATTTTAGCGCTATTATCCCCTATTCTGCTAAGCAAAAATTTTATAAAAAAATTCTCTTAGATGAGATGATTAAGTATTTGCCTGAACATCCGTATTATTTTGATCCTGAGTTTATTACTACCACAAATGAAAAGGATATCTATAGAGATTTTATTTTAGAAGCTATATATGAAAATTTAAGTGATGAAATTCCTTATAGCACTGAAGTAAAAATAGAAAAAATCAAAGAGCTTGAGCAAATTTATTATATTAACGCTATCATCATTACAGATAGTAATTCTCATAAAGGAATGATACTAGGTAAAGATGGAGCTACAATTAAGCGTATAGGTAAAGAAGCTAGGATGAAAATAGAAAAATTAGCACAAAAAAAGGTAATGCTAAAATTGTTCGTTCAATTAGAAAAAAATTGGCATAAAAACGAGCAAAATCTCAAAAAAATCCTTTATGATGAGTAAAAAAATCATCAAAAAAGATTTTCTTACTTATGAAAAACTTTTATATATAAAACTTACAAATCCTATTAGTGAAGATGAAATCTTAAAAAAGAGCTTTGAGGAACTTGGTCTTAAAGATGATTTTTCATATGAGCTAAAGTATTTTCAAGATAAATCTTTTACTCATGTATTTTTGTGTAAATATGAAGATATTTTAGATGTTGATTATGTAATCCCAGAACCCCTGCTCTTTGAAGTGTATTTTAGGAATGATACAAATAGTGAAAATCTTGCATTATTATTTAAGAAAAAATACATAGTTTTAGTGGAGTATTTGGGATGTGAATTTCAAAATTGCAAAGTTATGCCATTAAATACTTATAGTAAAATATATGATGAAAAATTAAAAAATACATATAAAAACATCATAAGTATAGACGATACTCAAAATCTTAGCAGTTTTGATAAATTTAATAGTAATACTTTCTATCAAAAATTATTAAAAAAACATGATCGAGTTAAAATTGATTTTGCCAATATAGCAAAAATAAATCATTTAAAATCTTTTAGTTTTAAAATTTTATTAGCTTTTACATGCGGGATTTTACTAGCCTTAGTTTATCCTTTGTATTTATATACGCAAAAATCATTTTATGAAAAAGAAAAAATAAAATATGAAAATTTAATCAAAAATCAAGATGATATCTTAGAGCAAGCAAAAATAAATCAAAAACAAAATCATGAAGTTGAAAAATTACAAGAAAAAAATGAACAAAAAATTGATTTGTTACAAAAATTTTATGCAAATACGCTCTGCTATAAGGATTTTTATAATTTTTTAAAAGTCTTAAATTCTCATCAAAGTTATATAGAAGCTTTATATATAAAAAATAATGATTTTATCATAAAGCTTAATAAAGATTATGATTTTTATGATGATTTTAAAAAATATCATTTTGTGTTAAAAAATAAAGAGATTAACGATGAAAAAATTACTCTTGTTTTTGAAAAATCTTTATGAAAATTTAGAAAATATTTTTACGAGATTATCTAAACGCGAATTTATATTGACTTTGATAATGGCTTTTGTATTTGGTTTTTTTATAATCTATATGAGTATTTTTGAGTATTTTGAAAAACAAATGAAATTGTCAAAAGATGAGTTATTTATTTTACAAGCAAAATATGAGCAAAAACAAGAATTGATTTCTGATTTTAAAGATGAAAAATTGCAATCTTTTGATAATGAAATATCCTTAGAAGAAAGTAAAGATTATCAAAGTGTTTTAAAAAATATAGAAAAAAATCTCACTAAAGTAAGGTTTTTACAAATCCAAAGTCATGAAAGTCAAGATCAGTATTTTACTTATTATGATTTAAGATTGAGTTTTAATGGTGATTTTTATTTTTTAATGCAATTTTTGCAAGAACTAGATCCTTATATAAAAGTCAAAAATTTAGAGCTTGTAAAATATGAAAATGAATTAAAAATTACATTAAATCTTATTTTTACTCTAGTATAAAAATGATTTTTTTGATAAAATTTATCTAAACATGGCAAGCGATCGCTTCTTTTGAAGAGGAAAGTCCGAGCTGCAATAAGACAAGGATTCCATCTAATGGATGGCTAGGGTAACCTAAGGGAAAGTGCAACAGAAAGAAAACTACCATATTATATGGAAAAGGTGAAACGGTAGAGTAAGAGCCTACCAGTAGCTTTGGTAACAAAGCTAGCTATGTAAACCCAATCCGCAGCAAGAAGGGGTGGTTTTAGTCTTATAATATAACCCTTCGCTTGAACTTGTTTGCAAAAACAAGTCTAGATAAATGATCGCTCTTGACAGAACTCGGCTTATCGCCATGTTTTATTTCATATAAGCAGATGCTTTTTTGAGTTTTTGTAAATTTTTTGCTACTTCATCTTGCTTTTTTTTCATAAAAGCTATTGCCTCATTAGTAAGAGCTAAAGCCTCATTGGGACAATCTTTAAAGTCAGGTTTTTCTATGAGTTTAACTATTTTTTCCACATCTTCAGTATATACAGCTAGTTTAAACTCATCTATCCATTTTTTTTCACTCATTTTTGATGAACTTCTCTCCAAGCCTCTAACAAGCCTTTGACTACATTGATAACTTCATCTACTCTTGCTTCACTATTTTCTATATTTGCCAAAGAAAGAAGTTGTAATTCTCTAGTGTATAGGCCACTTAAGTAGTGTGCTATTTCTCCGCCTTTTTCATAATCAAGGCAATTTAACAATTCTATAAAAATAGCACTAGCTCTTTTTACATAATACACTCTTTCTTCTATATTTCCATTTTGAATAGCTATTTTTATCCTACTTGCAAAGCGTAAAATCCCGCTATATAACATCTCTATAAGTTTTTCTTGGGATTCTACACCAGTTTGATTTTGTGAATACGCATTATATACTGCACTATTTAGCATTTAAATCCTCTCTATTTTTTAAGAATTTTGATTATTTGCTGCATTAATCATATTTGTAATAACACTTGCTTGGTTATTTAATTTTGCAATTATACCATCATATGCTGCCCATCTTGACCACATTGTGTCATATCTGCTTTCTATGGATTTTTTAGTATTTTCTATAGTTTCGTTTAGATTTTTTGATTCTTTAGTTAAAGAGTCTTTATAACCACCAAAAGAACCATCAGAGCTCATCATCTCACCCATAGTGTTTTTTAATACCCCAAAGGTTCCAGTTTCTTCTTTATAAACTGAATATATAGTTTTTGGACTTAAGCCAAATTTTTTCAAAAATTCTTTATCACCTTGAATTTCTAGGTTACTTCCTGATGTTCCTTTGATTCTAAATTGAATTTGCTGATTCTCGTTACCTTGATTAATGATTTCAAAACTAGCTTCTAAACCTTCTAAACCAAAACTATTTATATGATCAACTAAATTTTTAGCTTTTTCTATATCATCCGCACCAGTTAGTTTAAAAGGATCTCCATTGGCAGTTTTACTTAAATCTATAGTTTCATCATTATAAGTAATGGTAAAATTACCTTCTTTGAATTCTATATCGCCACTATCAAGCTTACTTACTCTATCTCCTGTTAGATCAATGTCTTCAAAGCCATTGTGTCCTACGAAAAATTTCTCAGCCATTTCAGGATCTTCGTTAAATTTGGCATTAAATTTTCCAGAGTCAAAGGTTAAAACCCCATCATTTAAAGTTAAACCATAATCAGCTAAAGATAAACTTACTTTTGAAGAGACTTTAACACCATCTGAAGTATCACTATCTCCAACTGTGATTGTTCCATCTACTGTGATAGTTTGAAGCAAAATATTGTTAATTTGTGATTTTATATTATAAATCGAGCTTACACCTACGAAATTTCCTTTTGTCCCTGCATCAGGATCGTATTTTGTCGCTGCATTAAGATTGATCATTAAATCATTATAAGCAGTAGCTAAACTTTCTAAAGATTGTGCTATGGCTTCAGTATCTTGAGTAACATTGAAACTAATTTCACCCTTTTGTTTAAGCTCTAGGGTAATATCAGGTCCTATATCTGTAATGGTATTAGTTGATCTAATCATCTTAACACCATCTACACTAAAGATAGCATCCATACCTTTTTGGATATGATTTTCATTGTTTGAAGCTACATTGTAGCCCTGTGGTGTGCTTGTATCTAAGGTAATGCCAAATTTACTACTTAATAGTGAAGTAGCTTTATCATCTCTAGAATAATTTGCTTGGTCTATATTACCATCAGCATCAGTTGCATAACCACCATCAAAAAGACTTAATTCACCACCATTAGTAGCTCTAAATGTAAAAGTATTTTTACCCTCATCAAAGTTTAATTCCACTTTTCCGTTAGTTTGTTTTTTTAAATCTTCTGCTAAACTTTCATAGGTTGTTTGATCGTTTATATCTATAGTAAATCTATCATATCTTTCACCATTTTTTATAACAAAAGTAAAAGAGGTTTTTTCTCCTGCGCCAAGTAGCTTTTCATCAAGTTTTCCACTAAATGTTCCACTTATTTTATCTTTATCTCCAGCATCTGTTGGTCTAAAACCATATAAACCACCTGCACTAATACTATCCTTATCAAGCCCCCAACCCATAGCTTCTAAAAGTTTATCATCGCCTGAAAAAGAGATATTGTTTTTAGTTCCTGTTTCAGTGCTTTGCACTACTAAACGATAAGGATTGTCTCTATCTCCGGTATTTACTAGCTTAGCTTCTATTTTACCACCTGTGGCGGAATTGATTTTTTCAGCAAGTTGAGCTACGGTTGTACTTTTATCGATCTCTATTTTATAGTCTTTTCCATCTTGGGTGATAGTAAAAGAAGCTTTGCCATTTTCATCACCTTCTATACCTAAACTGCCCATGACAGTAGAGGTTTTGTCTTTAAAACCATTGCTTTGATAAACATCTTTTTGAGCAAGTTGATCGACTATGACTTTCATATTTGAAAGATTAGATAAAGAGCCTACAACCAAGCTAGCAGCAGCGCTATCACCACTCACACTAGGAGAAACTTTCTTTTTGTTAAATTGAGAAGTATCGCCAAGACTATTTACAGCAGTTTGAAAAGCAAGTAGTTTAGCTTCAAGCTCTGCTAAGTCTTTTTGTCTTGAAGTGTTAGTTTCAAGTTGTGTGTTATAAAGCTTTAAGTGAGCATTCATTTCTGCTTCTTTAAGCTTATTAAGTGTATCGCTTGTTAAAACTCCCGAACCTATACCTAAACTTCCTAAACTACCTACTGCCATGATTAACTCTCCTTATCAAAAATGGTGCCAATAACACCTTTAAAATGTTCTATTAATTTCATAACTTCTTCACTAGGAATTTTGCGTATTAATCTACCTGTGTCTTTTTCGGTGACATTTACATACATTTCATTTATTTTATCATTATACGCAAAACGCACATTTGTTTCCAATGTTTCCATTTGTCTATTAAGTTTTTCTGTTGCGTTTTTTAATTTTTCATTTAAATTCTCATCTTGATCATTTAAATCAACCTGTTGCTTATTCTCTTGAGATGGCTTTTCAACACTTTTTGTGTTAAAATGAGTTATATTTGTATCCCTTTGAATATTGCTAATGTCCATTTTAAACTCCTTTTTAAAAGACTCTAAAACACACTATCGACACAATTTTAAAAAACTTAATATTTAAATTAAAAATATATATATTTAATAAGCAAAAAGTGTTCTCAAAAAGTTTAAAATTAAAAAATTTCAAACTTTTTGAAGAATTTTTCATCATTTACAAGTAATTTTTTTGCAATAAGTCTGTCTATAACTTCTTTGGAGCAATTTGTCATTAAAGGCCATTCTTTATGATAATCTTCTAATGATCCTTTATTTGTCGCATCAATTGCAACACAATCTTTTTTGATAAATATATCTCTTTTTGCATCAATATTATTTACCACACGCCAAATTAACATATAAGGATTTTCCAAAATAGCATCTGAATCTAAAAAAACTAAAATTCTAAAATGTTTTTTATAAATTTGTAGTTTTTCAAAAATTTGAGCAATTTTTTCTTTTTTATCAATTAAGATCACACAAATTGGAGCAAAGGTTTGGGTGTAAAATTGTTTTAATTTTAAAATATTTTGATCTTTTTCTTTAAAAAGTGAAAACAAAGTTTCATCACTTAGAATTTCAAGTTCAACTTTTTTCTCATCGCCACACGCATCAAGCCCTGCTTTACCACCGTAACAATAAGTGCTTGAAGCATGATCGAGTTGATCGCAAATTCCTTCACTTATGAGTAATTTTTCTTCATCAAAGCGATTAAGTATATAAGGTATGAGCTTGTCATAATCTTGCAAGCAAGGTGCATTTTCATCGACAAAAATAGCATGTTTTACAAAACTCATTTGCCCTACTCCCCAAAAAGTATGCATTACTTGTTTTGCATGAGCTGGATATTTTGCTTCTATTTTGGCTAAGATTAAATTATGAAAAACTCCATTTTCAGGCATGTTATAATCTATCAAATCAGGTGCGTTAGTTTGAAGTAAAGGTAGAAAAACTCTTTCTGTGCCAAGCCCCATGTATTTATCTTCTAAAGGCGGTTTTCCTACAACCGTAGCTTGATAAATCGCATTTTTTTTAACAAAGATTTTTTCTACTTTTAAGACAGGACAAAGTTCAACAGGAGTATAAAAGCCTGTATGATCTCCAAAAGGCCCCTCGGGTGCAAATTCATTTGGATCTACAAAACCTTCAATCACAAAATCACTATCATAAGGCACATAGAGGTGATTGCTTTTGCATTTTGCCAAAATAGCAGGTTTTTTCTTAATAAAACCATAAAGTAAAAGTTCAAAAATACCTTTTGGTAAAGGCGCTTGAGCACACCAAATATATAAAGGATCTCCACCTATGGCTATACTTACTGGCATTTTTTGATTTGCTTTTTTATACTCATGGAAAAAGTGGCTCGCGTCTTTGTGAATTTGCCAATGCATAAGCAAGGTTTTTTCATCAACTACTTGCAAGCGATACATTCCAAGATTATTTTGTTTTTCATCTATGCTTTGAGTATAAACTTGCCCCATAGTGATAAAAGGTGCAGCGTCTTTTTCCCAAGTTTTTAAAATAGGTATTTCATATAAAGAATTTAAGCTTTTGTAGTTAAATTCTCCATCTTTTTTGATGCGTTTTGGTGGGATATTTTTTAAATCAAGCAAGGTTTTGAAAAAATTTAATTTCGCACCAAAGCTTTGCGGTATGTGCATTTTAAGTAAAGAGCTAATTTCTTTAGCTACATCTTCATAATCTTTTCCAAATGCTAAATTTAAAGCTTTTTTGCTGCAAAAAGTATTTAATAATACAGGATAATCGTATTTTTTGCCATTTTTTACTGCATTAGTAAAAAGCAAGGCTTTAGAGTCTTCTTTTTTAACTTCTATATAAGCTAAATGTGCCATTTCAAGTTCTACATCTACTGGCTCATGGATGGTTTTTAATAAATTATTTTTTTCTAAAAGCTCTACGAATTTTTGCATTTATATCATACTCTCTGCTTCTTTTAAAATTTCTTTTGCACCTTTTGCTATCATTTCTTTGGCTAAAAGCTCGCCTGCATTTGAGTAATTTTGCTTATCAATCACTCTTTTTTCTTTTAAAATTTTACTTGCATCGGGTAAGCCCACTATGGCGCGAATTTCTATTTTTTCATCAATGATTTTTGCATTAATTCCTATAGGTACTTGACAACCACCTTCTAGGGTTCTTATAAAATCTCTTTCTATATAAGTTTCTACAAAGGCATTTTTATCGTTTAAGCATTCAAGGTATTTTAAAATTTGTTTATCATCAATGCTTTCTATACCTAAAGCTCCTTGAGAAGCTGCAGGTATCATCTCATCAAGCTCAAAAGCCCTAATGTACTTTATTTCTTTATCTAAATCCAAGCGTTTAATGCCAGCTAGAGCTAAAATAATAGCATCAAATTCCTTAGCTTTAAGTTTTTCTAAGCGTGAGTTGATATTACCTCTTAAAGAAATGATATTTAAATCAGGTCTTAACGCTAAAAGCTGCATTCTTCTTCTAAGACTTGTAGTGCCTACTTTTGCACCTTTTGGAAGAGCATTTAAGCTTTCATAATACTCACTTAAAAAAGCATCATTTACCACTTCTCTTTTTGAAATAGCAGCTAAAACTAAGCCATCAGGAAAGAAGCTTGGCACATCTTTTAAGCTATGCACAGCTAAGTGTGAATCACCTCTTAACATACTTTCTTCAAGTTCTTTTGTAAAAAGTCCTTTTCCACCTATTTTAGCTAAAGGAGAATCAAGTAAAACATCACCTTTAGTTTTAAAACCCTCTAAAGAGATTTCTAAATCAGAATGTGTTTGTAATAATTTATTTTTTATATACTCACTTTGCCATAATGCAAGTTGGCTTTTTCTTGTTGCGATGATTAATTGCATTTTTTATGCTCCTGTATGATTTCTACATCTATGATTTCTTCTTCGTTGTTTGTTTGATGATATTTTCTTTTTTGTTTTGTAAATAATTTTAATATCATCATAAAAAATAAGAGTAAAATTCCCAAAAATGTGCTTAAAATTCCTGGTATTAAAAGTAAAATTCCAACTATAGTTAAGGAAAATAATTTAATCATACCAAATAAATTAGTATTGGCATTTTGCATAGTGATGAGATTTGTCCAAGTCTTTGCTAAAAACATTGCTCCTAAAAACATACTTGCAAAAACTATCATAAAAAAATTTAAAAAACCAAAAAAGACTATAAATAAAATACTAGCAATCAATTCTAAAATCAAAAAAGCACTTAAATTTGTTTTTGCTATCATAAAATTTTCTCTAAGTGTGAAATTACTTCTTGGGTTTTTAAAACTTGTTTTTCTAAGGTATTTCTATGGATTAACTCTACTTCATCGCTTTCTAAGCCTTTACCTATAACTAAAGCATAAGGAAAGCCCATTAATTCAAAATCATTAATCTTTACACCAAAACGCTCATTTCTATCATCAAACAAAATTTCTTTATCTTTAAAATGAGTATAAATTTGCTCGGCAAATTCCATAGCTTTTGTATCTTTTATATTAGAAACGATAATATCTAAAACAAAAGGAGCTAGAGTTTTATTCCAAATACAACCTTTTTCATCATGGCTTGCTTCTATGGCGACAGCTACTAAACGGCTCACTCCCATACCATAACAACCCATAGTGAAAAATTGAGCTTTACCATTTTCATCTAAATAGCTTGCATTCATTGCTTTTGAGTATTTATTTCCAAGTTTAAAAATATGCCCTACTTCAATACCTTTGCTTTGCTTAAGCTTGTGCTGACATTTTGGACAAAGATCATGCTCTTTAACTGCTGCAAGATCTTTAAAGCGTTCTTTATTTAAATTTACAACATTGATTCCGACTAAATGATAATCTTTTTTATTTGCTCCAATAATCATATTTGTTTCATTTTCAAGCTCACGATCAATATAAAAATCAACTCCATTTAATCCTACAAAGCCGATAAATCCTGGTACCAAACCTGCTTTTTCTAATTCTTCTTCACTTACATCAACTAATTCTAATGCATTTGCTGCATTTAGTGCTTTAACTTCTTGCAGTTCATCATCGCCGCGTATAAAAAATACTACAATTTTTTCTTCATTTTCATAAATAGCTTTTTTAGCAATAGCTTTAACAGTATAGTAAGGATTAATTTTAAAAAATTCCGCTAATTCTTCTATAGTTTTTACATTTGGAGTGTGAAATTGTGTAGCAAAATCAGCTTCTGGCCTTTCATCTTCACAACTTTTTTTAGCTCTTTTTGCTGCTTCAATATTTGCAGCATAATCACAATGCTCGCATAATAATATATCATCTTCGCCATTTTTAGCCAAAACCATAAATTCTTTTGAACCGCTTCCACCAATAGCCCCACTATCAGCTTCAACAGCTCTAAATTCAAGCCCTAATCTTGTAAGAATTTTACTATAAGTTTCATGCATAAGATTAAATTCTTTGTCTAAATCAGCTTCACTGCTATGAAAACTATAACCATCTTTCATTAAAAATTCTCTACATCTTAAAAGTCCAAATCTAGGTCTAGCCTCATCTCTAAATTTAAGTCCTATTTGATATAAATGCAAAGGAAGTTGTTTGTAAGAATTTACTTTATTTCTAACCAAAGCTACTATGGCTTCTTCATGGGTTGGTCCTAAGACAAAATCATTTTCTTTTCTATCTTTAAAGCGTAAAAGCTCTTTACCAAAAACATTAAATCTCCCACTTTCTTTCCAAAGTTCAGCTGGGGTATTAAAACTTAAATTTACTTCTAAAGCCCCTGCTTTATCCATTTCTTCTTTGATGATATTTTTAATCTTATCTAAAACTCTTTTTCCTAAAGGTAAAAAATTATACAAACCACTTCCAATTTGTTCTACAAAAGCACCCTTAACTAAAAATATATGACTTGGCAGGGTAGCATCTTTTGGATTTTCTTTTGTGCTTATGGCATAAAATTTACTAAATTTCATGATTATTCTCCAAATTAAATTCACATTTATAGAAGTTTAAACCTTCCATGCTTTCATTTTTTAAATCAAACACATAACGCATGGCATTTACAACAGAGTCATTTTGCATAGTTCCACTTAGTTTTTTTAAATTTACACTAGGATGATGTAAAAATGCATTCATCACCTGTCTTATAAGCTTTCTTGCTTCTTCATGATTTGAGTGTTTTAAATATCCTTTATCTATGGCCTTTTGTAATTGTTCTTTAGCGATTTCATCAGCTTGCAAGCGTAATTGCTTAACCAAAGGTAAGGTTGCTAGTTTGCTTAGATGTTGGAAAAACTCATTTGTCATAGCGCCTACTATAGAATAAGCAATCTGGGCTTGATGTTCTCTTAGTGTTAAATTTTTTCTTACAACTTCTTCTAAATCATCAACAGCATAAACTATATTTTTTTCATTTGCTTTTACATCAATATCCCTAGGCACTGCTATATCAAAAAAATATCTTTTATAATCTTTTTCTTCTAATATGTCATTGGTTATGATAGCATGTGGAGCGTTTGTGGCACTAAAAAATATCTCATATTTATTTAATGCTTCTTTTAAATTTGCGATACTTTCGCAATTTGCATTTTCACCTAAATCCTCACAAAGTTTTTGGGCATTGTGTATATCTCGATTTAAAATCAACACTTTAGCTTTAGCATTTAATAAATGTTTACAGGCTAACTCACTCATTTCCCCTGCACCCACTACAACTGCAGTTTTATTTTCTAAATTTATAAGCTCTTTGGCTTTTGCTACCGCTACTGAAGCAACTGAAATAGGATTTTTGGAAATTTCAGTTTGATTTCTAATATTTGCTGCACATTTAAAAGCATAATGGACTGCTCTAGTTAAATGCACACCACATCTTTGTTCTTGTAGAGCAAATTTATAAGCATCTTTTAATTGTCCAGCAATTTGTGTTTCTCCAATAACTAAACTATCAAGTGAACTTGCCACAGAAAATAAATGATGGATAGCCCCACTATCTTCATAAAAATCAGCTTTTGTGCTTAAATTTTCTTTATCAACCCCACAAAGCAAACTAAGTGTTTTTAAAATATGTTCATTGATACTTTCAATTTCTCCGATAAAAAGAAAAATTTCAACTCTATTGCAAGTGCTAAGCACTAAACTTTCTAGAATTTTATTATTAGTATGGATTAATCTTAATAGTTCTCTTTTTTTATCTTCATTGGAAAAGGAAAGTTTTTCTCTAGTAGCAATATCTGTATTTTTGTGCGTAAAACTGATACAATAATAATGCATTAAAATTCCCTTTCTATCATACTTTTAATAATATCTTCTAAATCTTTTATATTGTATTTTTCTATGGCTTTTAAGGCATTATTTGCATAGGTGTTTAATTCTTGACCAATTTGATTAAAAATTTCATGCTCTTGCATTTTATTTTTAATCCAAGTAAGTTCATCTATATTTAAATCTTTCTTGTAATAAGACTTAAGTATTTCTTGATCTTGTGGATTTAATTTTTCATATAAATACATATAAGCAAGGGTGGTTTTACCTTCTTTAAAATCATTCATGGCGGGTTTGCCTAAGGTTTGTTCATCGCCTTTGATATCTAAAATATCATCTACGATTTGAAAAGCCAAGCCCAAGTTTTTACCATATTCTGCAAAATCATCTTCATTTAAATTAGCAAGTATAGCCCCACATCTTGCACTAGCTTCGATTAAAACGGCTGTTTTGTTATATATCATTTGCAAATAAGCGTTTTTATCGGTATTGAAAGTTTCGCTTAAATTTACATCCATTAATTCGCCAACGGAAAGCTTTACAACAGCATTGGAGATGATTTTTGCTAATTTTAAATCTATTAAAGAAAGTTCATAGAAGGCTTTTGAGTATAAAATATCTCCAAGCATGATAGCATTTTTGGCTCCAAATTGTTCATTGATAGATTTTACACCTCTTCTTAATTTTGCTTCATCAATCACATCATCATGCAATAAGCTTGCAGCATGGATTAATTCTATAATGGCACAAATTTTATAACTAATATCGTTTTCGCTAGCTATTTTTAAAAGTAATTTTGAGCGTAATTTTTTACCGCCTTGAAGTTTTGAACTCATTATTAAAATAGGCTTGTAATTTAATTCAGATAAAAATTCATGCATATATTGATCTATCTTTTGCACCATGCTTTCCTTAATTTTCTTATAATTATATTTTATTAAATTTTACTTTAGTTTTGATTAAGAGTGACTTTTCTAGGATCTAAAAATTCCACTTCTAATCTTTTATCTCTATCTTCTATGTAGATAGTGAAAATAGCCTCACCTTTTTTAAAATCACTAAATTCAAGTATTAATCTTGCTCTATCTATGTGTGGATTTTTATAATCAGGCACTAAAGTTTGATCTACCCAATTTAAATTTCTTCTTAAAGACATCACAAATTGCCTAGGGTATTTTTTATACCTTGAATGAACGATGATATTAGTTTGATCAAATAAAGTCCATGAAAAGTCAAAATAATAAATCTCATCAGGATAATCAATTTCTTTTATTTTTACACTTGCTTTTTCATCTTTACTTAAGGTAAATTTATAAGTATAATCAAAAAATACTTCAGCTTTTAAAAAATTAAACATCAAAAATAAAGATAAAAATAAACGCAAAATCAACCCTCATGCCCTAAAATTTCAGCACTTAAGCCTATATAAAAATCATTTTTTCTCTCATCTATTAAGAGTGAATTTTCCATTTGAAATTGCGCTACATCATTTTCATTTAAATTATTTTTTTCTAAAAGCTCTATCATAGCGATATGATCGGCTAATAATTTTTCTAAAACATTTTCTAATGCACCTAAATTTGCATATTTTATTGTTTCGATAAATTTTTCTTTAGGGCTTTTTACAAACATTTCATCAAAAATATCCATTTTTAACCTTTTATGTAAGTTTGAATTTTTTCTATTAAAGTAGTTTTATCGTTAGCTTCATCTAAGTCTTTAATTTCTTTTTGCCAAGAAATATGTATATAATCCATCTTAGCATTTTTAGCACAAAGTCTATCTTTTAAGCTATCGCCTATGAAAATACTTTTTTCATATTTTGCTTCATCTGCGATTAATCTTAGCATCATAGGATCAGGCTTAGCTTCTATACCATAACTAACACCTAATATTTTATCAAAATATAAAAGAATGTTTTGTTTTTTTAAAATAGGTACCAAGCTTTCTTGAGGTGCATTTGTGGCTATAGCTAAATAGCAATCATTTTTTTTACAAAATTCCAAAACCTCAAGCACACCATCAAAAAGCACCACGCTTTGATCATAATGCTTAATAAAATACTTCTCATAACCTTCTTTAAAGCTAGTATGTGAGTAAGTATCAACCCCGTAAAAAATCTTAGCATAATTTTGTCCAGGAGTATTGATAGTATCTAAAATAAACTCTCTTTTTAAAGGTTCTAAATTTAAATCCGCTCTTATTTCATTTACCGCACATATTATAGCATTAGCACTATCTATAAGCGTGCCATCCATATCAAAAATTACATTTATCAATATTCATCCTTAAATTTAATTTTATATTTGTCTTTTTTATAACTTTGATTATTTTTTAGCTTATATAAGGCATTGGCTTTTGAAGCTAAGGTTTTTTGGTCTAAACTTTCATCTAAACACTCATTTACAAAAATCTCCAAAGCCTTAGTATAAGTAGAATCTAAAAACACCGCTTGAATTTTCTCAAAGATTTTAGCATTTTTTTGCATTCTTTCCCTAAAAAGAGTTAAATCAAAATCTTCTCTTTTTAAAGCACTCACAGCAGAATTAGTAAATTTTTCTAAAGCTCTTACATATTTTACCCTTAAAGCTTTTTCATCATTTTTCATTCTGCTGCACTTGTATTGATTCTACATTGTAATGCTTCTTGTACTAAATTTCTTGCTATTGAAGCTTCAGCATCTACAATGTGTAAATGTTTATCAGTATGTGGGAAAATGATCTTAGCACCTGTACCACTTGTTTTTAAAACCGTTTGTATGGGTTTGTTAAAGCTAGAAAGCACTTGATAGAGCATATCAAGCTTAGCTTCATTACTTATAGTTATAATAGCAACTGAGCATTCTTCTATATTTGCTACTTTTAATGTTTCTACTTGGGCTACATTTGCAAAAAAGATATTTTCATTTCTACTGCGGCCAAGTTCAACTAAATTTAAATCACTTTCTAAAACCAAATATGGAATACCTGTTTTTTTGATCTTTTGTACCACTTCTTGACCTAATCTTGTATAACCAAAAATGATAAAATGATCTTTCATTTTTTGATCACATAAATAAAATTTAGCCATATCATTTTGCTCACCTTCAGCTGCGTTGGCTATTTTTCTAAGATTATTTAAAATAAAAGGCGTTGCAACCATAGTGACGATAGAAACTATAATAAAAATTTGTGCTGTTTTTTCATCTATAAGTGAATTTACTTGCATTAGCGAAAATACTGCTAGCGCAAATTCTCCAATTTGAGAAATACTCAAAGCAGTTTTTAACGCTACTCTTTTTCTTGTATAAAGGATTAAAAGACCATAGATTACTACAAATTTTATCAATAAAACCAAGCTTACAAAAACAAAAATCAAAAACCAATTTTCAAAAACTATATGAAAATCAATTTGCAAACCAACACTGATAAAGAAAAATCCTAAAAGCAAATCTCTAAAAGGAACCAAATCTGCTTCTATTTTATGTTTATATTTAGTTTCAGCTATCAAAGCTCCAGCTATGAATGCTCCAAGTGAGTATGAAAAGCCAAAAGAATGAGCCAAAAAACTTGCTCCTATTACAGTAAAAAGTATGGTAGCGATGAAAATTTCATTTGCGTTAGTTTTAATGATGAATTTTAAAACATAAGTAAAAAGGTATTTGCCTATAAAATAAAGCAAAACAAGTAAAATCACAGCACTGACTAAAGTTGTAAGTAAAAGTTTTGAAATATCAGCATTTTGAGAACTAAATATATCAATCATTAATAGCAGTGGTATCACAGCAATATCTTGAAAAAGTAAAATTCCTAAAGCTTTTCTGCCGTATTCTTCGTTGATATCGCCATTATCATTAAGTATTTTTAAAACTATAGCAGTGGAAGATAAGGCTAGAGCAAAACCTGCTATCATTGCGATATGGCTTGCTATACCTAAAATATAAGTTACAAGTAAAGTACAAACCAAACCACAAGTTAGCATTTGCAAACTTCCATTTAAAAATACTTCTTTTTTCATTGCCAAAAGATGTTTAAATGAAAATTCAAGCCCTATGGTAAACATTAAAAAAACTATGCCAAATTCAGCTACATGTATAACAAATTCATTAGTGCTAAAACCATAAAATTCACGCACAAATAAACCTGTAGCTATATAACCTATAATAGTTGGAATACCAAATTTTTTAAGTATAACATTAAGTATGACAGCAACTGCTACTGCAGTTAAAAATAAAGTTATAAAAGCATCCACTCACCAACCTTTTGTAATGTTTTTATTATTTTATTTTTTCTAAAAAAATTAAATCAAAATTACTTCTATGTTTAACTACTGCTCTTGATTTTGAAGGATTATCTCTTCTATCAAGTTCTAATCTTAACTCTTCAATGGTGTTTTCAAACTCATCAATTTTTGTTTTTAGTTTTAAAATCACATCAACACCAGCTAAATTAACCCCAAGATCTCTTGTTAAGCGTAAAATCATTTTAATTCTATCTATATCTTTTTGAGAATAAAGCCTCATTTTACCATCGGTTCTACTTGGCTCAACTAAACCTTCTTTTTCATATTGTCTTAGAGTTTGTGGATGTATACTTAAAACTTTTGCAACAACACTTATAAGATACACCGGTTCATCATAACTATGCTCCATTACTTACTCCTTTCAAGGTAATTTTTCTTCTAAAATTTTTACAAATTCAGGATCAAGGCTATTAATATCAGGTATTTTTACATTCAAAATTAAATACATATCCCCATAAAGATCTGTTTTTCTATTTTGCACTCCATAGCCTTTAAGTCTAATTTTTTGATTGTTTTTAGAATTTGGCGGTATGGTAATTTTAACTTCTTTTCTTGGGGTATGCACACTGATTTTATCTCCAAAAAGCGCTGTTTTCAAGCTAATTTCAACCTTTTTGTACAAATCATCATCTTCTCTTTCATATTCATCGCTTTGCTCAAGTTCAACTTTTAAAATCAAATCCCCTCTTTGCCCTTGAAAGCTTTTTCCTTTACCTCGTATGCGTAGCTTTTCGCCATCTTTTATGCCATGTGGAATTTTGATTTTAACTTGCTCGTTATTTATATTTACCAAATGCTCACCACCTAAAATTCCTTTTTCAAAAGGAATTTTAACACTTGCTTGCAAGTCTAAATCTTCTTCAAATCCTCCAAATCCCCCAAAGCCACTTCTAAAATTATTACTAGAACTAAAACCGCCACTAAATCCTCCAAAGCCTCCGCCAAAAATATTTTTTAAAATATCATTGATGTCAGCTCCACCTGCATTTCTTGAAAAATCATGAAAACTTTGCCCACCAAACATAGAATCGCCATATCTATCATACTGAGCTCTTTTTTTCTCATCACTTAAAATTTCATAAGCGGCGTTAATTTCTTTAAATTTTTCCTCAGCACCATTTTCTTTGTTAATATCGGGATGATATTGTCTTGCTAATTTTCTATAAGCTTTTTTTATCTCATCTGCACTAGCGTTTTGCGAAACTCCTAGTGTTTCATATAAACTATTACTCATTTTTATTATTCCTTAATTTTTTATAAGATTATATCAAAAACTTTAGTCTTAGTCAATCAACTTTTATAAGTTTTAAAACTAAAGGTTTTATTTACAATTGTGTAAAAATAAAATTTTATACTTGCATTAAATGATTTTACAAAGGATAAAACATGAAAAAAACTATGATTCTTTCTTTGGCATTGGCAACTAGTCTTTTTAGTGCTAGTATTGATTTTAAACAAGCAGATGATAATGTAAAAAGAACTTTACCAACTGATAATCAAAATACTATACTTTCTTATCATGATTCCATACAAAAAGTTAAAAATTCAGTTGTAAATATCTCAACTTCTAAAACTGTTCAAAGTAGTTCATTTGGAATTGATGATTTTTTCAATGACCCTTATTTTAGACAATTTTTTGGTTTTGATTTCCCACAAGCTCCAAAAAATAAAAAAAATAAAGAAGTTGTAAGCTCATTAGGTTCTGGTGTAATTATTTCAAGCGATGGTTATATTATAACAAATAATCATGTTATAGAAGATGCTGAAAAAATCACTGTAAATTTACCTGATTCTAGCACTGAATATAAAGCTAAATTAATCGGTGCTGATCCTAAAACAGATTTAGCAGTGATAAAAATAGAAGCAAAAAACTTACCCGCAGTAGTTTTTGCTGATTCAGATAAATTACTAGAAGGTGATGTAGTGTTTGCTTTGGGTAATCCTTTTGGTGTTGGAAGTAGTGTTACAAGTGGGATTATTTCGGCCTTAAATAAAAACAATATAGGTCTAAATCAATATGAAAATTTCATCCAAACTGATGCTTCTATTAATCCTGGAAATTCAGGCGGAGCTTTGGTAGATAGTAGAGGAGCTTTAGTTGGGATAAATTCAGCCATACTTTCAAGAAGTGGTGGAAATAATGGCATAGGTTTTGCAATCCCTTCTAATATGGCAAAATCTATTGCACAAAAACTTATTGAGCATGGAAAAATTGAAAGAGGATATTTAGGCGTAGTCATAGGAGCTTTAACTCAAGATATTAAAAAAGCCTATACTAATCAAGAAGGTGCTTTAATTACTGAAGTACAAAAAGATTCAGCAGCTTATAATGCAGGGTTAAAAAGAGGAGATTTGATTATAAAAGTAGATAAAACTGTGATTAAAAGCCCTATGGATTTAAAAAACTACATAGGAAGTATTGATCCAAAACAAGCAGTAGAAGTAACTTATGAAAGAGATAATAAAGTCAAAACAGCTAAATTTATGTTAAAAACAGATGAAAAGTCGCTACAATATGAAAAAGGTTATATTGATGGTCTAAAATTAGTGGAACTTGACTCTAAGAATAGACAGCAATACCGCATACCTGAAAGTATTAGTGGTATTTTAATTACCGAAGTTACTCCAAAATCAAAAGCTGAAAAAATAGGTTTTGAGCAAGGTGATATTATCATAGGTGTTGATCAGTATGAAATTTCAAATTTTAAAGAATTATCTAAGGCTTTAGAATTAAATAAAGGTAAAGAGTATGTTAAAATTTGGATTAATAGAGGCGGATTTGTAAGAGCTTTACTTTTTTAAGAAAGGAAAAAAATGACAAATATTTTAATGATAGAAGATGATTTAGAATTAGCAGAGATTATAGCTGAATATTTAGAGCAATTTGATATGAAAGTAGATATTGCTCATGAGCCTTATATAGGTCTTTCAAGACTTGCTTTAAATCCTTATGATTTAATCATTTTGGATTTAAGCTTACCTGGACTTGATGGACTTGAAGTATGCGAGGAAATTCGTAAAAAATATGATACACCTATTATCATTTCAAGTGCAAGGCATGATATTAGCGATAAGGTTGCAGCACTTGATTTGGGTGCAGATGATTATTTACCAAAACCATATAATCCTCAAGAACTTCAAGCAAGAATTAAAAGTCATTTAAGAAGAATTTCAAACACAAAAACTGCTCAAGCTCAAGTTAAAAAAGATCTTGTATATGATAAATATAAACATACTATCACTATGAAAGATCAAGAAATTAGCTTTACTAATGCTGAATTTGATATTTTGAGTTATTTAATTAAAAAAGAAGGTGGAGTGGTAAGCCGCGAAGAGCTTGTGTATAATTGTAGCTCTATTAGTGAAGATTCTAGTAATAAAAGTATAGATGTAATCATTAGTAGAATCAGACAAAAAATCGGAGATGATCCTAAAACTCCAAAATACATTCATTCAATCAGAGGTATAGGATATAAATTAACTCAATGAATAAATCATCAATTTTTTATACTATAACCTTTGTTTTTTTGCTTGCAAGCGTTAGTGTAATTTTAGCTTTTTTATGGCTTATAAAATATGATCAACAAAATTACACTAATGAGCTTAATGCAAAATATTCTTTTATAGCTAATGCAAGATTATTATATTTTAATCATGTGATTAGTGAAAGAGAATTTTATGAGCAAACAAAAAATTACAAAATGATAGAATTAACAACTCCATCAGCCATAAGACAAATCATCTATAAAGCTGAAACTATAGCACGGGCTCAAACTAGTACAGGTGTAGTTGAAATCATTACTTTAGAAGATAATGTGTATTTAAAAATCATCTTTGATGGTAAGCTTTATTTATATAAAGATTTAGAATATCAAGGTTATCGTTATTTTGTGATCAAGCTTATTGCTAGTATAGTAGTAATGGTTTTATTGATTTTATATATTTTTATCATTAAAAAATTAAAACCACTTAGAGCTTTAAAAAGACAAATTGATAAATTTGGCGAAAATAAACTCAATGAAATTCAAAATGTTAGCAAGGGAAATGATGAAATTTCTCAAGTAGCAACAGCCTTTTATGAGTCTATTTTAAGAATTCAAAAACTAAACACTTCAAGGCAGTTTTTCTTAAGAAATATTATGCATGAGCTAAAAACCCCCATTACTAAAGGTTTAATTACTTTAGAAATGCTTGAAGATAGCAAATATAAAGAAAGATTAGTGGGTGCTTTTAATCGTTTAGAGATTTTGATTAATGAATTTGCAGCCATTGAGCAAATTACTTCGGGCGCTGGTTTGATTAATTTAAAAAAATACAATATCTTAGATCTTTTAGATGAAGCTAAAGATATAGCTATGAGTGATGATGAAAAGGTAAAAATTAGTATAAAAGAAAGTTTTAGTGTCAATGTAGATTTTAAACTTTTTACCACTGCAATGAAAAACATGATAGATAATGCGACAAAATACTCTGATGAAAATTGCGTTACTATAGAAATAACTAAAGATTATCTTTGCTTTAAAAACAAAGGAAAAGCCTTAGATAAAGACTTGAAATACTATACTCAAGCCTTTACGCAAGGCAAGAAAAATAAAGATAGTTTTGGACTTGGATTATACATTGTTAAGACTATTTTAGATTCTCATAAACTCACGCTTTATTATGAATATAAAGACGGTGTTAATCATTTTTATTTTAATGATATACAAAATATAATTTTAAACTAGGAAATTCATGCCTTTATCGCGTTTAAATGAAGAACAATATAAAGCCGCTAGTGCTCCTTTTGGACACAATCTAATTATAGCAAGTGCAGGCACGGGTAAAACTTCAACTATAGTTGCAAGAATAGCCTTTTTACTTCAAAATGGTATAAAGCCTGAAAAAATTATGCTTCTAACCTTTACAAACAAAGCTAGTAAAGAGATGATAGAAAGACTTAGTAGGTATTTTGATAAAAGCATTACTTCAAAAATCACAGCAGGAACTTTTCATAGTACTGCTTATTCTCTACTTAAAGAGTTAAATCACGATATTATTTTAAAACCTGCGAGTGAGCTTAAAATTCTTTTGCGTTCTATTTTTGAAAAACGCACTTTTCATCATTTAAGCGATACCAAACCTTATATGCCAAGCTATTTGTATGATGTGTATTCTTTATTTCAAAATACTAATGCAAACTTAGATGAATTTTATAATTGGTTTTGTCAAAATTATGATGAACAAGCTGTTTATGCTGAAATTTATGAAGATATTTTAAAAGAATACGAAGAAGAAAAAATGCGTTTTAACTATGTGGATTTTAATGATTTATTGATCAAATTAAAACATGTTTTAGCTTCACATCATTTTGAATTTGATGAGATTTTAGTAGATGAATACCAAGATACTAACACCTTGCAAGGCTCGTTAATTGATGCTTTTAAAAGTAAAAGTTTGTTTTGTGTGGGTGATTATGATCAAAGTATTTATGCTTTTAATGGGGCTGATATTTCTATTATAGGAAGTTTTAAAGATAGATTTGTCGATGCAAATATTTTTACTTTAAATAAAAACTATCGTTCTAGTAAAAATATACTTGCGTTAGCTAATAAGGTTATTTTAAACAATGAAAGATTATATCCTAAAGAATTAATTGTAACTAGAGAAGGAGATTTTAAAGCGCCAAGTTTGCTAACTTTTAATGAATTATTTGATCAATACTCTACCATAGCAAAAATAATTTTACAAAGCGGGGTTAATCTTGATGAAATTGCTGTGATTTTTAGAAACAATTCTAGTGCAGATGGAGTAGAAGTAGCCTTAAGAGAACTTGGCATAGCAAGCAAAAGAAAAGGTGGAGGAAGTTTTTTTGAAAGCTTGGAAGTTAAAAACTTTTGCTCTATGCTTGCAATCGTGCTTAATCCAAAAGATATCATGGCTTTTATACATTTACTTGAATACACCAAAGGAGTTGGTGGGGTTTTGGCAAAAGATATTTTTGATGCTTTATTAAAATTAGGACATTCTAGTTTAATTAAAGGCTTTTTAAATCCTGATAGTAGCGTAAATTTAAAAAAATACAAAAAACAAAGTTACCAACTAGGACTTTTTGATGATATTGAGGAGCTAGCCTCGCCTTCAAGATTTAACTTAGAAAGCGAATTTAATACCCACCCTATTTTAAGCTTACCCAAAATCAACGAGCTTTGTGCAAAAAATCTTGAAAAAATTTATCTTTTTATTAAAAAAGCAAGTGAATGTAAAATCTCAACCCAACTTGTAGATTTGATTTTAGAAAATGATTATTTTAAAGAAATTTGTGATATTTTGGCAACTAAAAGAGCGACTAATAAAAATTCCAATGTTGATTTAAATAAAAAAAATGAAATTTTAGAAAAAATCAACGCGAAAATGTTTGTATTAAAAGAACTTGCTAAAAATTATAGTGATAATTATAAATACTATAACTTTCTTACTCTTGGTGCTAGTGAAATGAGTAGTGGTAGTGGGGTTAATCTTTTAAGTATACATGCAAGTAAGGGGCTTGAGTTTGAACTTG
Source organism: Campylobacter lari (assembly GCF_004357905.1). Classification (NCBI taxonomy): domain Bacteria; kingdom Pseudomonadati; phylum Campylobacterota; class Epsilonproteobacteria; order Campylobacterales; family Campylobacteraceae; genus Campylobacter; species Campylobacter lari. The sequence goes on along the minus strand of NZ_SMTT01000001.1, from coordinate 264,316 downwards.
TATTTGTAATTGATCTTGCACAAGGAAGATTTCCCAACCAAAAACTCATGAGCATGGGTGGAAGTTTGGAAGAAGAAAGAAGGCTTTTTTATGTAGCTGTAACTAGAGCTAAGGATACTTTATACTTAAGCTATGCAAAATATGACAAGATTAAAAAAAGCAATTATCAACCTTCGTGTTTTCTAATCGAAGCAGGTATGTGTAAAGAAGAATAAAAATAAGACTTTATTAATCTTTTTATATTATGATTAATAAAAACCATTCAAGGAGAAAAAAATGAATAGTGTATTATTCAAAGGAAATAAAGTAAATTTAAAAGGAAACAACATCCAAGTTGGTGACATGGCTCCAAATATCACTTTAAAAGCCAAAGATCTTTCAGGTGTTGAAATTGCTCCAAAAGGTAAAACTCAAATTATTATCAGCGTACCAAGCCTTGATACTCCAGTATGTGCAACTGAAGCTAGGGAATTTAATAAAAAAGCAGCAGCAAGTGGTGTAGAAGTAATCGTAGTTAGTATGGACTTACCATTTGCTATGGGTCGTTTTTGCTCAACTGAAGGTATAGATAATTTAACTGTTGCGAGTGATTTTGTTTCTAAAGAATTTGGTGAAAAATATGGTGTTTTAATGGCTGATGGTCCGCTTGAAGGAATTTTAGCTAGAGCAGTGTTTGTAATTAAAGATGGCGTAGTTGCTTATAAAGAATTAGTAAATGAAGTAACAGAACTTCCTAATATGCAAGCTTTAGAAAATTTCTTTAGTCAAAGTTGTGGATGTAGTGGTTGTGGTTGCCACTAAATTTTAAAAGCCTGCAAAAGGCTTTTAAATCTAACTGCAAAAATACTTAAAAACAATATTAGCAATTAACCTTTTCTAATTTTGGAGCAATAACAAATCTACAATAAGCTTGGCTAGGATTATTTTTAAAATATTTTTGATGATAGTTTTCAGCCTTATAAAATTTTTCTAGTTTTAAAACTTGTGTAACTATGTCTTTAGTGTAATATTTTTGTGATTTTTGTAAAAAATTGCTAATAATTTTTAACTCCTCATTAGTTTGATAAAAAATAACTGATCTATATTGTATCCCCTCATCAGCTCCTTGTTTATCTAAGCTTGCTGGATCGTGCATTTTGAGAAAAATTTCTAAGATTTTTTCTAATGAAATTTGTTTTTCATCATAAATTATCTTAGCTACTTCTATATTCCCATCACCATTTACCACGCTTTCATAACTTGGATTTGGCTTACCACCGCTATAACCTACTTCTGTATAAACTACGCCTTTGATTTCATCAAACACAGCTTGAGTACACCAAAAACAACCCGCACCTAAGATAATTTCCTTATTTGTCATTATTTTCTAAATCCTCATTTTCTTTTAAAACAAGTTGCATAAGATAAAGCTCTTCCCCATCTATGATTTTTAAATCTTTATCTTCGCATTTTGGGCACCAAAAGATATTATTTTTAAGTACTCCACTAAAATGGCATTTTTGACACTCAACTACTACTTCTTGAATATGCATAATAAATTTAGCATTTTTACATAAGGGGCTATTTTCTTTAAAAGTTTCAAAGCTTCTTTGCAAAAGTGGAGGTTCAACCCCACTTAAACGCCCTATTTTAACATGCACTTCTTCAATAACTTTTCCTTGAGCATATTCTTCACAAAGTTCTAGTAAAGATTCTGTAATACTTAACTCATGCATTAGCAAATTCTTGGTAAAAGTTCGCCTTTTGGAGCTTCTAAAATGCGTTTTGCTCCATAAACATTTTCTAAAACCACTCTTGCTTTTTTATTAGCTGTGATTTCACCTATAATAGCTGCATTAGTATTAAATTGTTTTAAAATTTCTAATGCTTTTTGTTCATCTTTTTTATCTACACAAATAATAAAAGTTCCTTCATTTGCAAGCTCATAAGGCTCATACCCAAAAAGCTCACAAACCCCTAAAACTTCATCGCAAACTGGGATTTTTTCTTCAAATATTAAAAGCTCTAAATTACTTAATTTAGTCCATTCATTTAAAACCGCACTAAGCCCACCACGCGTAGCATCACGCATTGCTTTTATGGAAATATTTGCATTTAAAAGTGTTAAAACTTCATCTTTTAAGCTTTTACAATCACTTTGGATATTTGCCTCTAAATTATTTCTTTCAATCAAAACCGCACAACCATGAGCTCCAATATCCCTTGAAACTAAGATACTACAACCACTTTTTAAGTTTTTGGTATTGATTTTTTGTATATTTTTACCTATACATGAAGTATTAATGTATATTTCATCGCCTTTATTTTTAGGAACAACTTTAGTATCCCCGCAAACTAGCTTTACTCCCGCTTTATCGCATTCTTCTTTTATAGATTTTAGTATAATTTTTAACTTTTCTAGCTCAAAACCCTCTTCTAAAATTAAAGCTAATGATAAATATAGCGGTTTTGCTCCCACCATTAATATATCATTTACGCTACCACAAACTGCTAATTTTCCTATATTTATATCTTTTAAAAAGATAGGATTTAATACAAAAGAATCAGTACTAAAAGCCAAATCATCTAAAATAGCAGCGTCATTTGCTTCTTTTAAAACATCATTTTCAAAAATAGAAAAAATTTCACTTATCAAAGCATTCATTTCTTCGCCACCGCCACCATGGGCTAAAGTAATTTGCTTCATTTTATGCCTTATCTTGATAGTATTTATAATAAGCCGCACAAGCTCCTTCGCTAGAAACCATACAGCTACCTATAGGATTTTTTGGAGTGCAAGCTTTTGCAAACACCTTACAATCGTAAGGCTTAGCTAAGCCTCTTAAAATTTGACCACAAATACAAGCCTTGCTTTCGTTTTTACTTTGTACTTTACAATCAAACACTTTGCTAGCATCTAAGTGTGCAAATTCATCTTTTAGACAAAGCCCGCCATTTACAATCACTCCAAGACCTCTAAATTCAAAATCACAAGGTTTAAAGTATTTTTCCACTAAAGCCTTAGCTTTTAAATTTCCTTCTTTGCTAACTACTCTGTGATATTCATTATAAACTTCAAAAGTATTTGCATTCATTTGCTCTACTATATTTAACACACTAAGCATTATATCAACTGGCTCAAAACCACTCACTGCTATAGGAGTTTTGTATTTTTTAGCAATAGGTTCATAAATGTTTGATCCTGTGATAACGCTTACATGGGAAGGCCCTAAAAAGGCGTCAATTTTTACATTTTCATCTTGCATGATAGCTTCTACCGCGGGTGGAACCAACACATGATTAATATGAAAAAATAAATTTTTTAAATTTAAAGCTATACCTTTTTCTATAATCACCCCACTCATAGGTGTAGTTGTCTCAAAACCTATGGTAAAAAAGATTATATTTTTTTCAGGGTTTTTTAAAGCTATATCTATCACATCCAAAGGTGTATAAAGTGCTCTAATATCAGCCCCTTTAGCTCTAAGATCAATTAAGCTTTCATAACTTCCTGGCACTTTAAGCATATCGCCTAATACGCAAAAGATAGTATTTGGCATACTTGCAAGCTTTAAAGCCACATCAATACGCTCTCTTGGCATAACACACACAGGACAGCCTGGGCCATGAACAAAATTAATTTCTTTTGGCAATAAATCAGGCAAACCAAATTTCATAATACTATGCGTATGTCCACCGCAAATTTCCATGATATTAATAGGCTTAGTAATTTTAGAAGCAATAAGTTCTTTTAAGGTTAAAATTCTTTCTTTATTTCTAAAATCATTAATTAAATCCATTTTTTAGCCCCATATCGCCTTCATTTTCATCGATTTGTCCATTTTGCATTTTCTCTGCTATATCAGCATAAATTTTTAAACTCTCTTGTGCAGCTTGAGTGTCGATTTTTTCCATAGCAAAACCCACATGTATAAGCACATAATCGCCTACTTTTAAAGGCTCGCTTATTAAATCCAAACTTACTCTTCTTTTAACCCCTAAAGTTTCTACTATGGCTGAATTTAGCTCATCAATTTCTAAAATTTTAGAAGGTATAGAAAGACACATTAGTTAAGCTCCTTTTTCATTTTTAGATAATTTATCCAAAGATCAAATCCTGTTTTTGTTTTACTATCTAAAATCATAATATCTATTTTAGGATTTAGCCTTTTAGCTGCCATAGAAGCTGCTTTGAAATCAAAGTCAAAATGTTGAGCCAAATCGGCTTTAGTAATGACCAATAAATCAGCCTTTCTAAACATCACTGGATATTTTTCTACCTTATCACTACCTTCTGTTACTGAAAGTAAAACTACATTTAAATGCTCGCCCAAATCATAACTTGCAGGACATACTAAATTTCCCACATTTTCAACAAATACTATATCAAGTTCACTAAGTTTAAAATGATGTAAAGCTTCATGCACCATAAAAGCATCTAAATGACAAGTTTGTCCTGTAGTAATTTGATGAGCTAAGCCTCCTGCTTTAATAATGCGATTTGCATCATTATTAGTTTCTAAATCTCCTTCAACCACAGCTATTTTTAAATCATCTTTTAAAGTTTTTATAGTTTCTTCTAAAAGCGTTGTTTTACCGCTTCCTGGGGAACTCATTAAATTAATACAAAGAGTATTATACTCATTAAAATGCTCTCTATTATGAGCTGCTTGATGATCATTTTTTGATAAAATTTTACTAATAACATTAATAGTTTTTTCATCTTTTAATGCTGGATTTTCATGATGGTGATCATGATGATGTTCATGTCCATTAATAGAACAACCGCAATCTTTACACATAATCTTTCCTTTATATTTTTATTTTATTGTATATAAAAAAGTATTAAAAAAATATGAGTTTTATTAAGTTTTTAAAGATAAATAATGCACAAGTTGCCCAAGTGCGATAGAACTATCATTGCAAGGAAATTGCAAAGAAGTTTTATAAGCAAAATTTTTTCGATCTAAAATTTCAAGCAAGGTTTTATTTTGAAATACCCCACCACATAAAAGCACTTCTTCTTTAAAATCTTTTGAATATTCTATAATTAAATTTGCAATGCCATTAAGCAAACCTGTGCTAATTTTAACTTTATCTTTATCTTCTAAAGCTTGCAAAAAAGCATTTTTAAAGCAAATTTCTTTTTCTTTGATGTCAAATTTGTAACTATAATCAAAATTTTTATCATAATATTTTTCCATCAAAAGCCCAGTTTGTGCTTCATAATCAAGCTTTTGTATATCAAAAGCAAAAGCGCCAAAAGCATCGATAATCCTACCAAGAGAACTCGTATATAAAGAGCTTTGAGTGTGAATTTTTTTAAGATTATTTAATTTTACTTGAGAAAATTTAGCTAAAAACTCGCTAGCTTTGCTTTCTAAATTAAAATCAAAAATTAAAGCTAAAGCTAAATTTGCGATATTTTTAATATCTGCATTAATTAGTTTGAAATTTTTAAAATGATTTAGCCTTTCATAGCTTTTTAAACTCGCTCTAAAAATCTCCCCACCCCAAATTTTTCCATCATCTCCATAACCTGTTCCATCAAAAACAAAGGCTAAAACATTATTTTTGTAAATTTTGTGTTCAAATAAACAAGCACACAAATGTGCATAGTGATGTTGCACGCGAAAATTTTTATAATCTCTAAATTCTTTTACATAGTTAAATTGCGGGTGTTTGTCGCTTAAAATCTGATCAAAATTTAGTTTATAAGAGTTTTGAAAGAAAGTTAAAATTTTAAAAAATCTCTCTTGTATGTCTAAACTTTTCATATCGCCTATATAAGGAGAAATGAAAATTTGATTTTTAAAAAAACAAGCAAATTCGTTTTTTAACTCACTTCCTAGAGCTAGAATATTTTCTTTTGTATTAAAAATACTTGCTGTATTGATATAAAGTGGGTTAAGACCCCTTGAAGTCCTTAAAAACATAATTTTTTCGCTAATAACTTGAGCAATGCTATCATCGCTTGAGTTGTGTATTGTTCTATCATAATCAAGATAAAAATCAAATACATCACTAAGTTGCTCTAAAAGTTTTATTTCTTCATAAATAATGCTTTGTGAACTTAAATTAGCACTTGTTGCAATGATAGGTTTTTTAAAATGTTCAAAAAGCATTAAATGCATTCCCATATAAGCTAACATAATACCTATTTTATTGGTATCTGGTGCTAAGCTTTTATGGATATTTTTGCTATTTAAAATAACTATGGGTTTTAAATTTGAAGTTAAAAGTTTTGCTTCAGCTTCATTAATAAAAGCTAATTCTTGAGCCATTTTAAGATCTTTTACCATGATAGCAAAAGGCTTTTTAGGGCGATTTTTGCGTATTCTAAGTTCATTTATAGCATTTTTATTTGTACTATCACAAATTAAATGAAACCCACCCATACCTTTAAAAGCTACGATTTTACCTTCTTCTAAAAGCTTTGCAAGCAAGATAAAAGCTTTTTCATCTTTGGCTAAAATATTTTGATTTTTATCTTTTAAAAAAATAGTAATTTTACATTTTGGGCATGAGAGTGGTTGGGCATGAAAACGACGATTAGCAGGATCTTCATACTCGCTTTGACAAAAAGAACACATTTTAAACTCATCCATAGTCGTATTAACTCTATCATATGGAAGTTTTTTTATAATAGAAAATCTTGGTCCACAATTTGTACAAGTGATGAATGGATATTTAAATCGCGGATTTTTCTCATCGTAAAATTCATTATAGCAATCCTCACAAAGAGCAAAATCACTTAAAATCGGGCTAAATTTTTCACTATCTTGTGAAGTACTTATGATAAATTCATTATAAGTTTTTTGAAGTTTTTTATAAGAAAAGCTAAAATCATCTATCCTAGCTAAAGGTGGTAAATTAGCAAAAAGTTTTTCTTTAAAAATTTTTAAATCATCATTGCCACACTCAAGGATTATAACAACACCTAAGCTATTATTATAAACTTCACCTTTTAAATTAAGCTCTTTAGCTATGTTAAAAACAAAAGGACGAAAGCCAACGCCTTGCACTAGCCCTTTAATATGAATTTCATATCCAAAGTGGGACATCACTTAACTTAAAAAATGGTATGTGTTTAAATACATTTTTGCTAAGGCTTTTATGCTCAAACAAGCTCCCACTAAGCACGGCACAATCAACTTGTTCTTTAGCCTTTAAATCATCAAATAAATCCCTTAAAAAATACGCCAAACTCTCAACAACACCTAAGGCTATGATTTGATTTTCTACTCCAGCAAGCTTAAAACTCATCACACTTCTTAAGGTTTTAGTGTAATCAAATTCTTTTTGCTCATTAAGCTTAAAGTCTATCCTAACACCTTTTGCCATTTTACTCTCATCAGCTAAGGCCAAAAGTGCTAATGCTGCTTTTTTCTCGTCTTCACTAAGCTCTAAAATCATCCCTACCATGCCAAAAAGATTAAAAAAATTATTAGCCATATTTAGTTCTTTTCGCACAAGAATAAATTCTTTTTCGTAATTAGCTAATAATCTCTTAGCAACATCATCTTGACTTATAGTTTCATAAAACTCATCAAAGCTTTTTGGTAAATTTAGTTTTAAAAGATTGATTTCTTTATCAAGTAAAATAATATCATCATTTCTTTTGCTAAGTTCTAAAAGCAAAGGCTTTTTGTCTTTAAAATCAGACAATATACAAGAAATTCTTGCGAAATTTTTATCCTCTTTTTGAAAAATTAAATTTTTAAACTCGGGTAAAATATAATCATAACCCCTACAAACTACTAGTTCATTTTCGATTAAAGCTACTTCAAAATCATCTTCAAAATATTCTAGCTTTTTAAAATTTAAAAACTTAATTCCTTCTTTTTCAAGCTCAAAACACAAGGCAAACAAGAAAAGATTATCATATATTTTTATTTTAAAATATTCATGATTTAATTGATGATTTTGTCTAAAAATAGCATTAAATTTAAGCTTCATTAGAGGCTTTTCAACCCCTGCTAAGATTTTAAATTGCTCGTTATTGCAAGAAAAAAATGCATTGATATGTTTTGGGTCACAAGGTATTAAAAAATCATCCAATGCTTCATTAAAAATTTCAAAAGCATATATTCCTTTTGGACTTTTAAAATGCATTTTTTCTTTATTTTTTAATTTTTCCAAGGCTTTTTTTAAATTATCGTAGAAATTTTCTTTAGTGATTTTTATAAAATCTTCTTCTATTTTAAATTCTTCTTCTACAAAAATACCCCATTCATTTTCTAAAAGCTCGCCATTAGTATAAGCATTTGCATTAAGTCTTGTTAAAAAACTTCTTTGAGTAAAAGCTTTTTCTTTTTTTATAGGTGTAAAATCTTCTTCTATAACTTTTAAGTCAAATTTGTTTAAAAAAACACTATGGCTGATATTTTCTAAATTAGAACAAAAGGCTTGAATTTCATCTTTTTCGCCTTTAATCTTAATAATGATTTTTTCATCCTTTTGCTCATAATCATACATATAATCTTTAGCATAATAAGCTAACAAATACTCAAAAATATCATTTTTAGATTTATAATCAAAAGTAATTTCTAAAAGCAAGTTTAAAACCTTAAAATTAAATTTTTAAAAATATAAATATAACAATTTTAATTCTAAGGAAAGCTTAAAAATATACTTAAAAAATAAGACTTTTTAGAAAAATTTCCCTTGCTTTATAATCAGGCATAAATTTATATAAAAAATCATAAAATTCTTTTTGATGATGTGGGTAGATTAAATGTGTAAGTTCATGTAAAATCACATATTCTATAGCTTTTATAGGTTTTTGCATAAGTTTTAAATTTAAGTTTATGTATGCTTTTTGATGATTACAAGAACCCCATCTTGAAATCATTTCCTTGATGCAAATTCTTTGCACCTTTCTTTCAAAAGCAAATTCCCATTTTTTTATAAAATACTCAAAAATCACTCTAGCACTACGCCTCAAGAAAAGATCTAAGGACTTTTGATTTTTTGCAAAAATTTTATCTTTTTTTATAAGAACTTTTTTATGATTTTCGTTAAAAACTAGCTTGTATTTTTTACCTAAAAAATACAATTCATCACTTGCTAAAACTACTCTTTTTAAAGAAAGTTCTTTTTCTTTGGCTCTAATCCAACTTTCATTTTTTTCTAAAAATCTTAAAACATCTCTTTGCTCATAATATAGCGGTATGCTAAGTTTGAAATTTAAATCCCTGTCTATCCTAAGTCTTAGATATTTAAGTTTTTTCTTTTCAAAAGCAAAACGAAATTCTTTAAATTCTAAAATTCCTTTTATACTAGTGCTTTGCCTTGCCATTTTTTACTTTTCCATCTATATGAATTTACTATACCGCGTAAAAACTCATCTGCACAAAAACCTATCCAAACTCCCAAAATTCCAAGTCCAGCATAAAAACAAAGCACATAACCAACCGGTAAAGAAACCCCAAGCATAAACACCACTCCACTTAAAAATGGAAATCTCGCATCACCACTTGCTCTTAGCGAATTCACCATGACTATATTAAAAGTTCTTGAGATTTCTAAGAAAATTGAAAGAGTAAAAAGTGGTATCATAAGCTCTTTTAAACTTTCTTCAAGCTTTACCACACCCATAGTAAAATCTTGCAAAACATAATTAAGCAAAGCTACAAAAGCACTTGCTACCACGCTAAAATATAAAGCTATCCAAGTATGCTTATAGGCTACATTTAAGTATTTTGCGCCGACTAATTTACCTATGATAATTTCATTTGCCACGCTTATAGCTTGCCCTACTAGCATGATAAGTAAAGAAATTTGAAAATAAATCGTTTGAACGCTTAAATTTTCTTTACCCAAGCTTGCTACAAAAGCAAAAGCTATGGTGTATTGTATAAACCATATCAAATGCTCTCCTGCTGCAAAACCACCAATGTTAAAAATCTTTTTAAGTACCACTTTTTCAAGACTTATCATCTCTTTAATTTTAAGATGAATTTTGAGTTTAAAACTAAGTATTGCTACAAGCATACCAAAGGCGACCAAACGCCCAAGTATATTACTAAGCCCTACTCCAAAAAGCTCTAGTTTGGTAAAATGTAATACATAAAAATTTCCTATAAATATCACAACATTCATCAATAAGGTAGTAAACATAACCCAATAAGCCATATTATACACCCTAATAATAGCAGCTAAAACTATACCCATAGCGTCAAAAAACAAACAAATTCCAAGCATGTGCAAGTAAATTTCACTATTCTTTAAAAGCTCATTTGGAATTTGTAAAAGATAAAGCAAAAACTCTCCATGCCATAAAATCAAACTTCCGCACACAAAACCAAGCAAAGCATTTAAAAATAAACTTTGATGAATTGCCTTTCTTGCTAGAGTGTAATCTTTAGCTCCTAAAGCTTGAGCGATCACTACACTACAACCCACACTTAAAAAACTAAAAATAATGATAAATAAATCTGCTACTTGATTACCCGCACCCATGGCTCCAACTAAAAAGTTAGAATACTGCGAAACCATCACGGTGTTGATAATCAAAGAAAAATATCTTAAAAACATTTCAAGCAATATAGGCATACTAAGATGTTTGAGTGAAAGTTGTTTGCTTGCCATAAATACTCTTTTTGATAATAATCTTTTGAAAGTAAAAAGTAATTTTACTTAAAAATTACTTTTTATAAAATAAATAATGTCAATTTAATTTGATATACTTAAAACAATTTGATCATTTTCCTCTTTAAAAGTATATATTAAATCATCACACTTATATGAGATTTCTTTTTTACAAGTTTTATCTTTTAAAGGTTCTTGCAGAATTTGTGGTAAGTGTTTATTTATTAAAGTTTTAATAGACATCCCCATCCCATGATCTAAATTTTTTATCAATTTTCCATCCACTTGATTTTCATCATCTATAACATATGAGCTATATTTAAAATCAAGGCTATCCAAAATACAAAATAATTCTTTTTTATCTTCATAAGGAGCTATAGCTGTATCAAATTTTGAATGATAGAAAATATATGCCGGTTTAGGATAGGAACTTTGCAATATTAAGTGTTTTTGGTTTAGTATATCTCTAATTAATCTTCTTCCAAGTGAAAAATAATACGGCGATTGCTTGTTTATAGTCCAAAAAGTTTTATCGTAACAACATAGTCTTATATTATTAAAAAAATGGAAAGTACCAAAACACATATGCTCACTATAATCAATTTCTTTCCCAAAACCTATCAATCTCCAACATGTTTTTGCATAAGATGAATTATCTATAACTGCATCGATAATCCAAGGAGAAATTTTTGCACATAAATTTGCTAAATATCCACCATGAGATGATCCTATTAAAATATGCTTTATACCCCCCCCCATAACTTTAAAAGGAGGATTTTTTCTAATATATAAAAGAGCATTTAGTATATCTGTTGCTTGCATAATACCAAAATTTTGATATTCGTTTTTAGTTGGTTGCAAACTGACACTCAAATCAAGATAATAGTTTTTATCCAACTGCCAATTATTCTTCATTTTTTGGATTTGCTTGTTGACATAATCCATAGCAGGGTAAAATTCATCAAAATTGTTTAATTTTTGTATGTCATAAGGAATGTTTATATTAAGTGCATTTATACTTGTATTAAAAATAAATTTATCAATATTATCAAGAAAAAATTTTGCTCCTGTTTGAGGACGATTGCCTATACAGTGATAATTTACAGCTAAAACAGCAATATTGTATTCCCGTGCCCCATAGTTAGCTAATTTTGTTTTGTAAATTTCATTTGAATCACCACCTAATCCAGGTATAATACAGACGATAGCTTCAATTTCTTTTTCATCATCATATGTAAGTTTAAACTCCAACTTACTTTCTCTTTTTATATTTAATTCTACATCATCACAAGAGTCTATGAAATAGGTTTGATTTATGAGCATGCTAAGCCTTTTAGAAATTTTGATTAATTATATCATCAAAATTTCTAAATAAATAAAAATTATCCAAAAGCTCCATTTAAGTATGCTTTTGTTTTTTCTTGTTTTGGATTTTCAAAAAATTCTTTACTTTCACCAAATTCTACAAGTTCACCTAGATGAAAAAATGCAGTATAATCAGCCACGCGCTTACCTTGTTGCATGTTATGCGTTACCATGATCATAGAAAGATTATGACTTAATTCTTTAATAAGCTCTTCTATAACGCTTGAAGATATAGGATCAAGTGCAGAAGTTGGTTCATCTAAAAGTAATAATTTTGGCTTTATGGCCAAAGCTCTTGCAATACAAAGGCGTTGTTGCTGACCACCTGAAAGTGCTAGAGCATTTTGTTTTAGTTTATCCTTTACCTCCTCAAAAAGCCCTACTTTTTTAAGACAATCTTCCACCAAAGCATCTTCTTCATCTTTGTTTTTGATCATCCCATGGAGTTTTGGAGCATAAGAAATATTATCATAAATGCTTTTTACAAAAACATTAGGTTGTTGAAATACCATTCCAACTTTTTTTCTAAGCACGACTAAATCTTGATTTTTAACATCTTTTCCATCAATCTCAACAAGACCATCGATTTTTGCTATTTTGTCATTCATCCTATTAAAACAACGCAAAAATGTGGATTTTCCACAGCCTGAAGCACCTATTAAAGCTGTGATTTTATTTTTTTGAATTTCCATATTAATATCAAATAAAGCTTGTTTTTTACCATAAAATAAATTTAGATTTGTTGTTTTTGCTATCATTTTAATTTTCCTTGAAAATATCTTCTTAAAAGTATTGCTGCTAAATTTAAAATCACCAAAAGAGATAAAAGCACTATAATCCCTGCTGCTGTTCTTTCTAAAAATGCACGCTCTGGCATAGCTGACCATGAAAAAATTTGAGCAGGTAAAACACTTGTTGGCGCAAAAACACTATTTGCCACATCAGGTATAAAAGCTATCATACCTATAATCATCAAAGGTGCGGTTTCACCAATAGCTTGAGCTAAAGTTAAAATAGAACCTGTTAAAATCATAGGCATTGCCAAAGGTAGCATAATGCCTTTTATCATTTGAATTTTAGTCATGCCTAAAGCATATGCTGCATTTTTCATATTAATATCCACACTTTTTAAGGCAGCTTTAGTTGAAACAATAATAATAGGTAAGCTCATAATAGCCAAAGTTAATCCTCCAACTAAAGCACTAGAACGAGGCATCCCAAAAAGATTAATAAACACCCCAAGTCCTAAAAGTCCAAATAAAATACTAGGAATACTTGCAAGGTTATTAATACACACTTCTATAAAATGCGTAAATACATTTTGCGGAGCAAATTCTTCTAAATAAATAGCTGCCCCAACTCCTATTGGGATACTTACAACCATACATACTATCATCACAAGTAAAGTTCCAACCACAGAAGCAAAGATTCCTGAATTTTCAGGTGATTTAGAATCTCCATTAAGGAAAAAATTTGTGTTAAAACTTAGTTTGATTTCTTGCTTTTGAACTAATTCATCAACTAAAGTTTTTTGTTCATCGCTTAGTTTATTGTAGTTTTTTTTCATATATTGATCAACTTCAGAATTTGCTAAAAGCCAAGATTTTTCTTTGATTTGACCTGTTCTTATTTTCCTTTGTTCAGCACGCGATAAAAGCTCATATGAAGGGCTATTTCTATCAGCCTGGGCATAAATGTAAGTTTGCTTAAAAGCTCCTATCCCAAGATACCCTACGCTTGATAAAAAAATACAAAGAAAAATAAGGTTTATATAAAGCCCCATTTTACAGAATCTTTTGAAATTTTTTGAAGCTTTTTTTCTTTGTTTAAAAAGTTTTTTCATAAATTTTTCCTTTTATGGAAGCGATTTATCAAATAAACGCTAAAAATATTAATGATTAATGTAATAATAAAAAGCACAAGCCCTAAAGAAAATGCACTTAAAGCTAAAGAACTATCAAAAGCTTGATCGCCACTTAATGCTTCTACTATTTTTACAGTCACTGTTGTCATATCTTCTAAAAAATTCATTGTTAAATTTGGACGCAATGAAGCAGCCATAACAACAATCATTGTTTCACCTAAAGCTCTTGAAAGTCCTAAAAGACAAGCTGCAACTATACCTGGCATTGCTTCTGGTAAAATTACTGCAAAAACGACTTCTTTTTTAGTCATACCTAAAGCATAAGCTCCGTTTATCCTTTTTAAACTTACAGCTTCAATACAATCTTGTGAGAGTGAAGCCACTATAGGAACTATCATAATACCCATGATAAAACCTGCACCTAGGGCACTTTGAAAACTAGCTTCTATACCAAAAAGAGAAAAAAACCACACTATAAAAGGAGCTACAACTATGGCTGCGAAAAATCCAAAAACTACAGTAGGAATTCCTGCTATGATTTCTAAAATAGGTTTTAAATAGTTTTTAGATTTTTTACCTGCAAATACTCCAAGATAAATAGCACACATTACACCTAAAGGTAAGGCTGTTAGCATTGCTATTAATGAAATATAAAAAGTTCCCCAAAATAAACTCAAGGCACCAAAAACCCCATGCTTGCTACTTCCATCAGCACCTACAAATGCAGCATCTGCTGCCCACTGACTTGAGAATAAAAAAGTAAATACGCTTTCTTTTTGAAAAAATTTTAATGCCTCTATTAAAATAGTTAGCATAATAGCAAAGCTTACTACTACGCTAACAAAAGCACAAAGAAAAAGCGTTAATTTTATTATTTTTTCTTTTATCAATTTTTCATCCTAAAAATTAAAAAACTTTCCCTGCTTTAACAAGCTCATCAGTTAATAAACCTTTTTCTTCTATATGTTTTTGGGTTTGTTTTAATGTTTTTTCATCCAAAGGAACTAATCCTATTTTTTCTAATTCTGCTCCGCTTTTAGCTAAATCATCACTCATATAAATTTTTGCAAATTCAAATACTTCTGGATTTTTCTTAGCATTTATATATATAAACAAAGAACGAGCTAGTTTATATTTTCCTTCAGATATATTTTTCTCATCAGCTTTTACACCATCAATATCAACTGCATTAATCTTATCATCATTGCTAGCTAAAAATCCGTATCCAAAAAGCCCAAAAGCTTCTTTATCAACAGAAAGTTTTGAAACAATTAAATTATCGTTTTCTCCGCTTGGTATAAATGCTCCATCTTGGCGTATAGTTTTATATGCACCTTTATATTCAGGAATTTTTTTAGAAATATCTACCATTACAAGCTCTTCTATACTATCTCTTGTTCCTGAACTTGATGGAGGACCATAGATTGTAATTTTTCTATTTGGTAGATTTTTATTGATTTGTTGCCAATTTGTATAAGGATTTGGGACTAATTTTCCATCTTGTGGAATTTCTTTGGCCAAAGCTAAAAATAACTCATGTAAGCTTATATTTAATGGAGCATTGATTTTATTTTGAGCTAAAACTATGCCATCATAACCTATCATAATCCCGACTATATCACTCACACCTGATTTTTTACAAGTTTCAAATTCACTTGGCTTGATTGCTCTTGAAGCATTAGAAATATCAGTAATTCCCTCGCAAAACACTTTAAAACCACCGCCTGTGCCAAGACTTTCAACTATAGGTGTTTTTGTATTTTTTATAGAAGCATACTCTTCAGCAACAAAAGAAGTAAAAGGATAGACAGTAGATGAACCTGCTATTTTTAATTCTGCTGCGTTTAAACTAACAAAGGTAGCCACACTTAAAGCCAAAAGTTTTTTCATTTTTTCTCCTTGTTTTAAAAAAGTAATGAAAATTTAAAAAAACTTGGAAACATTTTGGATACATGTATTTTTTGATATAATTTTATATGCTAAATGTTATTTTGATAGAAGATGATAAAGATTTAAATGAGTTAATTAGTTTAAGACTTAGTCAAGAAAATATAAAAATTTATAATTATTTTGATTTTTTTGACTTAGAAACCTTTCTAGATACAAATGAAATAGACTTAATCATCATGGATAGAAATTTACCAAGTGGCGATAGTGTAGAGATGATAAAACAATTAAGAAAAAAAGGTTATATGGAGCCTGTGATTTTTCTTAGTGCAAAGACTTTACAAAAAGATATTTTAGAAGGTTTTGAGCAAGGCTGCGATGATTATATATGCAAACCTTTTGATTTTAATGAGCTTTTATTTAGAATCAAAGCCGTAACTAAAAGAAATAAAACTCCAAAAGAACAAATTTCTTATCAAGATTTTACTTTATATATAGAAGAGAGAAAATTAATTTATCAAACAAATACATTTGAAAATTTATCAACCCTAGATGTAGAATTACTCAAGTGTTTTTTTAATCACAAAAATCAACTTCTAAGCCGTCAATTTTTAAGTGAGCAAGTATGGAAAAATGACACAACAAGCGATAAGACAATCAATACGGCTATTTTAAGATTAAAACAAAAAATTCCACAAATTAAAGAAAATATCATTTCAGTGCGCTCGGTGGGTTATAAATTGTGTTAAAAATCAGAAATTTTTTTGCTTTATTTTTTATATGTTTTTGTATATTTTTTATAGGATTGTTTTATTTTGTTAATGAGCAATATATAAACAACACTATAAAAAGCACTTATGAGCAAAAATTAAAAACCTTAAATGATACATTAAAATTTAGCATTATAAAAACACTCAATACAAACAACATTCAAGAATTTTCTCAACAAACAAGAGCAGATTTTATCATCAAAAAAGATGGAAAAACCATCTCATCTTTAGATGATTTTGATTTTTTTAAAAATCAATTTAACGCAGATTTTACACATGAATTTTTTAATAATAAAGAAATTTATTATAAAGCTTATCAATATGAAGGATATAAATACATCATCATTGTTTATCCAAAAATAAACGCAAAAATACAAGATTTTTGGATAAAAAATATTTTGATTTTTTTACTTTTTTTAGCAGTATTAACTGCAATATATATTTTTATATTTAACTTTTTTAAAAAATACTTTCAAGAATTACTTTTGTTTATTAAAAATATAAAGAGTCAATCAGAATTTCATTTTACAAAGAACTTTTTTTATGATTTAAATTCTTTAAATTTAAGATTATTAAAAATAAAAAAATTATTTTATGAGAAAGAATTACAAAATAAAAAACAAGCCAAAAAAATTAAAATGAAAAACACTCAACTTTCAAATTTAATCAGTGCTATTTCACATGAGTTAAAAAATCCTTTAAGTGTTATAAATTTAAGTTTGCAATCTTTAGAAAAAGAACATAATGATGAAACTATGAAAAAATTTATGCTTGAAAAAATTCACAAGCAAAGCGTAAAAATCAACCAACTAACACACAAACTAAATTTTGTTTTTAATTTAAATATCACATCTTTAAATAAAGAAAATTTTGATTTATATGCTTTAAGTAAAAATATTGTTGAAAATTTTAATGAAAGCAGGATTAAAATTCAAGGAGAGCAAACTTTCATAAAAGCAGATTCTTTTCTCATTGAGCAAGTTATTATTAATCTCATTAGCAATGCACTAAAATATAGTCAAAAAGATATTTTTATTGAAGTTAAAAACCAAGAATTTACTATACAAGATCAAGGCATAGGCATAGAGGAAAAATACTTAAAATTAATCACAAAAAAATTTTATAAAATCAATACTAGCCAAAACAATTCTTTTGGACTAGGATTGTTTTTAGTTAAAAAAATACTCACTTTACACAAAAGTTCTTTAAAAATTCAATCTAACCCACAAAAAGGCAGTGTTTTTTCTTTTAGTATAAAAAATACAAAATAATTTTTTTATTATTAATATCTTTTTAATAAAACTATATTAATATAATAAAGCAATAACACTTAAAGGAGAGAAAATGCTTTCAAAAGAAGTAGTAGCTTTATTAAATGAGCAAATTAATAAAGAAATGTATGCAGCAAATTTGTATTTGAGTATGAGTTCATGGTGCTATGAGCATAGTTTTGATGGCGCGGGTGCGTTTTTATTTGAGCATGCAAGAGAAGAAAGTGATCATGCTAGAAAACTCATCACTTATTTAAATGAAACTGATTCTAAAGTAGAGTTAAAAGAAGTTAAAAAGCCTGATAGTGATTTTAAATCATTGCTTGATGTATTTGAAAAAACTTTCGAGCATGAGCAAAGTATCACTGCTTCTATTAATAATCTTGTAGATTTTATGCTTTCAAGTAAAGATTATTCTACTTTTAATTTTCTACAATGGTATGTAAGCGAACAGCACGAAGAAGAAGCGCTTTTTAGAGGTATAGTAGATAAAATCAAACTCATAAGCGATAATGGCAATGGCTTATACATGGTAGATCAATATATCAAAAGCTTAGTAAATAAATAATTTTTTAGCTTCCATTAAATTTGGAAGCTAAATATCTTTTAATTTAAAAGAATTCTTGCAAAATAAAAGTAAATTTGCTAAAATACTTTTTATTTAAAAGGATTTTTATGCAAATGAATGAAATTACTGATAAACTTAAATTTATACTCCAAAAAGAAGGCATAAAAAATGCCAAAGATTCTGATGTAGCCAAAATGCTAAATATCAATCCTGATACCTTTTATAGTATGAAATTTAGAAATTCCATACCTTATAAACAAATACTTCATTTTTTAAATGAAAGAAATATCAACATCAATGCATTTTTTTATGAAGATTCCCTTGAGAGCAATACTCCAACACTTGATCTAAACTATAATGTCTTAAAATATTATGATGTTAATGCTTCTATGGGAGGTGGAGCTTTAAATGATAATGTGAGTTTTTCAGAAGTGATTATAGATGAAAAACTAAGTGATTTTTTTGGCTCAAAAGATTGTGATATCATCCCATGTATAGGCGATAGCATGGAGCCTGAAATCAAAGATGATTCTTTGTGTTTAGTAGATAAAAGTAAAAGCTTTAAAGAAGGTGGAGTTTTTGCAGTAAATACTAGAGATGGTTTATTTATCAAACAAATTTTTAAAAGCAATAAAGGCGGAGTTTATTTACACTCTTTTAACCTAAGTTATGCGGATGTTCATTATCAAAATGGAGACTTTTTAATTGTAGGTAAGGTAGTAGGGACTATTAGTAGAATTTAATATTTAGCAAATAACTTCTTTTTCTATATGATAATTTTTATTATTTAAATTAATAAAAAGTTAATAAATTATATTTTTAAGTTAATTTTTATTAAAAAATAGTCAAAATTATGTTTTAAAAGTTAATAGATAATAAATAAGAGTGTTTTTATCTTTTAACAAAACTACATGAAAGGGAAGTTATGAAACATAAACTAGCTAAAGTCGCCACTTATGCTTGTTTAGCATTGGGCATTAGTTTGACTACACAAGCTTTTGCTTCTTCAGAGCCTAGAACCCTTGATGGTTATGTGGCTCAAGAAGATGCATTTTTTGATTATCTTTATAAAAATCACCCTATTTTTAAATATGAAAAAGAAGGGCGTTTGGTGGGTAAATTTACCCATAGTGATAGAACTGAAAATTGGGTTGTAAATCAAAATGGAGCTAAATTTGCTGCCGAGCATGATTTAAAACAAGCCTCTATTACCTATCGTTTGCCTTATGAATCTTTTTTGGATTTTCCAAACAAATTTGTGGGTCCAAAAAAATGTGGCGAATGTCATCCTGCTCAATATGCTTCTTGGGAGCGCTCTCGTCATGCAAAAACCGTGCGTTTTCCACATGAAATGGAAGAAGTTGGTGGAGCTGAAGGTTTGAAAAAACCTATGTATAATTCTCAAGCTACTATTTTACCCGATGGAATTTATCCAAATGATGTTTATGCTCTCATTGGAACACCAAGAACAAAATATGGTTTTATAGATAGATGGCTTGTGCGTGGAACTTACCATGTTGAAGATGGAAATTTGAGTGATTTAAGTGGTAAATTAACCGCTGGAGGTAATCAATTTTCAAGACTTTGGAGTGAGTTTTTAACCCCTGAAATGGCACAAAAAATAGCTGCATTTGCACCTGGTTTTCCTACTAAAATGGAAGATTTTGGAGGAAATGGCTCTCAAGTATGGGGAACAAACTCTTATGCTGCAACCTATAAAGAAAAAGCGGTTTTCCAACCTGCTACTGCGTATTGTGAAACCTGTCATACTTTTAAATTTGACTTTAAAAGCAAGGAAGAATTTTACAAAGCACTAGGTAATCCAAAAGAACTTCAAAAACATACCATCTCAAAAGGTATTACTTGCGAGGAATGCCATGGGGCTGGAGCACATCTTTATGGAGCAAGAGGTGCGGGTATGCCATCAAATTGTGAAAGATGTCATCAAAGATTTTCATACAATGAAACCGATGCTAAAATCAATCCTAGAAAACCTTTCAACGCATATTTTAAATCAAGTTGTCCTGCGTGTGGAACAGAAGGTGCTCAAATGTATTCTTCAGCACACTACGATAAGGGTATGAGATGTAATACTTGTCATGATCCGCATGAAGTAACTTTTAATGATTGGAAAAGCGGTTATACTAAAACAAAACTTAAAAAAACTTGCAAAGATTGTCATGAAACCCAAGCAAGCTTTTTCAAAAAAGGCGGAATTCACGCAAAAGATAACTGTACAGCTTGTCACATGCCAAATATGATGAGTTGTGAAAACTTTGGAGCAGTTCAAAACCCTGATAAAGGTGGATTTGATAATGTTAGAGCTTCACATATTTGGAATATCAAAGTAGATAAAACCGCAAAAACACTTAATCCACCAGAAGGCAAAGAAAGATCGCCTAAAGTTGGTGGCTGGACCATAGCTAGAGATGATGAAGGTAGATTTTTCCTTGATTTAATGTGGAGTTGTGGTAGAACTAGTTTTAGTGATATTAATCTAATGGGTCCTGGTGCAAGTGGTTGTCATAGTCCTGTACAATCAACCTTACCTGAAAAACTTCACTTTAGCAATCAAGAAATGATTTATGATAAAGTAATGCAGTGGCAAAACCCTGTTAAAGAAGGATATGAGAAAATTAGAAAAGGCATAGCAAATATTGATAAAACTTTTGCTGAAAAAAATAAACTTTCAATAGAGCAAAAATCAAAAGTATTAAGCCTAACTAATCAAGCTCAAGCCATAGCTGATAGACTAGAAAAAGATGGTTCTTGGGGTGTTCATGGACCTGCTTATTCTAAGAAAATCATAGAAGAAGCTTTAATTTATATCCAAGAAGCACAAAATATCCTAAATGGTAAATAAAAACAAAGGAAGAATGAAAAATTCTTCCTTAAAATAAGGAGCTAGTCTTGAAAAATTTAATTACTCGACTTTTTATTGTGCTTTTTACTCTTTTTATGCCATCAGGATTTATTTTTGCTGAAGCTAATGGAGAAATAGGCTCAATAGAAGGTGTAAAAAGCATTAGCTTAGCACAAGCTCAAGAAATGCTAGATCAAAACAATACTTATTTTTTTGATGTCAATTCAGAGCAAGATAGACAAGCTAATGGTTATATACCTAATTCCATATCAACCTATGTGGAAAATTGGCAAAATTTATTACCTAATAATAAAAATGCAAATTTAGTATTTTATGGTTTAAATCGTTTTAGATTTGAAGCTTCTCAAGCAGCTGCAGTTGCTATAGAACTTGGCTATAAGAACTCTGTTGTAATGCTTGATGGTATAGAATCATGGGTAACTTCAGGTAGAAAAGTTGAAAAAATAGACACAGTTAAATGGGAAAAAGCTAAAGAAATTATCGAATTTAAAGACACTATCCACTCAAGATTTAAATTTAGCAACACCCCATCTTGTCGTGATTGTCATGCTCAAAAAGGTAAAGGCATTAGAGCTGATATTGCAGCAAATAAAAACCTAATCAATCAAAAATGTGCAACTTGTCATGAAAAAGCAAGCAATGCTTTAGCAAAAAGCGCTCATGGGGTGCAAGAGTTCTTACCCGCTCAAGATATGCAAAAGAAAAAAGAAAAACCATCTTGTGCGACTTGTCACTCTATTCATATTACCCCAAAACATTCAGGAATTTATTCACAAAAACAATTAGTTGATCAAAAATGCACACAATGTCATAAACAAAAAAGTGCAACTTTTCATATGACTTTTCATGGTAAAGGTATGTTTTTAAGCACTCCAGGTGAAACTCCAAGTGTTGCTACTTGTTCTGATTGTCATGGAAAACATAATATTTTAAAATCAAGCGAAAGAAGCTCAACTCTCTCGCCAATTAACCGTGTTCAAACTTGTAAATCATGCCACCCAAATGCAAATGAAAATTTCGCAAATTGGATGGCACATGCTGATCACAGTGATGGCGAAAAATATCCTGGATTACATGGTGCTTATATATTCATGACTATTTTGGTCATTTCTGTATTTGTTTTCTTTGGAGCCCATACTATACTTTGGTGCTTGCGTTTAATTGCTATGCGTATAAAATATCCTAAAGAATGGAAAGAAGCAAGAAAAGCAGCACATGAAGATAAAGTAAGAGTAAGAAGATTTAGCACTTTCCATAGAATTCAGCATTTTTTTATGGCAGTTAGCTTTTTGGGTCTTGCATTCTCAGGCTTACCGCAAAAATTCTATGATTCAGCATGGGCTAAACCTATGATTGATTTAATGGGTGGAGATATCATTAACGCTGCAACCATACATCATATTTCAGCCATAGTAATGTTTGCAGTATTTTTCTCTCACATTGGAGAAATCATCATCGTAAATTGGAAACGCCGTGATGTAGCAAGGGATCCAATAACTGGCAAAATAAGCTTTATGAAAGTTTTAAAAGCTACTTTTGGACCTGATTCTTTAATGCCAAATTGGCAAGATTTTAAAGATATGAAAGATCATTTTAAATGGTTCTTTGGTTTTGGACCAAGACCGCAATTTGACCGCTGGACTTATTGGGAAAAATTTGACTATCTAGCAGTATTTTGGGGTATGTTTATCATTGGTATTTCAGGGCTTATTTTATGGTTTCCTGCTTTCTTTGGTAAATTTTTACCAGGTGAAGCAATCAACTTAGCAACCCTACTTCACTCTGATGAAGCTTTACTTGCTACAGGATTTATTTTTGCAATTCACTTCTTTAATACGCATTTTAGAGCAGATCGCTTCCCTATGGATATGGTGATTTTTTCAGGAAGTATTAGTGAAGAAGAGATTAAACAAGAAAGAAGCGTATGGTATAAACGCTTAAAAGAAAGTGGAAAATTAAGCACTTTATATGAAAATAAAAGTAACTTCAAAGCATATCAATGGCTAGCTAAACTTGCAGGATTTGCAATGCTAATCACTGGCTTAGTATTTTTATTTTTAATGCTTTATACTTTCTTTAACACTATCTTATAACCTTATTCGCTATAATAGCGAATAAGGACTTTTTCTAATTTTTTCAAGGATTTTAAATGTTTAAAACAATACTCTCACTTAGTTTTTTAAGTATTTTTTTTATAGCTTGTTCTAATGAAGAAAAACTTGATTCTAATTTAATCTCAAGCGGTACACAATTTTCTAAAGAAAATTTGCAAAAAGCAAATGATTTAGATAAAAAATCTTATGAAGAAATAGCCTATTTATTTAAAGATAATACAAATATAAAAAGTGATGATAAAAACATTTTAATCATTTTCAGCGCAAATCACTGCCTTTATTGTGATAAATTAAAAGAAGAAATTAAAAATGATAAAAAAATACAAGAACTTATAAAAGACAAATACAGCTCATATTATATAAATATAAGCTATAAAAAAATTCATACATTTTATAAAAACCATAAAAGTGACTTAAGTACAGCTGAACTTTCTAGTATTTATGATATAGTAGCCACCCCTACTATTGTAATTTTAAACAAAAACAGCCAAACTTTGCTAAATTATCCTGGTTTTATTAGCGCAAAAAGACTAAGCGCTACAATGGAGTTTTTAAATCAAAAAGAAAATCAAAATTTAGACGAAGCAACCATAGCACAAAAACTCATACATTTTTATAAAGAAAATAATATTTAAAGGTTAAAAATGCAGTATTTTTTTTCTTTTGCAATGAGTTTTTTACTAATGAGTATATATGCCATAGCTTGTGCTGTGGCAACCTTTATAGAAAATGATTTTGGTATTAGTGCAGCTAAAGCTTTAATTTATAATAATGCTTGGTTTGATATGTTGCATTTATTACTAGGTTTAAATTTAATCGGAGTGATATTTCACAACAAGCTTTTTCAAAAGAAAAAATACTCTATCTTGCTTTTGCATTTATCTTTTATAGTGATTTTAATCGGTGCTGGACTTACTAGATATTTTGGCTTAGAAGGTGGAATGCATATAAGAGAAAATCAAAGCTCTAACACCATAGTTACTAGGGAAGAATTTATAAAAATTACTGATTTTGATGCTAATGCTAGTTTTGAATTTCCTATTAGCTTTACCACGCTAACTCAAAAGCATTTTGAAAAAACTATTGACTTAAATGGTGAAAAATTAATCATAAGCTCTATCAAATACACTCCACAAAAAGATTCTATCACACCTGCTAGCTTAAAATTAAATATTAATTATCAAAAAGCAAATACACAAATAATCTTAAATCCAAATTTTACAAAAAAACAAGCAGTGCATTTTAACTTACAGGGAAAAAATTTTACTATCAATTGGGGACCAAGAGAAATTAAGCTTCCTTTTGCATTACACTTAAAAGATTTTATACTAGAGCGTTATTTAGGCTCTATGAGTCCATCTTCTTACACTTCAAAAATTCAAATCATAGATGAGCAAAATAATATTAGTCTAGATTATGATATTTTTATGAATAATGTTCTTGATTATGGTGGATATAGATTTTTTCAAAGCTCTTATGATCAAGATGAGCAAGGCACTATACTTTCAGTTAATAAAGATCCTGGTAAAATCCCTACTTATATAGGTTATACTTTATTGATTTTAGGATTTTTATGGGTTTTATTTGACAAAAACTCAAGATTTCATCATTTAAGCATTTATTTAAAAAAAGGTCAAAGTTTTATATTGTTTATTTTGCTTTTTGCAAATTTACAAACTCCGCTTTTTACACAAGAAAATAAAAGTGAAATTTTAAATTTAATCTCAAATTTACAAAAAAATTCCTATGAGCATTCTTTAAATTTTGCAAAATTACTTGTACAAGATCATAATGGTAGAATCAAACCTTTAGATACTTTGGCAATGGAATTTATTTATAAAATCACTCAAAAAGAAAATTTTTTAAATCTTCACTATGATCAAATTTTTCTAGCAATGATGATTTATCCTAAAGAATTTAGAAAAATCAAAATGATAGCTACCAAAACAAGCAAACTAAGAGAATTAATAGGCACAGATATAAATGAAAAATACATAGCATTTGATGATGTGTTTGATAATGGGGTATATAAACTGAGTAATTATATTGAAGAAGCTAACCGCAAAAAGCCTTCATTAAGAACTAGCTTTGATAAAGATTTACTAGCCTTAGATGAAAAAATAAATCATGCATATTATATTTATAGCGGTCAAGCTTTAACTATTTTTCCTGATATTAATGAGCAAAGTTTAAAGTGGTATTCTCCGGTGCAAATTTTACCTTTTGCAAAAGAAGATGTAGAGCGTTTACAAATGCTTTTAGTTAGCTATTTTTTACAAGTTCGCAATGGTGTTGAAAATAATCAATGGCAAGATGCGAATGAAATTTTACAATCTTTAAAAGATTTTCAAAATCATTATGGAAGTAGTGTTTTACCGCCAAAAGAAAGATTAGATCTTGAAATACTGCTTAATCATTATAATATCTTTGATAATCTAACTTTTGTTTATATTAGCTTTGCATTAGTGTTTTTCCTTTTAAGTTTTTATACTATATTAAAAAATATTTCTTTATCTGCCTTTGTATATAGATTTTTTTACATCATTTTAAGTATATGTGTAATCATACATGCACTAGCTTTAATCATTCGTTGGTATGTAGGCGGGCATGCTCCTTGGAGTAATGCTTATGAAAGCATGATTTATATAGCTTTTGCTTGTGTGATGAGTGCTGTGATATTTTTTAGAAAATCACTCTTGGCTTTATGTGGTGCGAGTTTTTTAGCAGGCATTTCGCTTTTTGTAGCTCATCTTGGCTTTATGGATCCTCAAATTGGAAATTTAGTACCTGTTTTAAAATCATATTGGCTTAATATTCATGTTTCTATTATAACAGCAAGTTATGGATTTTTAGCACTTTGTTTTATTATAGGGATTTTGAGTTTAATTCTTTTTGCTTTAAGGGGTAAAAATAAAAATATAGATTTAAACATCATTAAATTACACTGCGTTAATGAAATGTCTATGATAATAGGACTTGCAATGCTTACAATAGGAAATTTTTTAGGCGGAGTTTGGGCTAATGAAAGCTGGGGAAGATATTGGGGTTGGGATCCAAAAGAAACTTGGGCTTTGATTTCTATTGTAGTTTATACTATAGTATTGCACTTAAGATTTATTTTTAAAACTTATTTTATTTTTGTTTTTGCAAGTGCTAGTGTTTTAGCCTTTTATAGTATATTAATGACTTATTTTGGAGTGAATTTTTATCTTTCTGGGCTCCATTCTTATGCAAATGGTGACGCTTTTCCTATACCAACTTTTGTGTATGTTTTGATTGTACTTAATTTTATTTTAATTATTAGCGCAGGAAGAAAAAGGGATTTAAATACGCCTAGTTTTTAAACTAGGCTTTGCTTTTTTCTATTTCTTGAAGTGCATGGATAAGATCTTTTAAATTTTCATAAGGAATATGAACTTTCCAATCTATTCCATTTTCTTTTTTCAAAGCCACACCTATACTTAAGACATCATTACTTCCTATACCATAAGGATTAGAAAGATTACAAAGGCTTATTTCTCCACTTTTACTGCCATGTAATTCTATAGTTTTAAATATTTTTTTACTCATGTTTATCCCTAAAAGCTGTGATAATTTTTGCTTGAAATTTTAACCAATCTTTTTGAAGCATGATAGGAAAACCGCCATAAACCCTAGCACCTTCTAAATTTTTAGTGACCCCACCTCTTGCGGCTATGGTAGCAAAATCCCCTATTTCTAAATGTCCGCTTGTAGCGCTTTGTCCACCCATGATGACATTTTTACCCAAAATACTTGAGCCTGAAATTCCACTTTGAGCTACTATAAGACAATTCTCCCCTACTTCACAATTATGTCCTACTTGAACAAGATTATCAATCTTTGTACCTTGCTTTATGATAGTGCTTTCAAAAACCGCTCTATCAATAGTCGTGCAAGCTCCAACTTCCACAAAATCTTCTAAAATAACATTCCCATTATGATAAATCTTATAATGCTCGCCATTTTTTGTATGCGCATAACCAAAGCCATCACTACCTATTACACAATTTGCTAGCAAATGACATTTTTTACCTATTTTAGTGTCATTATAAATCACAACATTTGGATGGATTGTAGTATATTCACCTATACTTACATTATCGCCTATATAAGCTCCTGCCATTATCACTACATGATCAGCTATTTGGACATTTTCTCCAATATAAACATTTGGCATAATCTTAGCACTTTTAGCAATTTTAGAATTTTTCTTTTCACTAGAAATTAAAGGTTTAGCAAAAAGCTTACTTAAAAGCGCAAAAGATAAATGTGGATTATCAACAACTAATTTAACACAATCTTTTGAAACTAAATTTTCGAATTCTTTTGAGACTAATATAGCCCCAGCTCCACTACTTGCAATTTTTTTAGAGTTTTTTTCTCCATCGCAATAACTAAGTTCAGTAAAACTTGCATTATTTAATGAATTTAAAGCTGTAATTTCTATATCATCTCCGCAATATTCTATGCCTAAAAATTTAGCAATTTCACTAATTTTCATTTTACCTCCATTAAAATAGAACCACTTCTAACTACACTAATAGGATTATACTTTTTCATAGTTTTTAAAAAGTTATCGATATTTTTTGCATCATCACTTGCCATTACTATAATAAACTCATCATCACTATAAGTCACACTGCCATTATAAGCTTTTAATATGGCATCTAAACCTGCAAAATTTTCATTTAAAGCAATCTTTACCAAAGCTGTTTCTTTTTCTATAAAATCACTAGAATCAATTACCTTATAAGTAGGTATGAGTTTATGAAGTTGTTTTATGATTTGCTCAAAAACTTTTTCATCGCCTAAAGTAACGATATTTATCCTTGAGAATTCTTTATCATCAAGTGGAGCAACCGTAAGAGATTCTATATTATAACCACGTCCTGAAAAAAGCCCGACAACGCGTGATAATACCCCATGCTCATTTAATACAATGACAGAAATTACTCTTCTTTTCATTTTTTATCCTTGTTTTTATAGCTAGGTAAAATCATATTATAAATAGCTCCGCCCGCAGGTACCATAGGTAATACATCTTCATAACGATCTATAGCTACATTTAAAACACAAGTTTTTTTAGATTCTAAGGCTGCTTTAAAAGCTTTTTGAAATTCTTCTTTATTAAAAACATTATAACCCTCACAATGAAAACCTTTAGCAATAGTAACAAAATCAGGTTGACTTGTTAGATCTGTATTAGAAAATCTTTCTTTATAAAACATACTTTGCCATTGTCTTACCATACCTAAAAAAGAATTATTTAAAATAATATTAATCACTTTGATTCCATAAGCACTTGCTGTCATTAGCTCTTGTATATTCATTAAAAAAGAACCATCGCCTACAAAATTTATTACAACTTCTTCATCTACAGCTAATTTAGCCCCAAGTGCGGCCGGTAAAGAATACCCCATAGTTCCTTGCCCACCGCTTGTTGCAAGTTGTCTTGCATAATTAAAAGGATAAAATTGCGCTACCCACATTTGATGTTGCCCCACATCAGTAATTATCCTTGCATCAGGAGCTAATCTAGCACATTCTTCTATAACCCATTGAGGTTTTAAAACTTCATCATTATCTTCATAGATTAAAGGATATAATTGTTGATAGTTTTGTAAAGTTTTAAACCATTCTTGGTATTTTGTGTTGTCAAAACTTTCTTTTTTTAATTCTTCTAAGGTATCTAAAATAACACTTTTAATATCCCCAACTATAGGAAAATGCGCTTCGATAATTTTAGAAATAGAGCTTGGATCTATATCAATATGAACGATTTTTGCACCCTTGGCAAACTCACTTGTTTTACCAGTAATCCTATCATCAAATCTAGCACCCACAGCAATGAGTAAATCACACTCACTTAAAGCGATATTTGCACAATAACTTCCGTGCATACCTGCCATTTTTAAATTAAGCTCATCATCACTTCTTAAAGCCCCTAGAGCCATTAAAGTTTCAACTGCAGGAATTTGACAAAAATGAATTAATTCTCTTAATTCGTCACTAGCATTAGAAGCTATACAACCTCCACCTAGGTAAAATAAAGGTTTTTGAGCATTTTTAATCAAGCTTACTAATTTTTTAATTTGCTTGATATTTCCTTTATAGGTTGGCTTGTAAGTTTTCATAGAAATTTCTTTAGGATAATGCCATATACCCATAGCAGCAGTAACATCTTTAGGTATATCAATATGCACAGGCCCTTTTCTACCTGTTGTAGCAATATAAAAAGCTTCTTTTAAAATTTTAGGTAATTCTTCGATATTTTTTACTAAATAATTATGCTTTACACAAGGTCTTGAAATACCTATAGCATCGATTTCTTGAAAAGCATCTGTTCCTATTAAAGAATTTGCAACTTGAGCTGAAATTAAAACCAAAGGTATAGAATCACTATAAGCAGTAGCTAAACCTGTAACTGTATTAGTAAAACCAGGTCCACTTGTAACTACTGCCACACCAACTTTACCACTCATTCTAGCATAAGCATCAGCGCTATGTAAGGCCGCTTGCTCGTGTCTGACTAAAATGTGTTTAAAATGAGTTTGTTTGTAAATTTCATCATAAATATTTAAAGCCGCACCACCAGGATAACCAAAAACTACTTTAACATTTTCTTCTTTTAATGCTTCACAAATCATTTGCGAGCCATTTAGCTCTTTCATTATTTTACCTTTTTGCTTAAAATGGAAAATATTATAACGATAATTTAATAAATATTATTTTACAAGAAAGAGTTTCTTGAAAATCAAGAAACTACTTGTGCTTTTTTAGCGTATTCTATACCTAAATCAAAAGCTTTTGCATTTGCCTCTTTAGTTTTTGCAGGTACCATATCAAGCATAGTTTGTTTTAATGCATCAATATCAATACATTTACTCATATAAGCAGCTATAGCTAAAGCAACGACTGATTGAGTAGCTACATTCCCTACTTCTTCTTTAGCTATAGTAATAATAGGAATTTCAAAAATTTTCCATCTTGCATAATCTTCTTTACTTGGATGAACTAAATTTGGCTCTATAACTATAACACCACCATCACAAACACCATCTTTGAAACTATGATAACCTTTATCAGCAGTTGAAAGCATAAAACTAACTTCACCTTCTACTGCATAAGGAAAAAAGATTTCATTTTCATCAACGATAATATCAACCTTAGTTGGTCCACCTCTAACTTGAGAAGTATAAGTAGAAGCTTTAAAAGCATTACGCCCTTCTTTAATGGCGGCTTTAGCTAGAATTTCACCTGCAGTGATAACCCCTTGTCCACCTTCACCACAAAATCTTAATTGATATTTCATTTTAATACTCCCAAATCAACCATTCTTTTTTCTTTCAAGGCTCTTCTAACTTCCTCATAAGCTTCACAATATTCTGCTTTGCTTTCATCTTGGTGTAAAATTCCTGTAGGAAATTTATCCGCTCTTTGTTCGTAGTCTAATTGTTCAAATTTAGACTTTTCAACACAACGATTTTTAATCCAATCAAGCATGCTTACAGCTTCGCCCATTTTGTTTTTTCTACCTAGGTTAATATGGCAGTTTGAAAATACATCTACAAAACTATAACCTTTGTGAGATAAAGCTTTAAAAATGATATTTTCAAGCTTATTTGCCTCTATAACATTTGTTCTTGCTACAAAAGAAGCCCCAGCGGCTTTAGTAAGCTCACAAGCATCAAAATTTGGGTCTATATTACCTGCTTGAGCTGTAACAGTGTAAAAGCCTTGTGGGGTAGTTGGTGAAGTTTGTGAATTTGTAAGACCATAAATAAAATTATTGATTAAAATATGAGTTAAATCTATATTTCTTCTACATCCATGGATGGTATGATTTCCACCAATTGCTAAAGTATCGCCATCTCCGCTTACTACGATTACATGTTTTTTAGGATTTGCTAGCTTAATCCCTGTTGCATAAGCAATAGCTCTACCATGGGTAGTATGGACTGTATTGCAATTTACATAAGAACTCATTCTACCACTACAACCTATACCAGAAACTAAACAAACATCATCCATATTCCAGCCAAGTTTTTGAATAGCTCTAATAATAGCTTTTAAAACAACACCATCCCCACAACCCCAGCACCATTGTGTTGGAAGTTTATCTACTCTTAAATATTCATCGTAATTAAAAGCCATTTTATATATTCTCCTTTACTTTAGCAATAATTTCACTTGGGGTTATAGGGCGACCATTTGCACGGTGCAAGCTAATAAAATCATCTCTTTTGCTTACTCTTTGAATTTCTTCTAAATATTGCCCCATATTAAGCTCACTTACCATAACTTTTTCAAATTTAGATACCACTTGAGCTATTTTTTTCTCAGCTACTGGATAAAGCGTAATAGGTCTAAAAAGCCCTACTTTTAAACCCTCTTCTCTAAGTCTTAAGATAGCTTCTTTAGCAGATCTTGCAACGCTTCCATAAGCAATGATTAAAAACTGCGCATCATCACACATAAACTCTTCATAAGTGCAAATTTCATCGGTATTATTTTTAATCTTACCAAACAATCTTTTCATATTTTTATCTACTATTGCTCCATCTTCTGTTGGAAAGCCTATGTCTCCATGATGAAGTCCTGTGATATGATAACGATAACCTTCAAAGAAAGGATTTAGTGTGGCAGCTTCATTTTCACCTGCTGCATAAGGTTTGTAATCTTTTTTATCGCCCATAAATTTTTTGCGGTTGATAATTTCTAATTCTTCTAAATCAGGTAATTTTGCCTTACCATTCATGTGTCCTATGGTTTCATCTAAAAGCAAAAATACTGGAGTCATGTATTTTTCAGCTAAATTAAAAGCTCTAATAGTTTCAGTGTAAGCTTCCTCTAATGAAGCAGGAGCTAAAGCTATACTTGCATAATCTCCATGTGTTGGAGCTTTTGCTTGAAATAAATCACCTTGCGCAACCCTTGTTGGAAGACCAGTTGAAGGACCACCTCTCATAACATTTACAATTACTAGTGGAATTTCAGCTATAAAACCCAAACCAATTTGTTCGGCTTTTAAAGAAATTCCCGGTCCGCTGCTTGCTGTCATGGATTTTACTCCACTCATAGAAGCACCTAAGGCCACGCTAATACCCGAAATTTCATCTTCCATCTGTATAAAAGTACCATCATTTTTTGGTAACATATGGCTTAGTTCATGTGCTATTTCAGAACTTGGGGTAATTGGATAACCACCAAAAAATTTACAGCCACAATCAATCGCAGCTTTGGCTACTAAAACATTACCTGTTGATATAACTTCTCTCATTTTGTTTTCCTATGCATTTAGTTTTTTGTATTTATTTTCTTTGACAGCTTGTGCTCTTTCTTTGGCTTCTGGCGTAAGCTTTGCAAATTTAAATTCATCTCTTTTGGCAACAAAAATCGCAAAATCAGGACAGTGACTTTCACATTCACTACAGCCTATACAAGAATCAGGATGAACCACTTCTATCATCTGTCCTAAAACTGCACTGATTTCATCTCTCATTGCTAAAACTCCGGCTGGACAATAGCTAACACAGATATTACAAGCCTTACATCTTGCTTCATCAACCCAAACTGGTGTATTCTCTGGAGCAATCATTAATATTCCTTTCTAGTTTTTTGTAATTTTCTAATGATTTTTTATTAAAAATTATTTTTAAAACAAACTTTTTATTATAGCGAATTTATAGCATGATTAAATATTATTTAAAAGATAAAATAAAACTAATAAGATTTTATAACACAAAGTAACATTAGGAGTAAAAAACTCCTAAAAAATTATTTATAATTATACTGAATAAAAGAATTTTCTAATGCAATTTGTTCTTGATTGTCTAATTTTAATTCTAAAGTTTCAAGCACCCCATCAAGACTAATCCTTGCCATAACTCCAAAAGCTTTTTCTCTTATGCCATATTCTCCATCTAAAATCACACATACTGGTAAAAATTCTCCACTTTTTAAAGCCTCTATCATTCTCACGCAAGCACTAGCAGGAGCTAAATAGGCTGAAGTTTTTAAATATTTTATAATTTTAGCACCACCGGTTTTAACCTCTTGTTCAATTTGAACAATATCTTGCTTATCTAAGACTTCACTTAAAGCTTTATTTTGCACTTTACTTTGAGATTTTACCAAAACCATACTATCATTGTGAAAACCTATAAGCTTAGTATCTATATAAGAAGTTTTTATATCTAATTTTTTGCTCACTTCGTATTTAAATCTAGCATTATCTAAAACACCTGCCATAGCAATGATTTTTTTTAATGAAAATAATTTACTTTCATAAAGAGCGTTGAGTAAAAAATCTACAGGATTGCTTACTATGATAAACAAAGGATCGTTGTTAAATTTTTTAATATTTTTTGCACACTCAAGCATAATTTTAGAATTAATAACAAAAAGCTCATCTCTACTCTGACCTTCTTTTCTAGCTACACCTGCACTAAAAATAACCACTTGAGAATCTTTTGAGTATGTATAATCATCCGTACAAGTTATTTTAATATCAAAATTAAAAGCGGCTATGCTTTGACTTAGTTCTAATTCTCTAGCAAAAAGCAAGTCTTTATTAATATCAATCAATATAATCTCATCTATTAATTCTCTTAAAATTAAAGCATAAGCAATGCTTGCACCGACATTTCCTGCTCCTATGATGGTAATTTTCATCTTAGCTCCTTTGTGGTATTATTTAACTAAATTTGTCGGTAATTCAAAAATATTTTTTATCAAATGATAAGGAAGTTGCAAACTTTGTGCGATAAGTTGAGTTTTAAACTCGGGATTATCAATTGTTCCACCTAGTTTAATTTGTGTGCTAATTTGCCTGTCTTTGCCTAATATAATTTGATTGATAATTGGAACTTTAGAAATAACCGAACTAGCTGATTTTAGCGTTCTAAGCTCTAATAAACCATCCACTTGACTACTTCTTAAATTGATTTTAGCTTGACCTAAAATATCTGCACTATCACCATTAAAATTTAGCGCATCTATTTCAAAAAGATCTTTTTTGCGATTAAAACTTATACCAGCATTTTCTACACTAAAACCTTTTTCATTAAAAGTTGGGGCTTTAAATAAAATCAAACTAGGTATTGTATCAATAAAACTTAAGAGTTGCTGATGAAATTTTAAATCTTTTAAATAAGTATCTTTAAATAAAAATTTGCCTTTAAAAAAATCAGTACTATTACCATCTACATAAAGATTAAACTCGCCTTTTTCAAAAACATTTTGACGCATAAAAGTATTCAGAAAATCATCATCCATTTTTAAAGCTCTAATTTGCATTTGATTTTCTTTAAGCAAAAGCTCAAATTTAGACTCATTTCTATTAGCCCAAGCTTTTATATAGTCTTTTTTGATTTTAGCATTAAATTGATCAAAATCTAAAGTTTTGTTAAAATCTTTTAAGATCAAATCTATATTTTTAGCACTGATATTGTAATTTGAATTTTCAAGATTATCTAGTGTATTTTCTGTATCTTGTTCTGAAAATAATAAATTAACATTATTTAAAGTAATGTTAATATCATCATTGTCTTTTTGTGCAAAAACACTACCACTTGCGCTAGTTAAATTAAAATCTTCTCCCTTTATTTTTATACTAAAACTATCATACTCATAAGGATTATTATCCTTATAGAGTAAAAATGATTCAAAAGTGGTATTATTTATATCTACATCAAAATCTTTAAAATTTAAAGTGTCTAATGACAACTCTCCATCATGCACATTATTTTTTTGCATTAATTTAGAATAAGTCTTATACTTTGCAAGCTTAGCAACATAAACAGACATACCTTGATCAAAATTTAGAGTCGTAGTAAGCTCTTTATTATATAAACTGATATTTTTATCATAGTTAAGATCTAAATCAAGAAATTTATTTTCCATTTTTAAGCTATCTTGTGGTAATTTTAAATTTGTTATAAAGGTCTTAAAATCACCTTTTTTTTGCTTTAAATCAATACTTGCATTAAAATCACCGCTGATTAATTCACTTTGTACGCTTGCATTTTTAATCTCTAATTTATCTTTTTGTAAATCAATATTTGCTTGTATGATTTTAAAGTCACTTATATTTATATTAGAATTTACAATATCAAAATTTCCTTTATATGAAATTCTTTCAGGATGTTCAAAAGGAATTTTCAAAACTAAATCAGTCTTTGTAATACCATTGTTTTGTAAAAATGGTAATTTTATATCATACAAACGCAAAATTTTATTCACTCTATAATCAGCTCTAGCATTGTCACTTTTTATGCGTATATAAATTCCTGCTTTTTCATTTAGCATATTGTCTATATAAATTTGACTTTGATTGAGATTGTAATTGTTAAAATATAATTTATCATAGATAAATTCTAGTTTTTGTTTATTAAATTCAAGCCTTACAAAAGGACTAATGATAGGATCTATACCTTTATCTAAAACCACCTTCAAGTTATTTACATAACCTTTAGCACTAATATCATTCAAATAATATCTATGTTTTCCAAAATCTGCAAAGCCATTTAATTTCTCTATAAAATAAAAATCAGCCTTTACCTTACCGCCCACCCAAAGAGCAAGATTAGAAGGCAAATGCACTCCATTTTCCACTAAAATATCAAAAATTTTTGAAATATTATTTGAGCTTGTATTTTCTAATTCATAAGCAATTTCTTCTCTTTTAAGTGAGAATTTGACATCACTTTTTAAAAAATCACTATCAATTTCTCCTTTAAAAGTATAAAATTTTGTCTTAGGATTGATAACTAAAGAGCCAACTACACTAAGGTTATGATCTTTTAAAAGAAAATTATCAATATTAGCTTGTATATTTTTATCACTAATTTTTAAATTGACTTTTACTAAAAGATTTTTACTGTTTACAAAAAATAGATTATTTTTATAAATTAATTCCACGGGATAGTTATTAACAAAAATTTCATCTATATTGATTTCTTGAAAAAACCAATAAATATATTTTACATCTTTGATAAGTTGTACAGCTTTACTCGCACTAGTTTCATTTTGAGTGTTTTGATTTTGAGAATTTACTATAACTTTTTTTGCATTTAAAATGAGTTTTTTATCTAATTTAATATATAATTTCTCCAAATTAATAGAAGAAATTTCTAATTTTTCTATGTAAATTCCATTTTTGAGGTAAACAAACAAAACAATGAAAAGTATCATAGGTAATGCTAAAAATTTAAGAATTTTTTTAATATGTTGTGATTTGATTTTAATTTTTCTTTTATCCATTTTTTATTATCTACTTTTACCTATAAAAACAAACTCTGTAGTTTTTATACCACAAGGTTCTGTTAGTAAGATTATAACGCAATTAGATAAAAATAACTATAAAATGAGCAATATTGACAAATATACTTTATATTTTTTAGGCCATCCACAATCTGGCTGGATAAATATAGGCACAAAAGAACTAAATAGAGCTGAATTTTTACATAAGCTTACCGTCGCTAAAGCAGCACTTGAAACTATTACTTTAATTCCTGGGGAAACGACTGAAATTTTCTTTGAAGAATTAGCACCAAAGTTAAATTTAAATGCCAAAACCTTAATGCAAGAATTTTACAAACAAAGCCCTTTTAAAGAAGGTATGCTTTTCCCCGAAACTTATAAAATTCCAAAAGGCATTACAGAAGAGCTTTTAGTAAAATATCTTTTGGCTTACTCTGCAAGTGAATTTAAAAAACTTTCTTATAAAATTTTTAGAGAATACAATGAAAAAAAATGGCATGAATATATCATCATTGCTTCTATTATACAAAAAGAAGCAGCGAGTAATGAAGAAATGCCTATAGTTTCATCTGTGATTAGAAATCGCTTAAGAAAAGGCATGAAGCTTCAAATGGATGGGACATTAAATTATGGAAAATACTCTCATGAAAAAATCACTCCACAAAGAATAAGATCAGATAATAGTTCTTACAATACTTATAAATTTAATGGCATACCAAAAGAAGCTGTGTGTAATGTTTCATTTGAAGCTATTAAGGCAGCTATTTTTCCTGCTAAAACAGAATATTTATACTTTGTAAGAGATAAAAAAACCAATAAGCATATTTTTACCTCTACTTTAAAAGATCATAATAAGGCAATAAGAAATTGATTATAAAATTTCTCTTTGACCTTTTGCATCAGGTTCGCTTAAAACACCTGTTTGTGAAAGTTGTTCTATGATATTTGCTGCGCGGTTGTAGCCTATTTTTAAGCGTCTTTGCAAATAAGAAATACTAGTTTTTCTATCTTCTAAGATTACAGCCTTTGCTTCTTCATAAAGTTCATCTAAATCTCCATCATCAAATTCACTTCTTTTATAGGCTCCATCTTGACTATCATCTTTTAAAAAGCTCTCATCATATTCTACTACTTGTTGAGCTTTTAAAAACTCTACAATATTTTCGATTTCATTTTCACTTGCAAAAGGTGCGTGCAAACGCACTAAACCACTCATACCAGGAGGGGTAAATAAACAATCTCCACGCCCTAACAAACTTTCAGCACCCATAGAATCTAAAATAACCTTAGAGTCTATCTTTTGCCCTACTTTATAAGAAATTCTACTTGGTAAATTTGCTTTTACAACACCGGTAACAACATCTACTGAAGGGCGTTGTGTGGCTACGATTAAGTGAATTCCGCTTGCTCTTGCCATTTGTGCTAAACGACCTATATAAAACTCTACATCCTTACCTGCTGTCATCATTAAATCAGCCAACTCATCGATAATCACTACAATAAATGGTAAAATTTCTCCACCTTGTTCTTTGATCTTTTCATTGTAATTTTCTATATTTTTAGTTTTTGCTTCAGCCATCAAGCGATATCTGCGTTCCATTTCAGCCACCATATTTGATAAAGCATTTACCGCCTTTTTAGGATCAGTAATTACCGGTGTAAGTAAATGTGGAATATCATTATAAATACTAAATTCAAGCATTTTAGGATCTATCATCATAAGTCTTAAGGTTTTTGGCGAATTTCTATAAAGCAAAGATAAAAGCATAGAATTTATACCCACACTTTTACCACTTCCTGTAGTTCCTGCTATTAAAAGATGAGGAAGCTTTTTAAGATCTGTGATGAAAGGATCGCCTACTATATCTTTACCTAAAGCTATAGTTAAAGGTGAGCTAGAATTTTTAAATACCTCACTTTCTAAAATTTCTCTTAAGTAAATCGTATCGATTTTTTCATTTGGAACTTCAATTCCCACTACATCTTTACCTGGGATTGGAGCTTGAATTCTTATAGTTTGAGCTTTTAAAGCCATAGCCAAATCATCTTGTAATGATAAAATTTTACTTACTTTAACATCTGCTGCTGGGCGAAATTCAAAAGTAGTTACAACAGGACCCGTGTAAGTTCTAACTACATCGCCACCTATTTTAAAGCGTCTTAATTTTTCCAATAAATCATAAATTTTTCTATCTATTTCTTCTTCATTTATCTCGCTTTTACCTTCTTTTGGCATAGTTAAAAAATCTAAGGGTGGTAAAGAAAAATCTTTTGGTTTTTCAAAATTTCCAAAATCAAGATCTTTCAACAAGGCTTTGTTTTCACTCACTTCATTAGTGATAGAATGGTGTGTTTTATTTTCTATTACTTCTATTATAGGCTCTTGGGTAATCTCAAATGGAATTTTTTCTTCTTTAACTTCATTTTGTGCTTCTTCTACTACAAAAGGATTTTCATAGTTTCTTTTACTTCTTAGCTCTTCTATACTAATAGGCTTGGCAAAATCATCTTCACTAAAATCAAGTTCTTTTACTTCATTTTGTGGAATAAAATCTTCATCTTTAAATTCTTTTACCCCTAAAAAGCTAGTTTTATCTTGAATTTTTTTAAACTCAGCTTCTTTTTGTGCTTCTATAGCATTT
This sequence comes from Campylobacter lari, assembly GCF_004357905.1. Taxonomy (NCBI): domain Bacteria; kingdom Pseudomonadati; phylum Campylobacterota; class Epsilonproteobacteria; order Campylobacterales; family Campylobacteraceae; genus Campylobacter; species Campylobacter lari. Next base: position 225,095 of record NZ_SMTT01000001.1, on the reverse strand, counting down.
AATTCTTCAATTTTTTTAAAATCCTCATTAAGCTCTTCTAAGATTTTTTCTTTTTGTAAGGCTTTATATTCTTCTAGCAATTTAGCTTTTTGTAGCATTTGCTCACGCTCTTTAAGCTCTTTGGCAAACAAAGAATTTTCTTCTATCACCTCTTCTTTGTTTTCGTTTAAATCCATATTGCGTCTTTTATAGCTTGGTTCATCTAAATTTTTACTTTTTAAAGTTTGAGTATAAATATCTTCACTTTTATTTTTGTATTTTAATAAATACTCTTCAGGGGTCATTTCATCTTCCTTTATATTTATTTGACTAGCTTTTTGAGCAAAACTTGCAATAGGCTCTGAAAGCTCATGAATATAACTTGAACCTAGCTTTTTATCCTCTTCACTAATCACAACCTCTTCTAATTCTTGATTTTTTAAATCTTCAAGATTAAATTTTTTATTCTCTTGGATTTCTTTTTTTGGTAGCTCTTTTTCCTTGATAAGTTCTTCTGTTTTATCTTTAATTAAAAGCTCTTGTTTGAGCTTTTCTTGCTCTTCTTTAGTTTCATTTTCATACTTATCGCCACCAAAAAAGCCAAAAATTTTATTTTTAATTAAAGTTTCAAGTTTTAAATAAAAATCAAAATCAAGCTCTATTTTAAATACCTCTTTGATAATTTGCGGAAAAGAAATACTAAAAGCAAAAGCTAAAAGCAAAATCACCAAGATTAAACTTCCTATTTTTCCAAAAAGTCCATCTAAGATTACAAACATAGCAGAGGCTATATAGCCTTTATCTTGCAAGAACGCTGAAGCAAAAATAAGTGAGGCAAAAATACAAGCAAAAACAGCCACACTAAATCTACGCTCTATAAGTTCAAAATTATAGTTATTTTTATACAAAAGATAATTAAACCAAAAAAAGACAAAAGGGTAAAATTTAGTCAATGATCCAAATAAAAAATAACTAAGTTTTGCCAAGGAATACCCTATAATACTTACTAAAGCTTGATCGGGTATCAAAGCACTTAAGCAAAAATAAAAAATAAAAATATTAGAAATAACAAAAATAGCTTCTTTTTTTATAATATATCCTTTATAAAGAAAAAAGCTATTATATCAAAAAATTATAAGTAGTTTAATAAACTAATTTGAGAAATTTTAGAAGTAGCCGAAAGCATAGCTTGATAAGATACCATAGTTTGCATAAACTGCATATAAGTTTGCCCATAATCAGCATCAGTTACACCGCTTTTAATAGAAGCTACATTGATATTTAAAAAAGTCATTCTTTTATTTGTCTCTTCTATATTATTAGTGTAAGCTCCTATGGTTGTTTGCATTTTTCTAACATGATCTTGCAAATGATCTATTCTTTCTAAAGCCCCTTGTAAACCTGTATTTCTAGGATCACTTCCTTCTGAATCAGCCCTCATACTGCCATTTAAAACAGCATCTATCATCTCATCTAAGTCTTTAATCAAATCAACATTTGGATCATCAATAGTTAAAGAATTGTTTGCACTAAATACAAAACCTGATCCATTTACAGAAGTACCTGCTGGAGGAAAACCGCTATTTGAATTTGAATCTTTAATAGTAAGACCTATATTAGTGTTACTTGAAAATTTATCAGTAATACTTATACGACCTTTATAGTCCATACTAACTTCAACAAAACCTTTAGAATCAGCTATATCTTGTTGGATAGTTTGAAAATCATTATTATTAATAGTTCCGTTTGCATTTGGAGTAATAGTTGCTGTGGGAACATTATCACTTGCAAACATACCGATAATATCATTTAACTGGCCATAAGTAATATCTTCAGGTCTTGTTTGCATACCCACTGCATTACCTGTATTTTCATTATATTGAGAGTGAGTAATAGGAAAACTTATGGTTTGACCCGGATTATTTGGATCAGGATAACTTACAGTAGAATTTTCTAAATCAATAGTTACATTATATTTTTGACCACTTCTAGAAGTGATTTCCATTTGGAGTTGTTGACCTTGCATGCTTCCATTGGCATTTGCTACAACTTCACTTAACTTTGTACTATCAGTAGCATATTCACTTGTACCTTTAATCACTTGAGAAACATTGCCAAAAACAGTATTTCCATCTTTTTCAAAAGGCACATCATAACTAGCCCCATTAGTTTTATCACCATTGATGTTACTTTTAATAAAATCTGTTTTGTGCAAGTCTACAGTAAATTGTTTACCATCTAATTCAATCGTAACGGGACTTTTAGTATCATTCAGATTTCCACCATGCGCTGCTTGCATAATACGATTGGTTACTTCTGCCATAGAAATACCTTCAGCATCCGCAGCCTGTTTTAAATCTTTAATAAGTTGCTCATCTTGAAGCTGTGGAGTTAAAGCAACAGCATGAAAATCTAAAGAGCTACTTCCTTCTTTTAAGCTCTTTATTTCTATCTGCCCGCTATCATTTAATGCTACCTTAACAACCTCATTTCCCTCTGTATTTCCATATAATCTTCCAATATTTTTTAATACATCTTCAATTTTTGCATCAGGATCTATATCTAAAGTAGCTTTAAAACTTGTTCCATCAGGTCTAACACCTTGAATATACATAGCTGAATGCGGGAAAGGAAGTTTATCATCATAGCTATCTTGAAAATTTTTATCTGGATCAAGTTTTCCATTTTGAACATAGTTTTGGCCTATTAAATGTGAAAATTTAGATTCTCCGGTTAAAAATTCTTTTTTGTCCGGATAACGAGCATCAGTAAAAGAAACATTTGTTGAAATAATTTTATTGATATTTGAATCAGGCTTAAAAAATAAATCCCATCCAGGTATATTATAAGGAATTTGGGTGCCAGCGCCACTTACTACAAAAATATTATCTTTATTCCCAGTATAATTTCCATAATTATCAAAAGGTTTATTTGCACTATTTGATCCTGCAAAGAGATATTGCCCATTGATACTAGTATTAGCAATATTTACAATAGAATCTCTTACAAGTTTGAGTTCTTTTGCTATAGCCTCTCTTGATTCTTGAGAATTACCATCACTTGCAGCTTTTGTGAGTAATGTTTTAAATTTTTCTAAAAGTTCTGTGATATTTTTCAAGGCAGTATCTGTGTTTTTTGCTAGCTCCATAGCAGATTGAGTTCCTTGAACTATTTGACCTATGTTTGCCATCTCATATTCTAATCTTGAGCCATTAATATAAACATTTGCATTTTCCCAAGAATGCTGAATAAGCTGACCTGTTTGTAGCTGCAAATTATATTTATTAAGCAAAGACTGACCATCTGTGTAGTTTTGTATAGAAGTGTAGTAATTATACTGATTGCTAATTCTCATTATTTTGCTCCGCAAATAAATTTTTTAATTATTTACAAGCAAAAAAAGTTCCAAATTTTAATAATATTTAAATTTTTTTATATAAAATATTTTATATTGTTTTAATTTTTTTTTAGTATAATCCCATATTCTATTTAATTATTTTAAAACTTTCAAAAAGCCCGAGTGGTGAAACTGGTAGACGCGCTAGACTCAAAATCTGGTAAGGGCAACCTTGTGTCGGTTCGAGTCCGACCTCGGGCACCATTTGCTTTAGTTTTAAACTTATACTAGCTAAAATATACCATTTACAAAAAAACTTCTATAAAAGGTTTATGTTGAATTACACATTGACAAAAAAAGATAAAATATTTTATTATGAATTAAATTTGAAAAATCAAAACTTTTTTGATACTTTTTTAAAAATAATGGAAAATAGTATTTTTAAAGTAGAAAAAATTCAAGAAAATAATTTTATCGTAAGTGGAGGTAAATTTACTTGGATTTATGAAAATGGTAAAAATATCATAATAACAGAATCTGCCTTTGAGATAATTGCAAATTTTATTCTAGATGATTTTTTTAATCTTTACCGCCAAACTCAAACAGATAATGAAACAACAAATGAAACCAAAGACGTAACCGAAGAAAACTATACACCTAAAATGCAAGATTTCATGGATCAATTTAGTTGTTTTATATTCCTCAAACTTTAGATGCAAAATCTTTAAAAATCAATACACAAGATATGTTTGAATTTGCAAAACAAATGAATGCTATGAGAGATTATTATGAAGATGAATTTGAACAAAGTGGCAAAATGGATTCAGAGCAAAAAGCTTTAAAAAATTATCAAGAAAAAATTATACAAAAAGCCTTAAGAGATGTCTTAGATATCACTCAAGAAGAATTTGAAAAACTCTCTTTAAGTGATACAAAAAAAGCACAAGATTTTATCGATGATGCTTTGGAGATTGAACTTTTAAAATATACTGATATATTTATCAATCATAAATTAGATGATGATATTTTCACATGTATAATTAAACCTTTACTTGAAGAAGAAACAAAAAATCAAATAGGTTTTATACAATCTAAATCTTTTAATAACATCAATTCTAAAGAATATTTTTTCAATTTAATAAAAGCTGGTGCAAAAGTGACATTCAAGCAAGCTCAAAAAAGTATGATAATGCAAAATTTTTATTATTCTTTACAAGCACAGCTTTGCGAAATTTATAATCAAAATAATCAAAATTACAAATTAGAAGACGAAGAAATAAATAAATTTATAGAATCTTTACCTAACTATATAATTTTTAACAAAATAAACATAGCTTTGCAAATATCTCAAGTAACACAAGGAAAAGAGCGTATTAACCAACTTGATGATATTGAATGTTTATATGATGAGTGGCAAAAAGAAGAATGTATAGAACTTTTTATGTTAAATTATACCTATAGTCCTCCAAAACTTTTAGCTTATGAAAGAATTGATGCAAACTTAAATGATGAAGAGATAAAAAATAAAGAACAAGAACTCATAAGAGCGAAAAAATTTAATTTTAATGCCATAAAAGCTTACAAAATTAAAAAAAGAAATGATTTTTCTAAACAGATCTTAGAAGAGTTAGCTCCTTCACAAAAACACGAATATACTATAAATTTAAATTCTATTGAAGAAAAATACATAAAAGAAATTTTAAATTTAGATGAAAATGTAAATATTACAAATTTTCACATAAATACTATCAATTCTTTATTTAATAAAATTATCCGAAAACTTTGTGGTAATTTTTTAGCATTAGATGATGTTTTAGAACAAAGCAAAATACACGATTTAATTCACAATGATTTTATCGAAATTTTAATGCAAAAAAGTGTTAGTAAAAAAACTTTGAAAAATATAAATATTTGTGTTTTTGAACCTATTTTTAGTACTAAAGAATACGATTTTTATTGTAATTTAGAAGATGAACAAAAACAAAATTTTGCCTTAAAAATAGATCAAAATTTTTTCAAGACTTTATTAAAATGTGGAGTAAGTATCACTCAAAAACACCTAAAAAAACTACAAACCTTGAAAGAATTTTATACCTTAATGCATAAATTAAATCTTGAAAATTTTAATCAAAATTTAAATTATTACGAAAATCAAATATACTACACAAAAGACCATATCAAAATTCAATTAAAAAATTTAAATAAAATCACAAATTTTCAAGAATTTTTAAATAAAAATACAAATTTTATAGCTTTAAATCAAATTTTAGATATTTTAAGTCAAATAAAAGATTTATCTTCGTATGAAAAAGAAGAATTTTTACAAAATTATGATTTTAAAGATTGGCAGCATACTGATGGTGAAATTTTTGTATATGATAGACAATACATTAATGAAAACTCCATAGGTTTTTTAAAAGCAAATAAAGAATTTCAAGAACCAAAAATACGCTTACTAGGTTTTACACAAATTAAACCAAACAATAGCATAGAAAGTCAAGCAGAAGAAATATTTGATTATTTAATGCTAGGAGAATCTCTTTTTGATTTAGATAATATATTAAATTTCTTAAATATCATTAAACACAAAGAATATTGCTATGCCTTAAAAGCTAATATAACCTATGGATTAACATACAGACGAATGATAAATTTAAAAGAATTAGCAAATTATCTAAAAACAGAAGAAATTAAAAATATTATATTTATCCAAAATGACGATGAGTGCTTTAACTCCTTAAGTAAAGCTTTGAAAATATTAAATTTAAAAGCAAATTTTGATTTTAAATTAGATTTAGATAATAATTTGCAAATTTTCATACTAGAAAATGAAGAGAATAAAAATTTAAAATCAGCTATTATGTTTGGAGATACCACAGAGGAAGAATATATTTTAGATTTTATAGAAAAAGAGCAGTTTAACCAAAACTCTCTTCCTTTACTTTTTGATTTAAATTTTAGACAAAATGGCAATGGAGGAATAGCTTTAAATTCTATTTTTTATCAAGGTTGTTGCTATTTGGAAGACAACTATACTAAAGTTGATAAATACATAGGTAGTTTTGATTTTTTTCAATGTAATTGTTTTTTAAAATATTTTAAAAATGATTTAAAAAAGATCATTATATCCTATATAGATAGAAGCGAAGAAGAGGATTTTAACATTGACGAAAATATAGAATTTAAATCTAATTTTGATAAAAAATTCTTTGACTATGTTTATTCTTATAAAAATTCTTACAATAATCTTTTTATATGTGAAAAAAATAATATACTTTATATTATGTTTTGTATAGATATGTATCAATCAAATTTAGAAGATAATTTTACATGCATGAGCTCTTTTATAAATAAACATTTTCCACTAAGTGTAAAGGAAGTTAAATTTTACTCACGAAGTCCTTATGAAAAATTTGGACTAGAAACATTTTATATACAAGAACAAATACAACTAGAAAAATTACAAAACATTAAACAAACAAATGAAAATTTTATTTCATTGCAAAGCATCAAAATGGCTAAAGAATTTTATGATACATTAAAACCTTTTGATGGTTTAAATGCTCTAAAAATTTATAATGAATTTAAAAAAATTTGCCTAACACCAGTGAATTTTTTAGAAAATACAGATAAAGATTGTGTAGATTTTTTTATAGATATTGATATTTCACACAATAGACCATTTATAGATGAATATTATATTTGTTTCAAATTTGAGAAAGATTTTTACACTTTTTTTAAAGATGAAAATCTAAGTAGATGGGTTTTAACGATAACTTTTAGTCTATCATATGATGAGTATCTTGAGCAAAACAAATCTTACTCAAGCAATGATAACAATGGAGAATTTATTAAATATGCAAATTTGAAAGAAGTAGATGATATGGAAAATCTAGAAATCAACTATGAAGAGCAACAAATAAGATGTGAAAAAATCTTTGACTTTATAGAAACAAATCCACTCTTTAAGAAATTTTTCAATAAAAACAATCCTAGGAATTTTAAATTACGATTTGCTACTTATGCTGAACAAATTGATGAAATAGTTTGGATTAATAACACTTGGATTAAATAAAGAAAGGAAAAAATAAAAACACTAAAAAATTGAAAACCAACAACATAGGAAAAATTATGGATTTTAATACCGATATTTTAGAAAGCTTAGATGATTTCAAAGCATTTTTAGACACAAAACCTAGTAAAGAACTCCTAGAAGCAGTAAAAAATCATATAGATGATTTTATGGAAGGTGCATATAATAATTTAGATCCAGAAAACTACGAAGTTGCTTTTGAAGAAGATACTGGCATACCTTATGATGAAGTAAGTGAAGATGAATTTATGGATTGGTTTATTAAAAATGTACTTTATCATGATGATTTAAGTGAGATTTATAAAATACTAAAATCACTTGTTAAAGATTAAAACCCAATTTACAAAGAAAGGAAAAACAATGAAAACATTAGAAGAAATATTATCTTTAGAAGAAGATGTAGATAAATATGTAAAAAACTTATGTTTAGAATTTTATGATCTTGTAGAGGCTAACAAACTTGAAGAAGTTAAAGAATTTTTAAAAGATTATCCTGTGCCTGAAATATTTTTTGAAAAATGCTATACACCTTATTGGGATAGTGAAAACAAAAGAGCTATTATCGATCCTGTTATCGCTTTAGCTTGTGCAGGAATTGCTTATGATAAAAGTAAAAGTTTTGAAATGATGGAGTATTTTGAAAATTTAGGACTTAAAGCCAATGAAGTGTGCTTTGGATACAATGCACTTAGTAGGTATATTGATAGAGATGGAAAAAATAAAGAAGTAATAGAGTATTTTTTTAAAAAAGGATGCACATTTGAAACTTATAATGAAGAAAGTGGCAGCACTCCTTTACATGAATGGATATTATGCGGCGAAGAAGTGAAGTATTTAGAAGAAGCTTTAAAACTAGGAGCAAATCCTAATATGAGAGCTATTAAAACAGAAAGTGAATTTAGCTTTACTAATACAGGAGAAACCCTTTTGCATAGAGCTGCAGAATCTGATGAGAAACCTATAGGAGCTTGTGTGGAAGTGCTAATCAAATATGGAGCTGATGTAAATGCGGCTAATTGTTGTATAAGTGATATTGAAGATGGGAAAATTGAATATTATGATCCTGCTACTCCATTAGATAGAGCTAACACCTATGATATAAGCAAAAACATAAAAATCTTAAAAAAAGCAGGAGCTAAGACTTGGGAGGAATTGGTTGAAGAATACAATATCGATACAAGCTTAGAAGAACCAGAACAAATTAAAATGTATGAAGAAAGAAGAAAGGATAAAAAATAAGATTAATAAGGTAAAGAACAAAAAAGGATTTTTCATTGAAATTTAATGATGTGAAATTTAAAATCAAAGAATTTGAAAGTGTGGATATCATCAGTGGTTATTCTCTTGCCTTTTATTTGCCTAAAGAAGAGCATATGATAGGAGAAGAAAACAAGAATAAAAACCAAAAAACAAAAAAAGATGAATATCGCATCAATAAAAGTAATTCTTTAGAATATATACAAAAAATCAATGAAGAAAAAGAAATTGAAAAACTTAAACTTCAAAGCAATGAAAAAATCAATGAAGAATTTGATAAATTAAAAGATGATGCTTTACCTGCTAAAGAATATAAAAGAAAAAATTATGAATACGATGTATTTTATGATGTTTATACAAGTAAGGATAATATAAACAAGTGCATAAAAAAAATCCCGATAGAAAATGGTGTGGCAATAGTAACAAAAGATTTTTTAGAGGAATTTTATGAAAATTCTGTTAAGGGTCGGTATAATTGTAAATGGTGTCTTATACCCAGACTAATCCGCAATGAAGGAGAATCTAGTTTTGATCCTGTGCCTATTTTAAATAGTAGCTTTGTCATTTCAGAATTAAGCAATATCAAACAAAAAACCCTTACTTTTCAAAGAAAAATAGCCAATGTGGAACATCCAAGTCATTTTGCTTTACAAAGCCCTAAGGAATTTAAAAGTATGCTTGAAAATGAGCAAAGCTTTGCTTCTTATGGTGGTAAAGAAAAACAAATAGAAGAGCTTTTAAAAAGCGCACAACATAAGCTTGAAACCATTAAAAAAGCAGATGGAATTTCTAAAAAAACTAAGGAAGATTTAGAGAAAAAGCAAAGAAAAGAAGTTGAAAAATGCAAAAAATTAAAAAATAGCAAGAAAAAAATTTCACCCAAACTCATAGGAGATACGGGAGAATATGTCACTTCTTTACTTTTTGGGAAAAGATCCACACGCTATTTAAGCAATCAAAGAAAACTAGATACTAATTTTAATACTAAAGGTTTCAATCACACCATACCTGATTTTTTAGTAACGCTAAATGATTACCCTACTTTAGTAGAGGTTAAAAATGTTCAAGATCAAGCTTTAACAGAACAAATAAGCTTTGAGTTAAAACTTGCTAGAGAATATGAGCTTGATTATTTATTTTTATGCAATCATTACACAAAATTAATAGATAATATAACTAATCTAGAGATATTTAATAAAGACAATAAAAACCATAAAGGATCAAGAAGTGGTTTTATCTACCACAGACATGCTCACAGAAGCATAAAGACAATATTTAAAGAAATATATCTACACCATATCAAAGGAGTAGCACCTAATAAAATAGTAATAAAAAGATTAAATTTAAATGACCCTGTTCATATAGAAGAAGAATTAAACAAAAACAAACAAATACAAAAAAACTAAAGGAAAAACAATGAAAACATTAGAAGATATCATAGCTATGAGTTTTGAAGAAAAAATGCAAATTCAAAAACAGTTATTTGATTTTATTAGTAATAATGACTTGGAAAATGTTAAAAATCTTTTAAAAGATTATCCCATAAAAGAAAGCTTTTATGAGGCACATTTTACATACCATCATAATAATGAAGATTATGAGCTATCTTTATTTGATCCAGCAGCAAGCTTATTAAGGGCCGCATTTGCTTGTGAAGAAAATAATAATGATTTTTCTATTTTAGATTATTTATTTGATGAGTATGGTTTAAGTTTAAAAGATCCTAAATATAATTTTGCTTTTCCCGACATGAAACATATCAAAGAAGCTAATGAAAAATACATCTTAATGAAAGAAGTAGAAGGCGAGCCTAATATTTATAAAAACGCTCTAATCTACGCATATATACTAGGCACTAAAAACCCAAATTCTCAAATCATACAATATCTAGTCAATCGTGGAGCTAAATTTGAAGTGCATAATGAAGGATTTTCCGGTAGAACTCCTATGCATTTTTGGGTTATGCAAAATAATTATGAATTATTAGAACTAGCTATTAAAGGAGGGGCTAATGTAGATATGCAAACCCGACTTATTCAAGAGAGTGAATACAATGAAACTCTTTTATTTGAAGCTGTAAGCGAACCTGAAACTTATAAGGTTACAAAGCTTTTAATTGAACTAGGAGCTAATGTGAATTTTGTCACCCCAAGAACTCCTTTAGATAATGCAAGAGGATCTAGAAATAAAAAGCTTTTAAAAGATGCGGGAGCAATGACTTCAGAGCAAATTAGAAAAAAATATAATTTACCAGCATATGATTCTTCTCATTGTGAAATTAATGGAAAAACTGACTTTGATTTATTGGGTAAATATCGTGATGAATGCTCCAAACTTTTAAACGATGCCATAAAAAAAGCCAAGGAGAATGGAGAAAAAAAAGATGTAAATAAAGTTTCAACACAAGAAACTACAATAATTTTAGGAAAAACTCCTAAAGAGCTTATAGATGCTGTGCAAAATTTTAAAGTTTTAAAAGCTTTAAATTTATTACAAAATGACGCTATTAAAAGCATCAACAAAGACATTTTAAAAATATGTGATGATGCTATAAATGAGTTAATCGATAAAGTTGTAGTAGATTCTAACAAAGGTAAAAATATAGGAGATGGTATTTATATAGAATTTAGTGAATTTATTTGCATTGATTATAATGATGATGGTTATAAAGATTATAGCGGGTGTGTAAGGAAAGAACTCAAAAAAAGTAGTCTTTATGAGCTAAAAAAGATTTTAGAAGATATTATAAAGGGTAAAAGCATAGAATCTGCTTTGCACAGTTGTGCTTTTTATGATAAAAAAGGTAAATTTAAACCAAAACATCCAAATCTTTGCTATATTCCATTTAATCTTTTTGAATTAAAAATATTAGTAGAGATGGAATTTATATCTTTAGGGCAAATTGATTTAAGTTACATAAAAGACCTAAATCAACTTTTTGCTAGTTATTCTATGGAAATCATTCATTTGCATACAAATAGGAAAGATTTTAGCGGGATAGAGTCTTGGGATGTGAGCCAAATCAAATACATGAATGGACTTTTTAAAGGATTAAAAGATTTTAATGCAAACTTAAGCAAGTGGAAAGTTACAAATGTAAAAGATTTTGAAGATATGTTTTGTGATTGTGAGTCTTTTAAAAGTGATTTATCTAAATGGAAACCAAAAAAAGCTGAAAATATCAATTCTATGTTTCATGGAGCAAAATCTTTTGACTGCGATTTAAGCGAATGGAATCTACCAAGCGAATTAGTAGAACAATCAAACAATATATTTAGCGACTGCCCTTTGCAAAACAATCCACCTTCATGGTATAAAGCAGTATTTGATATGGATAATCCAAGCTATGAATTATTATGCAAACTTGTTAAGGCGCGTGATTATAAACAAGCTAAAATTATTTTAGAAAAGATACTTCCTTTACAAAATGAACAGTATCAACATATCACTCAGCTTTGTTTTTATGTACCGAAAGGGACAGTAAGCAATGCAATGCCAGATGAGGATTTTTTTAGTACTCTTGTAAAAAATGCAAAATCTCAAGGCTTTCATATTCCTATTAGTGATAAAGTGATGCATACTTGTTTGCGTTTTGATAAACTAGAATATGCTAAATTTCTTAGAACATTAGGCTATAAAGTAGTAATTACTGAAGAAAATAATTTTGGTTTATTTGTTGCATTAAAACATAAATTGAGCACAGAAAACAAAAATATTTTAGAATTTATCTTGGATAATCTTGATAGCAAAATCGATACTGCATTTTTTGAAAATATTAGACTTGACAAAACGCCTAATAGAAGATTTTGCGATGCAGATGATGAAACACTTGATTTTTTCTTTCAAGAATTAATAAAGCGTTACCCTAAAGAGATGCTTGATGAAAAACTACTAGTTATGTTTGTGCATAGCGATCTTATTTATTTACTTTTTAAACATGGATTAAAAATAGATTTAAAAAATATACCATATGATCTAAATATAGTAGGAAGGTATTACTTAGCGCCGATTCAGAAAATGCTCGCTTATGAAGCAAAGGGAAGAGTATCAAGATTTTTACAGCTTTTAAGACATAATTTATTGCGTGCAGATTCTATTATAGAATATCATACTGGAGTAAAAGCCCCTGCGTTGCTTATTTTTTTAGATAATTTTAAGGATAGATTAGACCTTGATGGTAAAGAATACCCAATAAAAGACATTTTAATAGAATTTGCAAGTCATAATGTAGATATACAAAAGCTTGGAACTTTTTATGATAAAGATTTTTATGAAATTTTAAAATTAAGCGAATATAAACAAGAAATATTGAAAATTTTTAAAAAATAAATATATATTATATTTGACAAACAAAAATGGTTTTTTATATATATTTTAGTTATCTTAAAAATTCTGTCTTACTAAAAAAATAATTAAATTTTTAACTAAAAAATATATAAAAACCTTTTTTGAGACATTTTATAGGATAACCTTGTGATTTTTTAAAATGGCATTGAATTTTATCAACTTAAATTTGCATATATAAAATCTCATATAAAATTCAAACCTATTTTTATTTAAATACTTAAGTTTTACATTTTTGAGCTATCACATCCATAGCTTCTTGCGAGAGAACAAAATTTGTATGATAAAGCAAGCAGCTACCCATATCAAGTACTTTTAACACAAGCTTTTTGTTATTAGCATCTTTTGGATTATGTCTTGTATTAGCTAGATCATAAATTTCATACACCATATCTTTACTAAGCTTATTAATGTCAAGTTCTATGATATTTTCTTCAAATTTCATAGGATCTTGTGTAAATTCTTCTTTGTTTTCTTTTTTTACAAAGCTTTTTTTCTTACTAAAAGATTTTAGCTCATTTTCTTTTGCTTCTTCTAGTGTATAAATTTCATTTAAACTAAAGCTTAAGTCATTGTCATTGTTTTTATATCTTAGCAAAAAGGCAAAGGCTTCATCTTTGCTTTCTTTAAAAAGTGTTTCAACTTTTTCTACTTGAGTTTCAAAAATAATCATATCAAAAGAAGAATAAAAGTCTAAAACCACAGCCTTAGCATATCTTTTACCACTTTTACTCATCATTGATTTAAAATCTTCAATCTTTCCTACAACCAAAAGTTCACCCTCGCCTTTGAGTGTTTCAAAATCCATACTTTTAAAATATTCTATACCTTCTATTTGACTTGCAAATTTATCTAAAGGATGACCTGATACATAAATTCCTAAGATTTCTTTTTCATAGCCTAGTTTTTCTATTAACTCAAATTCTACTTTGCTATCGTGAAGCCCTACTTTGATATCTGCTGCTATTTCTTCTTCTCCAAAAAGAGAAGCAGTAGAATTTCTTTTAACTTCAGCTATTTTTCTACTTGTTTCTGAAATAAGCTCAAGATTATCCACCAAGCATTTTCTAGTATAGCCAAACTCATCAAATGCACCTGATTTAGCTAAATTTTCTATAGTTTTTTTATTAATCTTAGTAGGATCAATAGAGCTTATAAAATCATCAAAATCACTAAAGCCCTCTTCCTTGCGAATAGTCATGATATTTTCTATCGCAGGAATTCCCACACTCTTAATCGCTCCAAGCCCATAAATAATAGCTTCAGAACCATCTTCAAGCTTAGTTGCACTAAATTCTCTTTGAGCTTTATTGATATTTGGCGGCAAAAGCTTGATATTCATTCTTTTCATCTCTTCAATGTATTTTGCGACCTTATCCACATTGCTTTCTTCACTTGTTAAAAGCGCAGCCATAAATTCACTTGGATAATAAGTTTTTAAATACGCTGTTTGAAAGGTTATAAGTGCATAGGCAGCCGAGTGAGATTTATTAAAACCATATTCAGCAAATTTCAAAATAAGCTCAAACAAATCATCAGCCTTTTTCTCATCATAGCCTTGTTTTTTAGCTCCTTCTAAATACTCTGCTTTAAGATTGTCCAAAATTTCTCTTTTTTTCTTACCCATAGCACGACGCACATTATCAGCTCCACCCAAAGAAAAACCACCAATTTTTTGCACTATTTGCATAACCTGCTCTTGATAAACTATAACCCCATAAGTATTTTCAAGTATAGGCTTTAAATCATCAAATGCATAAGTAGCAGCCTTTCTACCATGTTTAATATCGATAAAATCATCCACCATCCCACTATCAAGTGGTCCTGGTCTATATAAAGCTAAAACCGCGATTAAATCTTCAAATCTTTCAGGCTTTAACCTAGCATTCAAACTTTGCATACCGCCTGATTCTATTTGGAAAATACCCAAGGTATTACCACTTTGTATGGTTTTATAAACCTTAGGATCATTCATATCAATCTTTTCCCAAATTACATCTTTACCATAACGCTTTTTCACTAGCTTAATTGCATTATCAATTACTGTAAGGGTTTTTAAACCCAAAAAGTCAAATTTAATTAAATCCACATCTTCAAGATATTCTTTAGAATACTGGGTTACCAAATGGCGCTCATCGTTTTTGCTTTGTCTAAAAAGCGGAGCTTTATTCCACAAAGCTTCATTAGATATCACAACTCCGGCCGCGTGCATACCTGCATTTCTATTTAAACCCTCTAGTGCCTTAGCAAAATCCCAAACTTGGCGCCCCTTTGGATGAGAATTTACAAATTCAGCTATTTTTGGTTCTTGCTCATAGGCTTTTTCTAAAGTAATTTTTAGCTCTTCAGGAACTAATTTTGCCAAAGCATCTGCATCAGGTATGCTCATATCACAAACCCTAGCTACATCACGGATTACCCCCTTTGCTAAAAGCTTACCAAAGGTAATGACTTGTGCAACCTTTTCAGCTCCATATTTATCGATCACATAATCAATCACTTCCCCTCTTCTATCTTGACAAAAATCCACATCAATATCGGGCATTGATACACGCTCAGGATTTAAAAATCTCTCAAAAAGAAGATTATAAGGTATAGGATCTAAATCTGTAATTTTCAAACAATACGAAACTAAACTCCCCGCTGCACTCCCACGCCCTGGGCCAACTGGTATATCTTTTTCCTTAGCTGCGGCGATAAAATCATGAACGATTAACATATAACCTGAAAATTTCATATTTTTAATAATACTAATTTCTAAATCAAGCCTATCTTTATACTCTTGGTGCTTACTCTCATCGATAAATTGAAGTCTTTCTTCCAAGCCTTTTTTACAAAGATACTCAAAAACTATATCATCATTATCAAAGCTAAATTCTTGATCTTCTTGTGCTAGATTTAAACTATATTTTTTTGCATATTCACGGGTAAATTTAAAATTTGGTGGGGTTGGATCGCCTAGTTTTAATTCTAAATTGCATTTATTAGCTATTTCTTGAGTATTTTCAATGGCTTCAGGAATATCAGCAAAAAGCTCGCTCATTTGCTCTGGCGTTTTTACATAAAACTCATGCACCTCATGTCTTAAACGCCCTGGATCATCAAGCTTAACCCCCATGGCTATACACATAAATACTTCATGAGCAGCCGCTCTTTCTTTAAAAGTGTAATGCGTATCATTAGTTGCAATAATTTTTATATCAAGCTCTTTAGCAAGTTTGATGATAGAATCATCAATAAATTTTTGATCATCAATACCATGACGCATAATTTCAAGGTAAAAATCATCTCCAAAAACCTTTTTATACCATAAAGCTGCTTCTTTTGCACCCTCATAACCCTTTGCGCCAAATTTTATATTTCTTTCATTCTTGGTATTTAAATGCCAATTAACCTCACCTTGCAAACACGCAGAAGAGCAAATCAAACCCTCACTATGAGTCTCTAAAAGCTTTTTATTAATCCTTGGGTAATAATACAAGCCATGTATATAACTTTGCGAGCTCAAATACATCAAATTTTTATAACCAATTTCATTTTTAGCAAATAAACAAAGATGAAAACGCTGTCTTGAACTTTTATCACTTAAATCATCGTGATTATGTAAATATGCTTCAAGCCCTATAATAGGCTTAATTCCTTCAGCTCTCATTGTTTTATAAAAATCAATAGCACCAAACATATTTCCATGATCAGTCATAGCAACACTTGTTGCACCTTGTGCTTTTAGCGTTTTAGCTAGCTCTTTGAGTTTATTTGCTCCATCAAGTAAAGAATATTCTGTATGTAAATGCAAATGTGTAAATTGGCTCATATTTTTCCTTGTATTTTTTTATTATTATAAAAAAAAACCTTAAATTTAAAACTTACAAGCATAAAAAATGTATAATAGCTTACTTTCAAAAAAGGAGTAAAAAATGGAAGTAAAAATTTATTATTGTAATCTTTGAAATTACAAACCACAAGCTGCAAGGGTTGCAGAAGAAATACAAAATGAATTCAAAGATGCACAAATTTCTACCATAGAAAAAGGTGGCGGTCATTTTATAGTAGAAGTAGATGGTAAAATCATTTACTCTAAAAAAGACTTGTTTAATTGTGAAGTAGATAGATTTCCTCATGAGGGTGAAATTACCAAGCTTATGAAACAAATGTAAGCTAAACCCTCATCAGCGAGGGTTTATTTTGTTAAAGGAACAAGCATACCTTCATAAAGTTTTTGATAAATTTCTTCTGAGCATAAATGTTTAGCAAGCTCTAAACCAAATAAAATAGCCGTAGCAGGCCCAGCTGCTGTGATGACATTTTCATTTACTACAACTGCTTTATTTACTCTTATACCTTCAATACCCACTTCACAACCAGGATAGCAAGAAAACTCACCATTAATCACCCCTGCTTTTGCCAATACCATAGGTGAAGCACAAATAGCAGCTACGATTTTTTTCTTAGCATGTAAATCTTGTATGATTTTTATGATAAGTGAATTGTTTTTTAAATTCATCATACCTTCAAATCCACCTGCCAAAGCGATTGCATCTAAATTTTCTTGATCAACACTAGCCAAACTCACATCAGCCCTTATGCAAATTCCATTAGCTCCTTGTACTAAAAGCTCATCATCTAGTGAAGCAATAATAACTTCTAAATTTCCACTAGCCTCCCCTGCTCTTTTTAAAACATCAGCTATACCTATAAATTCAGCCTCTTCAAAACCTTTTGCCAAAGGCACTAAAACTTTTTTCATTTTTCCTCCTTTTAGTCGATAAATCTTTTATTTAATTCATGAAAATATTCTATGCGTCTATCGCGTAGAAATGGCCACCATCTACGCACATTTTCACATCTTTGCATATCAATTTCAACGATTTTACAAAGCTCTTGTTTATCATCAGCCCTAAAAAGCTCTTCACCTTGAGCCCCAAAAACAAAAGAATTCCCCCAAAATCTTATACCTTCTTCCACACCGCTTTCATCTTTTTCAAAACCCACTCTATTAATAGCTACTACAGGTAAGCCATTAGCTATAGCATGACCTCTTTGAACGCCTATCCAAGCTTCAAGCTGTCTTTGTTTTTCTTCTTTTTCATCCTTATCAAACCAACCTATAGCAGTAGGATAAATTAAAATTTGAGCTCCCTTTAAAGCCATTAACCTAGCAGCTTCAGGATACCATTGATCCCAGCATATTAAAACACCAAGCTTTCCAACACTTGTTTGTATAGGCTCAAAACCCAAATCACCTGGAGTAAAATAAAATTTTTCATAAAAACAAGGATCATCAGGAATATGCATTTTACGGTATTTGCCTGCTATGGAACCATCTTTTTCAAATACCACACTAGTATTATGATAAAGCCCTGCACTTCTTTTTTCAAATAAAGAAGTTACCAAAACAACTTTATTTTCCCTAGCTACATTAGACCAAAATTTAACATCCTCTTCATAGTCATTTGCCAAATCAAAAAAGTTTGTATTTTCACTTTGACAAAAATACTGCGTTTGATGAAGCTCTTGCAAACACACAAGCTCAGCCTTTTCTTTTGCTGCTTGTTTAATAAGTTCGCATGTTTTTTCTATAGTTTTTTCTTTATTTTGTTTAAATTCTTGCTGAATGAGCGCTAATTTCATTTTTACTCCTTTCTTCTTCTGAATCATCATAAGGATCTAAATGTATATGGATATTCCAAAAATCATCTTTAAAATGTTCTCTTATGCTATCTTCAATCTCATCACCAATCTCATGAGCTTTTAAAAGTGATATTGTAGGTTCAAAAACTAAATGCACACTAACATAAAGCATATCAGGACTTTTTCTAGTTTTTAAATGATGAAAACTTTTGACTTCTTTATTTGCACTTATGATTTGTTTAATCACTTCAACTTGTTCTTTATCAATAGCTACATCTAATAAAATTTTAGAACTTTCCTTAATGATTTTAAAAGCTGAAAAAATCGTATATAAACTTATAGCTATGCCAAATAATCCATCAATAAAATGATAATTTGTAAAAGCTATAATCACAAGTGCTAAAAGCGTTAAAGCATTAGTCAAAAAGTCTATTTTATAGTGTAAGCTATCAGCTTTTATAATCAAGCTTTTTGTTTTCTTAGCAACATAATTTAAAAAAACCACCAAACACAAAGTCACAGCCATAGCAAAAGCCATGACAAAAATTCCAAGATCAAGTTTTTCTACACTTTCTTGATTGTGAATTTTCAAAACACTCTCATAAAAAATATAAACCCCAATCCCACTAATAACAAGACCTTCAAAAAGCCCCATTAAAGCTTCAATTTTACTAAGGCCAAAATTATATTCCTTGCTAGAGCCTTGAGAGCTTTTTTTCAAAGCTAAAAAATTTAAACCCGAAATCACACAATCAAGCAAAGAATCAATCGCGCTAGAAAGTACTGCAACAGAACCTGAAGCTAATCCTACTGCAAATTTTATAATAGCTAAAAAAATAGCACATACACTTGCAATGATAGTTGCGCTTTTTTGTAAATTCATCTTTGACCTTCATAGCGGTTTTGACAAGAGCAATGCAAAGAACCATTTTGTCTTAAAAACACCCTTGCATCAACCCCTACTACTTTTCTATCTTTGCATGCTTTTTGTAAATTTTCTAATACCAAAGCATCATTTTCATCATTATAAGTTGGCACTATCAAACCACCATTAACAAAAACAAAATTTGCATAAGTAGCACCAAGCCTTTTACCTTCAAAATACAAAGGCTTAGGTAAAGGAAGCTCTAATAAATCAAATCCTGTTTTTTTCAGCTCATCTTCCATAGCCTTTAAAGGTGCGTAATGCTCATCATTTTCATCTTTACACACACAATAAGCAATGGTTTTTTCATTGATAAATCTTGCTAGAGTATCTATATGATGATCAGTATCATCGCCTTTTATATAACCATGATTTAACCATATAATTTGATTTAAGCCAAAAATTTCTTTTAACTTAGCTTCAATTTGCTCTTTATTTAAATGTGAATTTCTATTTTCATTTAACAAACAAGCACTCGTTGTAAGCATTACTCCTTGCCCGTTAAAATCAATACTCCCACCTTCTAAAATAAAATCAATTTTTTCTAATTTTCCAGATAATTTTTGTGCAAAAAGCTTTGAATTTACCGCATTATCTAAAGTGCTTTGAAATTTATCACCCCAAGCATTAAAAATAAAATCAAGCCCTATAATTTTATCATCTTCACGCACATCAATTGCACCAAAATCTCTAATCCAAGTATCATTAGTATCACATTTAAAAAAATCTACATTTTTTATATGTTTAAATCTTTGAAAATCTTTTTCACTTGGAACAATAAGTAAAACTTTTTGAAAATTTGCCACAGCTTTAATAAATTCCTCATAGCTTTGCATAATTTCTTCTAAATAAGGACTCCAATCGCTATTTTTATGGGGTAATGAAAGTAAAAGTAGTTCCTGTTTTTCCCATTCTGCTATGCTTTTTCTCATTGATAATTTCCTTTGATAAAATGTATAAAAAGGTAACATTAATTACATATTCTAAAAAATATTAATAATATCATTTTTATCTTTAAAAACGGCATAGTAGTATTTAAAGATACTTTTACATTAAAAATATTTAATATTTTTTTAAATTTCAAGTTATAAGATGAAAATAAGACAAGTTCAAGGAGGTAAAATGAAAAAAATTGTATATTCTGTCTTATCTTTATCTTTTTTAATGAGTTCTGCTTTTGCCATTGATCAAGCAAAACTTCAAGCGAAAAAGCAAACAGGTATCCATTTACAAAGTGCACAATGGAAAGTCCCAAATACTATAGAAAATGGTATTATCATTGAAGATAAGCTTCCAAATTCACCTTATACTCAAGCAGTCATTTTGGGTAATAAAATTTTAAATTACACCACAAGCTATATAGGACCTCAAGCAAAAAATCCTAAAAATCGTTATGCAGGTAACAATCTTTCTTGCTCAAGCTGTCATGCTAATGCTGGAACTATAAAAAATCAATCAGGTTTTGTAGGAATTTATGCACGCTTTCCACAATATAATGCAAGAGCGGATAAAATAATCACTCTAGAAGATAGAATTAATGGCTGTATGGAAAGATCCATGAATGGCAAAAGGCTTCCAAACAACTCTCCTCAAATGAAAGCCATACTTGCTTATATGCATTATATTTCTCAAGGTATAGAAGTAGGAGCAAAAACACAAGGACAAGGATTACCTAAAATATCCTTTTTAAAAAGAGCAGCAGATCCTAAAAAAGGTAAAGAAATTTATCAAAATAAGTGCGTAGCCTGCCATGGAGAAAATGGAGAGGGGATAAAAAGTAATGATCCTAGTATGAGTTATTACATATATCCTGCTTTATGGGGAAATGATAGTTACAACACAGGTGCTGGCATGTATAGACTTATCAAAGCTGCAAGTTATATCAAAGCAAATATGCCAAAAGATGATGCAACCTTAACTCTAGAACAAGCTTATGATGTGGCAGCTTATATTAATTCTCAACCAAGACCTATTAAAAAGAATAAAAATAAAGACTTTCCAGATCGTGATGTAAAACCTGCAGATATGGATGTAAAACCTTATGCTAAACATGATAAATTTAGTATAGAGCAACATCGTTATGGTCCTTTTGAACCTTTATATATTAATACAAAATAATTTTTAAGAATAGCTAATTCTAGCTATTCTTTTTTTAAAACCCAAGCAAAATACCATATCGCAAAAGATAAAAGCAAAATCATAAAAAGCTTTTTATCATACACTCCAAAACCAATATAAAGCACAGAATACATAAAACCAAAACTTCCTGCATAAATGCAAATTCTACTCATTAAACCATTTTCTACTGCTCTAAAACATGGACATTTGTGAAAAAATTTCTTTTTTGTTTCTTTGGGTTTAAAAAAACTCAAAATCGCACTTAAAATCAGTAAAAAACTTAAAAAATATAAAACCTTATCCATTAATGAAAATACCTTAACCAAGCAGGAATTGCACTTTGCTCTTCTCTTAAAGAACTTTCTTCTCCATGCCCTGGAAAAAGCTTAAAATCTTTTTCATAAGCTAAAATTTTAAGCAAACTCTCTTTCATCTTAGTTGCATCTGAGTAAGGAAAATCCCACCTACCAATACTACGATAAAATAAAAAATCCCCACTAAAAAGCACATCTTTGCCCACAAGTTCTATCATACAACACCCTGGAGTATGCCCTGGGAAATGATGAAATTTAAACTTAAACTCATCTATACTAAATTCATTTTCATTTTCTATCAATACATCAGCACTTGAATACTCAAAACCATAATTAAAAGGATCTTTTAGCATAAAAGCATCATCTTTATGGATAAAAATTGGAATTTCATAAGCCATTTTAACTTTAGCATTATCATAAACATGATCATAATGACCATGGGTATTTAAAATAGCTAAAGGTTTGCTTGTATTTTCTTTGATAAACTTATAAGCATTTTCTCCCGGATCGATGATAATTTGCTTGTTATTATGATCTATAATATAACAATTTGTTTCATACATTCCACATGGTTGTTTCAAAATACGCATATAAACTTCCTTTTAACTAAATCAAATATAATTTTAAAAAATTAATATTTAAAGATTTTTTATGAATTATACAAAATTACAAGAATTATTGATCAATTTTATAAAAGAACAAGCAAGAGATAAAAATCTCATCTTAGGTTTAAGCGGTGGGATAGATTCGGCTTTAGTAGCTCATCTTTGCAAAAAAGCAGTAGGTGAAAAACTTTTTGTGCTTTTAATGCCTACAAAACATTCTAAAAAAGAAAATTTAGATGATGCGTTAATGCTATGTGATCATTTGCAAATTCATCACAAGATCATTTATATTGATGAAGTACTTTGTGCTTATGAAAAAATTTGTCAAGACTTAAACCCTTTACGCTTTGGAAATTTAGCTGCAAGAGTGCGTATGAGCTTGCTTTATGATTATTCAGCCTTGCATAATGCTTTAGTGGTAGGCACTTCTAATAAAAGTGAACTTATGCTTGGTTATGGAACTATTTATGGGGATTTAGCTTGCGCTTTTAATCCTTTAGCTACACTTTATAAAAGTGAAGTTTTTGAGCTTGCTAAATTTATAGGTGTACATGAAAATTTCATACAAAAAGCCCCTAGTGCTGATCTTTGGCCAAATCAAAGCGATGAAAAAGATCTTGGCTATAAATATGAAGTTTTAGATGAAGTTTTAAAAGCTTTAGAAAATAATCAAAGTTTGGAAAATTTTGATGAAAATTTAAAAAATTTAATCTTAGAGCGTATGCAAAATAATGCCTTTAAAAGAAAACTTCCAACAACATTAAAGAATACATATGACTTGGCTTGATCGGTATTTTTTTAAACCTAATTTTTTGCAAAAAATTCTAGCCTTTTTGCTTTTACCTTTTAGCTTTTTATATATGATTATAGCTATTTTAAATACTAAATTTAAAAAAGAACTTGATTTTAATTTACCCATTATAAGCATAGGTAATCTAACCCTAGGAGGCAATGGAAAAACTCCCATTTGTAAAGCCATAGCTGCTGAATTTGAAAATTGTTTTATCATCTTAAGAGGCTATAAAAGACAAAGCAAAGGCTTAATCATCGTTAAACACAAAGATAAAATTTTATGCAGCATTAAAGAAAGTGGCGATGAAGCTATGGAGTATGCACTTACAAAGCACATTAGTGGAGTGATAGTAAGTGAAGATAGAGTTAAAGGCATACAAAAAGCTATCGAGCTTGGAGCAAAAATCATACTTTTAGATGATGCTTTTTCTAAATTTCATATTAAAAAACTTAGTATTTTATTACAAAGCAAAGATGAGCCTTTTTTTGATTTTACCCTACCTAGCGGGGCTTATCGTTTGCCAAAATCTTTTGCTAAAAGGGCTGATTTTATAGCTAAAGAAAATGAAGATTTTGTGCGTTATTCTCATGTAAAAGAAAATCAAAAAGCTATTTTAATAAGCTCTATTGCAAAGCCTTTTAGATTATATGAGCATTTTATCAAAGCTAGGGCTTGTTATTTTTTTGCTGATCATTACACTTTTCAAAAAGAAGAATTAGAAAAACTTTTAAAAAAACACAATTGTGATACCTTAATGCTAACCTTTAAAGACTATGTGAAAGTAAAAGATTTTGGCTTTAAAACAGAATTAATTCATCTTGATATTGTTTTAAAAGACGGCTTTAAGCAAATTTTGCAAGATTATATTGATAAATTTAACAATAAGGAAAAAAATGTTACTACACTCAACCCAAGATAAAAATCACCAAGTAAGCTTTTCAAAGGCCTTACTTAGCCCTAGTGCACCTAATAATGCTTTATATGCACCACTTAATCTACCAAAGCTTGATAATGAAGCTTTAAAAAATTTAAACTACAAAGAATTAGCCTTAAAAATCATCGCAGCTTTTGATTTTGATTTAGAGCCTGAAGTTTTTGAAAAAGCTTTGAAAACTTATGAGAGTTTTGATGATAAAACCTGCCCTATTAATTTAAGAAAAATTAATGATAAGCTTTATATTAATGAATTATTTCATGGGCCAACAAGAGCTTTTAAAGACATGGCATTGCAGCCTTTTGGCGTGCTTTTAGAATACTTAAAAAAAGATGATGATTTTTTAATCATGTGTGCTACAAGTGGCGATACAGGGCCTGCTACGCTAAAAAGCTTTGAAAATAAAAAAGGCATAAAAGTAGTTTGCATTTACCCAAATGAAGGCACAAGCAAAACTCAAGCTTTACAAATGACACACTCAAATGCAAGCAATTTAAAATCCATAGCCATTGAAGGTAATTTTGATGATGCGCAAAATGCTCTAAAAACACTTTTAAATGATGAAGATTTTAAAAATACTTTAAAAGAAGAAAAGTTAAGTCTAAGTGCTGCAAATTCAGTTAATTTTGGAAGAATACTTTTTCAAATCATCTATCATTATTATGCTAGTTTGAAAATTGATAAAACAATTGATATCATCATTCCAAGTGGAAATTTTGGCGATGCTTTGGGAGCTTATTATGCTAAAAAAATGGGAGCAAATATAGGTAAAATTAAAATTGCTTCCAATTCAAACAATATCTTAAGTGAGTTTTTTAATACAGGCAAATATGATTTAAGAAATAAAAGCTTACAAAAGACTATTTCTCCTGCTATGGATATACTCATATCATCAAATATAGAAAGATTGCTTTTTGATAAATTTAAAGATGAACGCACCAAAGAACTTATGCAAGCTTTAAAGAATGAAAAATATTATGAGCTTAGCCAAAAAGAACTAAAGCTTTTACAAGAAGACTTTGAAGCTGATTTTTGCAATGATGATGAGTGTATGCAATATATCAAACAATACAGCCACTTAGGACTTTTAGATCCTCACACTTGCACTTGCTTTAAAATGCTTGATTCTAACACCACGACACTCATCACTTCCACAGCACAATGGAGTAAATTTACCCCAAGTATGTATCAAGCAATTTATAACAAAGAATGTCAAGATGAACAAGCTTGTATGCAAGAACTTGCAAAAGAATTTAAGCAAGAAATTCATCCAAATATTGCAAGCTTATTTACAAGCACTCAAAAACAAAATCAAGTTTACAAACTCAAAAATCTAAAACAAACTATTATAGAATGGATAAAACAATGATAATCATACCAGCAAGATTAAAATCAAGTCGTTTTAAAAATAAAATTTTATGTGAGATTGATAATTTACCTATGTTTATTTATACAGCTAAAAAAATGCAAGAAGTTGATGAAGTGTATGTGGCACTTGATGATGAAGAGGTTTTAAAAATAGCACAAAAACACAATATAAAAGCAGTTTTAACAAGCAAAAATCATGAAAGTGGCACTGATAGGATCAACGAAGCTTGTCAAATTTTAAAACTAAATGAAAATGAGCTAATTATTAATGTCCAAGCTGATGAGCCTTTTATAGAAACACAAAATATTAAAGATTTTAAAGAATTTAGCCAAAAAGCTTTTGAAGATGAGCTTTGTTTTATGAGTAGTTGCTACAAAGAAGTAGATGCGAAAGCTTGTGATGATCCAAATTTGGTTAAAGTAGTTACTGATAGTAATGATTATGCTTTATATTTTTCAAGATCTAAAATTCCTTATGAAAGGGCAAATTATAAACAAAATTTTAAAGCCCACCTTGGAATTTATGCATATAGGGTTAAAAATTTACAAGAATTTTGTACTTTGAAAAACTCAGCTTTGGAAGAATGTGAAAAATTAGAACAATTAAGAGCCTTAGAAAATGGCAAAAAAATCAAAATGTTAAAAATACAAAGTCAAAGCATAGGTATAGATACAAAAGAAGATTATGAGAAAGCTTTGGCTAAATTTGGAGTTAAAAAATGAAAAAAATACTTTTTTTACTAAGCTTGTTTTTTACACTTCATGCAAAAGAATTAATCGTAGGTATGGAACTGGCCTACCCTCCTTTTGAAATGAGTGATACTAAAGGCAATCCAAGTGGTATTAGTGTAGAGTTTTTACAAGCCTTTGCCAAAGAAAAAAACTATGATTTAAAAATTCAAAACATAGCTTGGGATGGACTTATACCTGCTTTAAGAACTCAAAAAATAGATCTAATCATGTCTTCTATGAGTATAAGCGAGCAAAGAAAAAAAGTAATAGATTTTACCTTGCCTTATGCTAAGGCAAATTTAGCGATATTAAGCGCTAAAAAATCAAATATTAATTCCATAGAAGATTTAAATCAAAAAGGAAAAATCCTTGCTTTAAAAAGAGGTTCAAGTGCGCATTTATATGCTCAAAAAAATCTTAAAAATGCAAAAATCCTAGTATTTGATAAAGAAAATGCAGCTATTTTAGAAGTCATTCAAGCAAAAGCTGATGCTTTTATTTATGATCAAATGAGTATTTATAAAGCATGGAAAAAACATCCTGAGCAAACAAAAGCTATTTTTACCCCTTTTGAAAAAACACCTGAGCAATGGGCCATAGCTTTAAATAAAAACAATACCAAATTAAAAGAAGAGCTCAATGAGTTTATTTTAAAATCTAAAAAAAATGGTCTTTTTGATAAACTAAGTCAAAAATATCTCAAAGATATGCAAGAAGTTTTCAAAGAACAAAAGCTTGAGTTTTTCTTTTAAGAAAAACTCTTTTCAAGCTTTCTTGAAAACATAGAAATAGGTAAAGTTAAAACCAAATAACAAAGCGCTAAGGGAATATAAATTTCTAAAGTAGAAAAGGTAAAAGCATTAATTTCTTGAGCATTTTGAGTTAATTCTGAAATAGCTATAACGCTTAAAAGAGAGCTATCTTTGATCAAATTACTAAGTTGTCCACTTAGTGGTGCTAAGATATTTTTTAAAGCTTGAGGAAAAATCACACTTTTATAAATTTCAAACTCACTCAAACCCAAAGCCTTAGCACTTTCATATTGCATTTTATCAACACTTAAAATCCCTGCTCTAAATATTTCACAAATATAAGCACTAGCAAATAAAGCTAAAATCAAAACTCCACAAACATAGCGATTATCAAGCCCCAAGTTATCTGCAAAAATATAATAAATCAATAAAATTTGCACTAGCAAAGGTGTGCCTCTAATAAGCTCTATAAAAACTCTTGCAAACATATTAAAAAGCACGATTTTACAAAGAATCATATAACACAAAATCAAAGCAAAAATCACACCTACAATCAAAGACAAAACACTAATAAAAAAACTCGTAAAAAAACCTTGTATCATTTTGTTTTTATACTCATAAATTGCCATAAAATCAAAATTATAACTAGCACTTAAAAAAGATAAATAAAAAAATAAAAACAATAAAAATGCTAGCAAAAAGGCATTAATAGCAAACACCTTTGGACTGATTTTTTTATGCTCATTAAATTTATTACGCACTATAAAAAGATGATTCAATTCTAGCCTTTATTTTTTATCAAATTTTTTAAGTTTTTCATCATTTAAACTAAGTTCCATCTTACGAATTTCTTCCTCACCGCTACGGACTAATTTTTTATCATATTTAAAATACTTATTTTTAATTTTATTTGGATATTCTAAAGAATTAAGTAGATATTTAAATAAATTTATCCTTGCTTTCTTTTTACTATCTGAATTAATGATCACCCAAGGACATTTTGGTGTATTAGAAGCTAAAAGCATAGAATATTTTGCTAGAGTGTATTTATCCCATAATTCTTGTGATTTTTCATCAACAACAGAAAGTTTGTATTGTTTTAGCGGATCTGTTCTCCTTTGCTCAAAACGCCTTTTTTGCTCTTGTTTGGAAACTGAAAAATAAAATTTAAAAAACAAAATTCCACTATCAA
This sequence comes from Campylobacter lari, assembly GCF_004357905.1. Taxonomy (NCBI): domain Bacteria; kingdom Pseudomonadati; phylum Campylobacterota; class Epsilonproteobacteria; order Campylobacterales; family Campylobacteraceae; genus Campylobacter; species Campylobacter lari. The sequence continues at coordinate 196,721 of NZ_SMTT01000001.1, read as the reverse complement.
GTAGCATTTCTTCAAAAGAAGACACCTCACGCAAGAATTTTTTATGCTCATTTGGAGTACAAAAGCCCATCACAGGTTCCACCCCTGCTCTATTATACCAAGATCTATCAAAAATTACTATCTCTCCTGCTGCAGGCAAATGTGTCACATAACGCTGAAAATACCACTGAGTTCTTTCCACATCACTTGGTTTTTCAAGTGCTACCACACGACAACCTCTAGGATTTAAATGTTCAATTAATCTTTTAATAGCACCACCTTTTCCTGCTGCATCACGCCCTTCAATTAAAATCAAAACTTTTAATCCTTTATCTTTGACATGATTTTGAAATTTTAAAAGCTCAATTTGTAATCTTCTAAGCTCGCTTTCATACTCAAGTGTTGATTTTTTCACTTTAATAAGAGTAAATTTATCCTTATCCATAACAAACTCCTTAATTTAGGATAATTATTAACTTAAATTTACCACAAATAAGTAAAATAAAACAAATTTAATTTTCAATTTCAAGGAGAAAAATGCGTTTTTTAGCGGTATTTTTTATTTTTTTAAATTTAGCTTTTGCTAATAATGGAGTATTATCACTCAATGAAGCCTTTAAACTCAATACTCACAGCAATAATCAAGGAATTTTTTTAAAAATCAATCTTGCAGATAGAATTTATCTTTATAAAGATCAAATCAAAGTAGAATTAGACTCTAATGATATTACTTCTTTATTAAATTTCCCACAAACTCAAACTAGAGAAAACAAAGAAGTAATTTTTAGCCAACTTGAACTTTTCATACCTCAATTATTATTAGATGATTTTATTAAAAACAACAAAGCAAAACTTTCCCTAGCTTATCAAGGTTGTTCAGAAGAAGGTTTATGCTATCGTCCTGTATATGTAAATTATGAGCTTAATAAACAAAATGGAATTTATACTATAAAATCAACTAAAGATCAATTTAAAAAGCAAAACGAAGATGAGCAAATTGCTAATGATTTAAGCACACAAAATATATTTATCACACTTTTGACTTTCTTTGGTTATGGCTTATTACTAGCATTTACTCCTTGCATTTTACCAATGATACCTATTCTTTCTTCATTAATTGCAATGAAGCTCAAAGACAAACCATCTAAAAAACATAGCTTTTATTTATCTTTTATCTATGTCTTTTTTATGTCTTTAGCTTATGCTATAGCAGGTGCTTTAGTAGGCCTTGCAGGGGCTAATGTACAAGGTTTATTACAACAACCTTGGATTATCATTACTTTTGCAGGCATTTTTGTATTACTTTCACTTTCTATGTTTGGACTTTATGAATTACAATTACCGCTTAAATTTCAAAATTTTATCAATAAAAAAATAGAAGGTAAAAATGGAGTTTTTGGTATAGCTATCATGGGCTTTTTATCAGCTCTTATTGTAGGACCTTGCGTGGCTGCACCTTTAGCAGGAGCTTTGCTTTATATTACTAATAGTGGTGATGTATTTTTGGGAGGACTTTCTTTATTTGTGATGAGTTTTGGTATGGGCATGCCTTTACTCTTAATAGGTCTTGGAGGAAATCTTTTAAAAAGTGGGGCTTGGATGCTTAAAATAAAGATTTTCTTTGGTTTTATCATGCTCATTATGGCAGTTTGGATGCTAGAAAGAATACTTAGTGCAAATATCATTTTAATACTTTATGGGGTTATAGGGGTATTTTTTGCTAGTTTTATGGGTTTATTTGATGAAGCTAAAACTAATTTTGATAAATTTAAAAAAGCGAGTATGATTTTAGTTTTAACTTACAGTTTAAGCCTAATTTTAGGCGGCTCAATAGGTTCAAAAAGCTTGCTAAAACCTCTTGAGTTTAACCTTACTTCAAAAGAAAATAGCCCTAGTTTAAGTTTTAAAACCATCAAAAATTTAAAAGAGCTTGAGCAAGAATTACAAAATTCTACCAAACCAGTCATGCTTGAATTTACAGCCGCTTGGTGTGAAAACTGCAAACTCTTAGAAGAATATACTTTTACAGATACAAAAGTACAAAATTTACTTGCTAACTACACACTTTTAAAAGCAGATGTAACACATAATAGCCAAGAAGATTTAGCTCTTATGAAAGAATTTGGAGTTTTTGGGCCTCCTGTGATGATATTTTTTAACAAAGGCGAGGAAAAAGGACGCGTTATAGGCTATGTAGATGCAAATGAATTTTTAAATAGAGTTCCTTAAAAGACTCTATTTAAAATTAATTTTATTTCAAAAAACCTTTCAATCCTTCAAGCTGATATTGCCATAGTTTTTCTATAAAAATTTTAAGTTTTATTGCTAAAAAACCACTAATTGGTTTATGTAAAACCGTGCCAACTGCATAATCTTTTCCGATTGAACAAACGGTATTTCCACTCACAAAAGAAAATTCTTGTTTAAATTCTTTCTCATCAATCATAGCCATTAAAGCTTTAGCTACATAAGCTCCTTCTCTTAATGCAAGCTGGGCTGTTGGAGGATAAGGAGTGTTAGTTTTAGGATTTTTAAATAAACTATTATCGCCTATAAAAAAGTATCTTGATGAATTTTCAACATTTAATGGATGCATAAAAGCATCTACTTCTATACGCGATCTTGCACTTGGAAAATCTGAGCTATTTTCTATAACACTATTACCTCTAACTCCTGCAGTCCAAATGATAGTATTAGCTTTAACAAATTCTCCCCCATCAAGTCTTATACCATTTTTTTCACATTCTGTGATTTTAGATTTTTCATATACTTTCACACCAAGTGTCTCTAGCCTTTGCCTTGCTTTTAAAGCCAAACTTTTATCAAACATAGGTAAAATTTGATCCATAGCTTCAATAATAGAAAGTTCTAATTTCTCATAAGAAATTTGCTCTTTTTGACAAAATATTTTAAGCTCTTTAGCTAAAGAAGCTACAAATTCAACCCCGCTTAAGCCCCCGCCACAAACTGCGATTTTTAAATCATCTTCATTTTGGGTGGCTTTATAATTTTTTATTTTCTCATATATTATTTCATTAATTTTTAAAGCATTTTCATAATTATCTATACTCAAAGCATATTCTTGCATGCCTTTAATACCAAAAGTTTCTTTGGCAAAACCAAGCCCACATACTAAAATATCAAAGTCAAATTCATTATTTTTAGTAAAAACTTTGTCTTTAGAAATTTTTAAAACTTCATCTTGGATAAAGTTGATTTTTGGATTTAATAAAGGCAAAAGATCATATTTTGAACTATAAATATCTTCATTGGAAGCTACTTTGTGTAGTAAAATAGTATGATAATGATAAGAATTATTATTAATCAAACTCACTTGTGCTTTTTCAAAAAACTCATCAGGTAAGGCTTTTATAGCCGATAAAGTAGCATATCCTGCACCTAAAAACAAAATTTTCTTTTTTTGCATGGATTTTCCTTTAATTTGATAAAAAAATAAATAAAAATTTGGCATAATGGTATTATTTTTTATCTTAAAATATTTTTTATTTAAATTTAGCAAGGAAAAAGCATGCAAAGACAAACTTGGAGTAATACGCTAACTTATATCCTTACAGTAGCAGGAGCGACTATTGGTTTTGGAGCCACTTGGCGTTTTCCATATTTAGTGGGTGAAAATGGAGGCGGTGCTTATGTTTTGGCCTTTTGTATAGCTATGATTTTTATAGGAATTCCTGTGATTTTGGTCGAAAATGTCATAGGAAGACGCAGAATGCTAAATTCAGTCGATGCTTTTGGCGGAAAAACAAACGATGGAGTTAAAATATCTAATTCTTGGCAAGGTGTTGGCTATATGGGACTTTTGGGAAGTTTTGGAATCATGGCTTATTATATGGTAATAGGCGGATGGGTTTTAGCTTATATTTTTAAAATCATCATAGGTGATTTTAATCTTTCAAGTCCCATTAACGCTCAATATACAAGCGAATTTTATAGCTCTACCATAGAAAATAATCCTTTATTAATAGGAATTTTTACTACTATATTTGTGATAATTAACTGGATTATCCTAAAAAAAGGTGTGATTGATGGCATAGAAAAGTCAGTAAAATACCTTATGCCATTTTTATTTATCTGTCTTTTGGTTGTTGTTGCGCGCAATTTAACTCTTGAAGGAGCAAGCGAAGGTGTGAAATTTTACCTTACTCCTGATCTTTCTAAAATCACTCCTAAATTGTTTATAGATGTTTTAGGACAAGTATTTTTTGCCTTATCTTTGGGTTTTGGTGTAATGATAACCTTATCATCTCACCTTAAGAAAAATGAGAATTTAATCAAAACTTCTGTTTATACAGGAATTTTAAACACCCTCATAGCAGTGCTTGCTGGATTTATGATTTTCCCTGCTTTATTTAGCGTAGGTTTAACCCCTGATAGTGGGCCATCTTTGGTTTTTAAAACCTTGCCCGTTGCATTTTCACATATACCTTTTGGAAGTATAATTTGCGTGTTTTTCTTTTTGCTTTTAATCATCGCTGCACTTACTACAAGCTTACCAATTTATCAAGTAATCATTAGTGTTTTAGAGGAAAAATTTAAACTAGCTAAAAATACCGCTATTAATCTAACACTTGGAAGTATTTTTGTTTTAGGGAATTTACCATGTATACTTACCTATGGTCCTTTAAGAGATATTACTATCATCAAAGGAAAAAATATTTTTGATAGCTTTGATTTTATTAGTGGAAATATATTCTTTGTTTTAACCGCATTTTTTTGTTGTATTTATGTAGGTTGGGTGCTTAAAAAAGATGCTATTTATGAACTTTCCAATCAAAATACCCTAAAAGGAAGTATTTTTAAACTATGGTATTATTATGTTAAATTTATTATACCTTTGATTATCTTAGTGATTTTTTATTTTGGAATTTTTTAATTTATACTCACAACGCTTTAGCATGCTTATATTTCCTTCAAGACCTCCTTGATGGATATATAAGATTTTTCCACCAAATTGCTCTTTATGAGCTAATAAAGTTTTAAAACCCACCATATCATAAAGCAAATCAAACTCCACTCCACATTCTTTTTTTAAATCCTTATAAAGCTCATAAAATTCTAAATAAGGCTTAGCAAAATGATATTTTTTAGGTGAATTTAATATGGTTAAATTACCAAAATCATAATTTGGCTCTAAGCTTAAAATTTGCTCTTTTAAATATGCACTATCGCCCACACAAGCACATGTAAAAACTTTAAATTTACTATGTTTAGCCAAAAAAGCCGCAGAAGTTCCTGTACCTGAAGGTAAAAAAATACTTACAGTTTCACTTAACTGCTCACTAAGCTCTAAGGCTAGTTGCTGGTATCCAAATTCAGCTTCTTTTATAGCCACACCCTCTTCTATAAAAATATCATCATCTTTTTTCAAGGCTAAAGCTTGCAGTCTTCTTGTGGGATAATTTATATTTTCTATCAACTTCACATTGTGTTTTAATGCAAATTCTAAATTTCCATGGGGATTTTCTTTTAAAAAAGAACTCATTTTTTCACAAACAAAAATGAGCAAAAAATCATTTTCGTAACAAAACTTAGCTAAAGCAACTAAAGCATTACTTTGAGAGGAGCCAAAAGAAATAAATCTTTGTCCTTTTTTAAATAAATGTTTATTTTTTTCAAAAAAGGTTAGTTTTCTAGCCTTATTTCCATTAATATAACCTAGTAAATCATCTCTTTTGAGTAAAAATTCAAAATCCTTGTATTTTAAAACATCAATTCTACTTGCTATCAAGGTATTTTTCAACCTTTTCTAAAGCATTATTTGTATTGATATTAAACTTAATCTCTATTCTACGACTTGCCTCTTTGTCTTCTTTACCATCTTTCATAATCACATCAGAATAAGATCTACCACTTGCCATTAAAAGTTTTTGCAATCTTGGATCTTTGTAAAATGAGTGTATAAAACTCATCACAGCATAAGCTCTTTTTTGTGATAAATCAAGATTATATATATAAGAGCCTGCACTATCTGTGTGACCTTCTATGACTATATTTTCTATACTATTTAAGATATTTTCATCTTTTAAGATATTGTCAAAATACTGTGTTAAAATTGCCTTTAAATTCTCTTTTGCTTGAGCTTTTAGAGTAAAAGAATTTGTATCAAAAAGCACTTCAGAAGGTAAAACTATCGCACCTGTATTAGAATCTAAGGTAATATTAGTATCAAATTTTGCTTGAAGATTTTTGATGGTATTTTCTTTGATTAATCCTAGTTCTTTGATTTTGCTTTTCGCCTCATCAAAATTACGCTCTAATTCTTTGATTTCCTCATCTTTTTTATTTAATCTTTCAAGTAAAGCAAAAATTTGCTGATCTTTTTCATCTAAACTTGAATTTAAATCTTGATTAAGTTTAGTAATATTAGCTTCTAAAGCTTGTTTTTGTTTGCTGATATTATCAAGCGTACTTGAGGTATTACTTAATTTTTGGCTAAGACTTTTTAAAATATCTTCTTTTTGATTTAATTCTTCTTTATTCTCTCTTAAGCGTTCTTCTTGTTTTTGCAAATTTTCTTTTATGATTTGTAAATCACTTTGAGTTAAAACATACTTAACAACTATAGCTCCAATAAGCAAAATAAATATAAAAAGCAAGCCTGCCATTAAATCTGCATAAGCTATCCAAAAATTATTTTCTTCATTGCTAGAATTATTTTTTATCATCTATTTTTTCATCTTCTTTTTGATTTTCAAGCTTTGCAATAACTTGTGTGGTTTGCTCATCTAATTCTTTGCTTTCTTCTTTAAATTCTTGCATTAGTGAAATTTTTTCGTCAATATTTTTTTCATCTTCATAAGCTTCTTTAAAAGTATGCATGCCCTCTATAATACTTGCCCTAAAGCCTTCAAAAAGCTTAGTTTGATTATCAAGCATAAGATTTTGATATTTTTCAATATTATTTGAAAAATTATTTACCTTTTCATCTAAAGCACTCACACTTTTATCTAAATGCACAATCTTATCTGAACTCACATCTAAGAGTCTATTATATTGCTCTGAAATTCTTAAGGTTAAATCTTTTATGTTTGAATTTAACATATTTACCGCATTTGCAATCTCGCTATAAGTTTTAACTATATCTTTTTGCTCTCTTTGGGTTTTAGATAAATCACTCATAGTTTGTTTTACATGCTCACTGCTTAATCTTACAGCTTTTTCTTCAGCATTTACAAGTTCTTGAAAAACTTTGAATTTTCTATCTATTGTATTATCTAGTTCTTTAAAAAATTCCTCATTGCTTACATGTTCAAAAATCGTGCCTATTTTTTCAAAATGTTGCAAACTTTCTTGAAGGTATTTTCTATCAATTTCTTCTTTAGACCAAAAAAAATCGCTTGTTGCGTTTTTTTGACGATTTAGAAGTTTTTGGAATTTACTACTACCGTATTTTTCAAAAAATATCCACCAAAGTGCTAAGAAAATTCCATAAATTGATACATAAAAGGCTGTTCCTACTCCATTTAATAAAACTGAAATCTCTTGTTCTAAGCCTGCTGTGTCGCTTGAATTAAAATTTGGCATAGACATGGCTATACTTATAAAAGTTCCTAAAATACCAAGCATAGGAAAAATAGCTGCACCCACAGAAGCAAAATTTTCATTTCTCAAATCTTTCACATAAGCATATGCGAAATCATCAAAGCTAGCATTTGACTTTGTTTCTTTACCTATAACTAAAAAATGCTTCATAATATAGCGTTTTAATATCAGCTTAAACTCATCTTTTTGTTGCTCAAAAATACTTGAAGCATAATCAGCACTATGTCTAGCAAAGATCAAAGCCACTAAAAAGATAATCCCTATCATTACAACACTATGTAATTCTACTTTAAAATCAATCTTTCCAAAATACCCTAAAAGCACTAAAATATACAATATGGCAGGGATAAAAATAATCTTTAAATAAGCAACAATTCCTGTACTACCTTTTCCTTCAGGTAATACAAGATCAGAAAAATCATCAGTTGTTTTAACTTCCATTTTATAAACCTTTGTTAATTTTACTCTAAAAATTTAAAATCTTCACAGGAAAATCAACTAAGAGTTATAAAACTCTTAGTTTCTATCGATACAATTTAAATCGCTAAAAGCGCACTCTAAGCGTTTGATCATACTCTCTTCGCCCGCTCTAAGCCATACTCTTGGATCATAATATTTTTTATTTGGCTTATCTTCTCCATCTGGATTACCAATTTGGCCTTGCAAATAAGCTTTATTTTTAAGCTCATACTCTCTAACACCATCCCAAAAAGCCCATTGTGTATCTGTATCAATATTCATTTTAATTACACCATAGCTAAGTGCTGCTTTGATATCCTCTATATCGCTACCACTACCACCATGGAAAACAAAATTGATTGGTTTATCTTCACCAAGATTGAATTTTTCTTTTACATAATTTTGAGAGTTTTTAAGAATTTCAGGTCTTAAAATCACATTTCCTGGTTTATATACTCCATGTACATTACCAAAACTAGCTGCAATTGAAAATCTATCACTAATTTTAGAAAGTCTCTCATAAGCTAATGCTACATCTTCAGGCTGAGTGTATAATTTTGCATTATCAATATTAGTATTATCCACTCCATCTTCTTCACCACCCGTACATCCTAGCTCAAGCTCTAAAGAAATTCCAAGCTCAGACATTTGTTTTAAATAATTCTCACAAGTGCCTAGATTACTTTCTAAATCCTCTTCACTTAAATCAATCATATGAGAGCTAAACAAAGGCTTACCTGTTTCTTTTTTAAACTCAATATTTGCTTCAATCAAAGCATCAATCCAAGGAAGTAATTTTCTAGCAGCATGATCTGTGTGTAAAATTACTGGAACTCCATAAGCTTTTGCCATTAAATGCACATGTCTTGCACCACTTATAGCACCAAGCACATCAGCTTTTGGACAAGCTTTTCCTGCTACAAATTTAGCTCCACCATTTGAAAATTGAATAATCACAGGTGAATTAACTTTTTTAGCACTTTCTAAAACCGCATTAATAGAATTTGTCCCCACGACATTTACCGCAGGGATAGCAAATCCTTCTTTTTTTGCATAATTATATACGGTATTTAGATCATCGCCACTTAAAACACCTGGTTTGACAAGATCTAATACACCCATTATTTATATTCCACTTTTGCTTTTTGACGAAGCTCTTGAGCTTTTTTATTCATAAGTTCTTTAAATTCTTCCATTTTGATATTGCTTTCAATACCTGCTTTTACTTCATTATAACTCATAGTACTTTTCGCTCTAGCATCTTCTTTTAAAATAATATGATATCCAAAATCACTTTTTACTGGTGTTTTAGAAATAGTACCTTTTTTCATAGAAAAAGCTGCATCAGCAAATGGTTTTACCATAGTTGATTCAGCAAACCATCCAAGATCACCGCCTTGAGCCGAAGAACCTTTGTCGATTGATTTTTCTTTTGCAAGTTGAGCAAATTTATCATTTAAAGCTTTTCCACTTAACTTACTAAGCTCGGCAATAATATCTTTAGCTTCTTTTTCACTAGTTACCAAAATATGCTTAGCTTTTACTTGAGCTGGTTTAGTAAATTTATCTTTATTTGCTTCATAGTATTTTTTAGCCTTAGCATCATCATTTTTGATAGAATCAAAAATTTTCTTTTGATAGATATTTACCATGATAGCTTCTTTAGCACGCTCTAATTCTTCTTTATATGAAGGATCATTTTCTATTTTTTGAGCTTTAGCGTCTTTTAATACAAGTTGTTGGATGATATATTGATCAATGATTGCTTTTTTTTGTTCAGCTGGTAAGTCAGTGATTTTAGCACCTCTTAACATAGGAGCAAAAAACTCATTTACTTCTGTATCGCTAATATTGTTTCCATCAAGGGTGGCAACCACCGCAGCATTTAAACTCAAACCTGTTAATAAAGCCGCAGCAACTAAAGAAATTTTTTTCATTGTTTTTCCTTTGAAATAGTTTTGTTGATTTTATTATATCTAAACTTTATTTAAAGCCGATTAACATACAATAAGTTTATGAAAAGAAATTTAGAAATTAAAGAATTATTTTTAAAACATTTTGGACAAGCAAAAACAGAATTAGTTTTTAGTAATGCTTATGAACTTATAGTTTGTGTTATGCTTTCAGCTCAATGTACTGATAAAAGGGTTAATCTCATCACACCTGCTTTATTTAAAGCTTACCCTAGTGTGCAAGATTTAGCTAAGGCAAATTTATCTTCTTTAAAACTTTTGATTAATTCTTGCTCATTTTATAATAATAAAGCACAAAATTTAATCAAAATGGCTCAAGCAGTTTGCGAGCAATTTAATGGTGAAATTCCAATGGACGAGCAAGATTTGAAAACTCTAGCAGGTGTAGGACAAAAAACTGCACATGTAGTGATGATAGAATGGTGCGGGGCTAATTGCATGGCTGTAGATACCCATGTATTTAGAGTTTCGCATAGACTTAATCTTAGCAAAGCCAAAACTCCTGAAGAAACCGAAAAAGACTTAACTAAAATTTTTAAAGATAATCTAAACTATCTTCATCAAGCTATGGTGCTTTTTGGGCGTTATACATGTAAAGCTAAAAATCCTTTATGCAAAGAGTGCTTTTTAAATCATTTATGCAAAAGTAAAGATAAGAAAATTTAATCTAGCACCAATTTAGTGCTAGATGATTTTAATGAAAGAATGGTAGATACAAAAAAGCATTGATCACTAAAGCATTTACTATATCTATGAAAAACGCACCCACTAAAGGTACAATAATAAATGCCATATGGCTCATACCATAGTGATTTGTTACAGTTTGCATATTTACCATAGCTGTTGGAGTAGCGCCCAAACCAAAACCACAATGTCCTGCTGCTAAAACTGCTGCGTCATAATCTTTTCCACATACCCTAAAAGTGATAAATATAGCATAAGCAGCCATCATAGCAACCTGAACAGCTAAAATTACCAACATCGGTAGTGCAAGAGTTACTAAATCCCAAAGATTAATAGTCATTAGAGCTAAAGCTAAAAATAAAGATAAGCTTACATTACCCAAAACTGATACTTCTCTATCAAATACATGATGAATTTTTGTAGCTGATAAAACATTTCTTAAAACCACACCTACAAAAAGACAATACACAAAAGTTGGTAAAGTAAAACCTGTATTTGTTTTAATATAAGTAGACAAAGCACTACCTATTAATAAACATAAAGCAATTAATGCCAAAGATTCTATAAAAGAAGAAGGTGTGATTAGTCTTTCTTTTTCTGGAGACTGGAAATTTAAAATCGCATCTTTATCATCATTTTGCTTTGGAACTACTAACTTATATTTATTGACTAAATATCTTGCAACAGGCCCACCTATGATACCACCTGAAATAAGCCCAAAAGTAGCACAAGCAATAGCAACAGTAGTTGCACTAGAGTAAAAATAAGGTTCTTTAATAAATTCAGCTGCCCATGCTGCACCTGTTCCATGACCGCCACTCATTGTAACAGAACCTGCTATAAGTCCCATTAGTGGATTTTGCCCCATAGCACTTGCCACACCTATGCCAACTATATTTTGTGCAAAAAGCAAGCCAACAACAACAACTAAAAAAATTGCTAATTTTCTTCCACCCTTTTTTAAAGAAGCAAAATCAGCTAACAAACCAATACTTGAAAAAAATGCAAGCATTAAAGGATCTTTCATAGATTCATCAAATTTAATATCCAATGAGAAGAAACTATGTAAGATCAAAAGAATAATCGCAGCAATCCCACCACCAACAACTGGCTCAGGGATATTATAATCACGAAGAAATTTTACCCTTTTAATGACAAATACGCCTAAAAGCAATACTATAACCATAGTAACTAGCGTTGCATAAAAATCAAATTTCATAATTCTCCTTTGTTTGATTTATTTATCAATTGTATTCTAAATGACTTTAAAACAACGCAAATAAACAACACTCTTTTCTTATAATATTACAAAATGAAACACTTTTAGTCTTTTTTACTCTGAAATTAAAACAATATTGTGATATAAATTAATATTTTTAAGCAAAGATAGCTTTGCTCTGCTAAGCTCTTGGAGTGAATTTATAAGCAAAGCGTCCGCATCAAGATAATCTTTTAGTTCACTGCGACCTAATTCATATTTTTCTAAATATAGCTGTGTAATTTTTTCTTGATTAATATTGATATTTTTTACTAATTTTAACAAATCATTATAATACTTGTCATTTTCATAACAAAAATTAAATTCATGGATAGTTCTTTGTAATACATCTTTATATTCAACCAAACGAGCTTGGTATGTTAATTCAGAAATTTTTACATTTTGTTTTACTCTATAAAAGTCCAAAAATGGTAAGTCAATGGCGACATTGCCTCCTAAAATTAAAAATTTAAAACTCTCATCAATATTCTTATTATTCCCATCTAAATTTCCCAATATTTTTATGCTAGGTAAAATACTTTTTTGCACACTTGTATAATCCTTGTAAGAAGCCATAAGTTGATTTAGTTTTGCTTGAACTTGTGGTCTATAAGCAAGCATTTTTAATTCTATATCAAAATTAATTTTTTGCAAAGAAAAATCTTCAAGAGTATAATTTAGCATTTTATTAATCAAATGCTCATCATCTTTACCCAGTAAGTCTTTTATATTTTTAAGAGTTAAGTCTTTATTTTGTAAATTTGTAATGATATTTTGTTTAGTGTTTAATAAAGATTTTTTAATATTTAAAAGATCTATATATTCAACTTTTCCATAATTAAGTTTAGTAGTATAAATTTCTAGCATTTGCTCTAGATTTTTTAAATGTTTGTTTAATAAATGATCTACATCATTGAAATAAATAAATTCAAAAATACTATTTATCGCTAAATTAATCGTATCAAGCTCTAAAGAGCGTAACTCATACTCACTTGCTTTTGCTAAAAATTCAGAACTAGCAACTTGATCTGAAATTTTGCCATATATATCAAGCTCATAATTTAACATAATGCCATTTGAAAAACTATGCGTTTTTGTGCCATTGTTTAAATTTTTTCTTATATTTGCACCAAAATTTCCACTCAAAGTAGGATAAAGATCTAAATTTAAAAGCTTATATCTAGCTAAAGTACTTAAAAAATTAACCCTTGCTATATTTAAGTCTTTATTATTATCAATAATAGCTTTTAAGATATTATTTAAGTCTTGATTGTTATATTTTTCCCACCAAGCCTTGCTTGCGTTAAAATCTTCAAAATATTCTTTTTTTATTTGTTCTTGAGATACTTGTTCTAATTTTACTCCTACGCAGGCATTTAAAAAAAAGGCTATAAAAAATAATAAAAATATTCTCATCTCATTCCTTTGATAAAGCACTAATAGGATTTAAATTTGCTGCATTTTTTGCTGGGAAAAATCCAAAAACCACTCCGATTAAAACCGAACTTAAAAGCCCTAAAAATACCGAATTTAATGAAAGTATCATCGTAAAACCAAAATTTAAAGAATTAAATACTTCAATGATGATAAAAGAAAGTATTACTCCAAAAATAGCCCCTAAAGAACAAATCAACACAGCTTCGATTAAAAACTGCATTAAAATATCTTCTTTTCTAGCTCCAATAGCCATTCTAACTCCAATTTCTCTTGTGCGCTCACTTACTGAAACAAGCATGATATTCATCACACCAATACCACCTACTATCAAAGATACCACTGCAATAGAAGAAATAAGTAAAGTCAAAGTAGCAGTATTTTCCTCAATGGCATTTTTAATCGCGTCAGAATTTATAGTAAAAAAATCTTTTTTTCCGCGTTTAATCTCTAAAATTTTTACCATAGCTTCTTCAGCCAAAGCAGGATTTACCTCATCTTTTACCTTAGTTACTATAGCTCTTATTTGTTTATCTCCTGTGATTTTATTCATCAAAGTAGAATAAGGAGTATAAATTTTAATGGTATTTTCATCAGCTCTAAAGCCTTTATTATCTCTTTCTTTTTTTAAAACACCAACTATAGTTAAAGGTTGCTTGTTAAAAATCACGCTTTTACCTAAAACATCTTTAACGCTGATATTATCAAATAAAATTCTCAAAGCATTTTCATCTATAATGCAAATATTAGTATTATCTTTTATATCTTCATTATTAATAAACCTACCATCTACCATCACAAAACCTCTAAGTCTTAGATGATTTGGTCCTACTCCATAAATTCTAGCTTGTAAAGAATTATTCTTATAAGTTACCACCCCTATTTTACCCACATCTGCTTCTACTGCTTCTAAATAAGGCAAAGAACTTAAGGTTTTTAAATCACTTAAATTAAGCCTTGTTCTACCTGATCGAATATCTCCCAAGCCACGCCCTGAAACAACTTCTATAGTATTAGTCCCAATAGAGCTAATAGAAGCAAGTATGTTTTGTTGGGCTCCAAGCCCTAAAGCAACCACGCAAACTACTGAAGCTATGCCTATGATAATACCAAGCATAGTAAGCAAAGAGCGTAGTTTGTGTGCTACAATGGAAGCTATGGACATTTTTAAACTTTCAAAAAGCTGATTTTTAAGCAAATTAAAGCTTTTTTTCTCTTTTGGCATTAACTTAGTTTTTATTTCATCTGTTTTTTTTGCACCATTATCACTTATAATCTTACCATCTTTAATTTCTATAACTCTTTTTGCTCTAGCAGCTATTTCTCTATCATGAGTGACTAAAACTACGGTGTGTCCTTGCTCATTTAGTTTATTTAAAATTTCTAAAACTATCTTACCGCTTTTAGAATCAAGCGCACCCGTTGGCTCATCTGCTAAAATAAGCTCACCACCATTCATCAAAGCTCTTGCTATGGAAACTCTTTGCTGTTGCCCACCACTTAGTTCATTTGGCTTTGATAATTCTTTATGATCAAGCTCTAAAAAAGAAAGTAATTCTTTAGCCTTTTGCGATCTTTCTTGTTTATTTTTTCCTGCATAAACAGCAGGTAAGGCTACATTATCTTTAGCATTTAAAAGACTAAGCAAATTATATCTTTGGAAAATAAAACCAATTTTTTCGCGTCTAATTCTTGCTTTTTCATCTTTGCTTAAATTAGTTACTTCATATGCATCTAAAAAGTATTTTCCACTACTTGGCTCATCAAGTGTGCCTATAATATTTAAAAGAGAGGTTTTACCACTTCCTGATTGTCCTATAATGGCTACAAATTCTCCCTTTTGAATATAAAGATTAATATTTTCTAAAATAGTTGTATTATTAATCTTTTTTTGTATATTTTCTAAGCGTATCATTTTTTATTTTTACCTATGATAACTAAATCACCCTCATTAATACCATCTAAAATTTGAGTATTTAAACTATCTTTGATACCTAATTTAACAGGTGTTTTTACACTTATATTATTGGCTTTTAAAATTTCTACATAATAACCACTTGTATCGCTTTTTATAGCCAAAGTTGGTATAACTAAAGTATTATTTTCTGTTTTAATAGCAATTTCATTTTCTGTACTCATACCTATGCGTAAAAAATTATTATCATTTTTTACAAAAACCCTTGCATAATAATATACAGCGCTAGTGCTAGTACTTGAGTTTGAGTTTAAATTTGTATTGCTTGTTGCATCACTTATGGTAGTATTTGCTGGATCTATACTTGAAATAGTTGCTTCATATTTTTTATCAGGCTCATTTAAAATGCTAAATTTTACCTTTTTTCCAACACTGATTTTATTAATATCAGCTTCAGCTATTTGCATACGAATTTCCATTTCACTTAAATCGGCCAAGCGCACTATACTTGGTGTATTTTGGTTTGCATTTACAGTTTGCCCCTCTTCAACTGCTACATTGATAATCTCACCCTTACTAGGTGCAGTTATAGTAGTATAAGCTAAATCTTTTTGAGCATTTTTTAAAGAAATTTCAAGTTGAGTAGTTTGAGCTTTTAAATCAGCCACATTTGCTCTTAAGGCATAAAAAGTATTTTTAAGATTTTCAAGATTTTCTAAAGAGGTAGCCTTTTTAGCATAAAGCTTTTGCTCTCTTTGGTATTGTTTAGTAGCTATATCAAGAGCAATTTTTTTACTTTCTAAATTTGCCTTTGTGCTTTCAAGTCTAGCTTTGGTAATATCTAAATCATTTTGTTGTTTATCTTTATCAATTTGCGCGATTAAATCACCCTCATTAATACGATCGCCCAATTTTACATATAGTTTAGTAATTTGCCCACTAACTTGTGCACCAACATCAACTTGGGTTTTTGCATAAACTTCACCTATTGCTTCTATGCTTTGAGTAATGTCTTGTTTTTTAACCTCATAAGTTAGATAATTATATTCTTCCTTATTTGCAAAAAAGTAAAAATACACCCCTATAATAAGTATAATCAAAAATATGCTTAAATAAATTATTTTTTTCATTTTAATCCTTTAAAAACCGCATAATAAAACATTTGTGTGAAGTAAAAATAAAATTGTAGCAATAAAATATAATTTTAACAATTTTAAAGCTTATAAGATATAAGATAAATTAAACTAAAAATAAGGAAATTATATGCAAGATTATTTAAATTTAATGCAAAATCGCTCTTCCATTAGAGCATATACTCAAGAAAAAATTTCTAGAGAGAACTTAGAATATATCTTAGAATGTGCTAGATTATCTCCTAGTTCTTTAGGGCTTGAACCTTGGAAATTCTTAGTTTTTCAAAAAGATGAACATAAAAAAGAAATTGCCAAAATAGCTAACAATCAAAACCATGTAGCAAATTGTGCTGCTATTATTGTTGTGATCTCAAGAGCTGATTTTAAAGATTATTTTGAAGAAAAACTAAAAAAGCGTGGTTTAAGCCAAGAAGAATTAAATAAACGCTTGCAAACCTATAAGCCATTTTTAGACGCAATGGATTTAGAACAAAGTTTTATTTATGCAAAAGAGCAAAGTCATCTTGCCATTGCAAATATTATCAATGCTGCTTATAGTTTAAATTTAGGTTCGTGTATTATCGGTGGCTTTGATAAAGATAAAATCAATCAATATTTAAATTTAGACACTACCAAACAAAGAGTATCTATGCTCATTGCTCTAGGACATGCCCAAAAAAATTCTAGTACAGAAAAAGCTCGTTTTGCATTTAATGAAGTGGTAGAATTTAAAGATTAATCAAATATCAAAACTCCATTTAAATTTTATATAATAAAATAATATTTTTAAAATAAAATGGAGTTTTAAATGCAAGGAAATTTTTTAAAGATTTTTGGCGTATTGCCATTTTTAGCAGTAGCTTTTATTAACGCTTTTGTGGATTTAGGACACAAAATCATCATACAAAATACCATTTATAAATTTTATGAAGATAGCACCCAACTTTTTCTAACTGCTATTGTCAATGCTTTAATGCTTTTGCCTTTTATTCTTATGCTTTCACCATCTGGATTTTTAGCGGATAAATTTCCTAAAAATAAAATCATGAAAATATCTGCATTATTTTCAGTAATATTAACTTGTATTATTTGTTTGTGTTATTATCTTGGAGCATTTTGGCTTGCATTTACAATGACTTTTATCATGGGAGTGCAATCTGCCTTATACTCTCCTGCAAAATATGGCTTTATAAAAGAATTAGTAGGAAAAGAGCTTTTAGCTATGGGAAATGGAGCTGTCAATGCAGTAAGTATTGTGGCTATTTTAGCCGGTATGGCAGTATTTTCTCTAAGCTTTGAAATGCTTTTTGAGTCAAATTTTAACACTCCTTCGGATATTTTAACACAAATTGCACCTTTGGGTTTTGTATTAATAGCTTTTGCTTTATTAGAACTTTTTTTAGCTTATAAACTTCCTAGCTTAAAAGAAGAAGATAAAAATTTAAGTTTTGATAAAAAACAATATTTACAAGGAAAGCTTTTAACCTCTAATTTAAAAACAATATTTTCTCATAAAATTATTTGGCTTTGTATTATAGGAATTTCACTTTTTTGGGCCATATCACAACTTTATTTAGTGAGTTTTCCTGTATATGCAAAAAATGATCTTTTCATAGAAAATACCTTTTATGTACAATGCTCTTTAGCTTTTTCTGGTATAGGAGTGATTATAGGATCACTTATTAGTGGTAAGTTTTCTAAAAATTACATCGAATTAGGTCTTATACCACTAGGTGCTTTAGGGATTTTTCTAATGAGCATTTTAATGCCATTTTTAGAAAACTTACTAAGTTATAGTGTAGTATTTTTTATTTTTGGTTTAAGCGGAGCATTTTTTATCATACCTTTAAACTCTCTAATACAATTTCATGCAAAAGAAAATGAACTAGGAAAAGTCTTAGCAGGAAATAATTTCATACAAAATATTTTTATGTTAGGCTTTTTAGCACTAGCTACTTTTGCTGCTTATGCTAAAATTGAAGTGATAAATTTGTTTTATTTTATCATCGCTGTGGCATTTTTTGGAAGCATTTATGTGCTAAGTAAATTGCCTTTTTCTTTAGTGCGTTTATTAATGAGTATAGCGTTTTTTCAACGCTACCGTTTATTGGTAGAAGGTTTTGAGAATATTCCTGAAAAAGGTGGAGCGTTATTACTTGGCAATCATATATCTTTTATAGATTGGGCTATTGTGCAAATGGCTATACCAAGAAAAATTTATTTTGTTATGGAAAAAAGCATTTATTCTAAGTGGTATATTAGAATTTTTCTTGATAAATTTGGAGTTATTCCTGTTTCAAGTGCTTCTAGCAAATCAAGCTTAGAGCTTATTGCTATGCATATTAAAAATGGAAATTTAGTTTGCCTTTTCCCAGAAGGAGTGCTTTCACGCCATGGACAGCTTAATGAATTTAAAGGTGGATTTGAGTTAGTTTGCTCAAAATTAGAAGAGCAAGATGGAGTGATTTTACCTTTTTATATTAGAGGACTTTGGGGAAGTGCTTTTTCAAGAAGTGATGAAGAATTTTCAGCAAGAAACCGCAAAATAAGCAAAAGAAAAATCGCTATTGCTTTTGGAAAAAGCTTGCCAATACACACTAAAAAAGAAGTGGTTAAAGCAAAGGTTTTTGAACTTTCATTTATTGCTTGGAAATCTCAATGTGAAAGTATGCATACTATAGCTAGAGCTTGGATAGATAGCGCTAAAAGAAATTTAAGTCAAATAGCTATTGTTGATCCTTTAATAGGTGGTATTACTTATAGAAAAATGCTTGCTTTAAGTTTAGTTTTTAGCTCTTTTATAAAAAATAGATCGCATGAGTTAAATATACAACCTACCCAAGGAAGCTATGCTCCAAAAGAAGAATGTATAGGAATTTTGCTCCCTGCTTCTATGGCTAGCTCTCTTTGTAATCTAGCTGTATTACTTGCAAATAAAATCGTGGTAAATTTAAATTTCACAGCAGGTGTAAAAGCAATAAATCAAGCCATTCAAAGCTCTCAAATTCAACAAATTTATACTTCTAGAAAATTTATGGAAAAATTAGAAAATAAAGGTATAAAACTAGAATTTGAAGAGCATGTTAGAATCATTTTTATGGAAGATATTATCGCAAACTTTAAAAGACAAAAACTCAAAATCTTTTCTATGCTTGCTTTAGTAAGTATCTTACCTACTTGTTTAATAAAAGCATTATTTGCATCTAATAAACAAAACCTTGCCATAGCTGCTATATTATTTAGTAGTGGTAGCGAGGGAACACCTAAGGGGGTAATGCTAAATAATCGCAATATTTTAAGCAATATAGCTCAAATTTCAGATGTATTATGTGCAAAAAATGAAGATGTTGTCTTATCTTCTTTGCCACCTTTTCATGCTTTTGGATTAACTGTAACTACTTTTATGCCTTTATTAGAAGGGATTAAAAGCATAACACATGCTGATCCAACAGATGCGCTAGGTGTAGCAAAAGCTATAGTAAAAAACAATGTTAGCATTATGTGTGCTACTTCAACTTTTTTAGGTATTTATGCAAGAAATAAAAAACTTGATGCGATTATGTTTGAAAGCTTAAGGATTATCGTTTCAGGTGCTGAAAAACTCAAAAGCGAAGTAAGAACTGCCTTTGAAATGAAATTTAAAAAACCTATTTTTGAAGGCTATGGAGCTACTGAAACCACTCCGGTTGCAAGTGTAAATTTACCGAATAAATTTGATCCTGACTATTGGATTTTACATCGTGCAAATAAAGAAGGTAGCGTAGGTATGCCTTTACCAGGAAGTGCTATACGCATAGTAGATCCATCTACTTATGAAAGTTTAAATCATGGAGAAGATGGATTAATACTCATTGGTGGCCATCAGGTTATGGTGGGTTATTTAAACAATAAAGAAAAAACCGATGAAGTTATCAAAGAAATCGATGGCATACGCTGGTATAATACCGGCGATAAAGGCCATGTAGATGAGGATGGCTTTTTATATATAGTAGATCGTTATTCTCGTTTTGCAAAAATTGGTGGTGAGATGATATCTTTAGGAGCTTTAGAAGAAGAAATTGCTAAATTTATCAATACAGATGTAGTAAAATTTTGCGCAGTTGCACTAGATGATGATAAAAAAGGTGAAATGGTATGCTTATTAGTAGAATGCCAAGAGCAAGATTTTGAAGGAATTTGTGAAGCAATTAAAAACTCTACTATGCCTGCTATTTTTAAACCAAGTAGATATTTTAAGGTAGAACAAATCCCACTTTTAGGCTCTGGCAAAGTGGATTTAAAAGGTGCTAAAGATTTAGCTAAAATCTTGCAAGAAAATTAATTCCCAAAGTAAATTTTACTTTGGGAAATTTTATAAACTATTTCTTTTAGTTTTACAATCATATTTTTTATCAAAAACAAGCTTATTATTTTCCTTAACTACTAATTTTCCCTTAATATAAAAATACTCCAAATCGCTAGTTTGTGTTAAGATTATATCCGCCTCCATCATACAACCCTCGCGTCCTATTTGCATTGTTTGAGTAATGGTATATTCTGCACTTAATGGGTTTTCATTTTGAAGTTTTAATTCTCTTTTTAAATTGTGCTTTACTAAAACATCAACCTCATCAAATCTATAAACACCTTCTCCAAAAACTCCACCAACACCATCTGTAATACAAGTCCAAGTATCGTTTAAAATATCATAAGAAATGCTTCTGTCCACCCTACCTTCTTCTAAAAGTGTTATTGGAGTTAAAGGAGCACTTTGTGGTTGCATATTGATTTTATCGCTATCTTGACCATTAAAACATGGTAAATTAAATTCACACTCATTTAAATCTAAAGTTAATGTTGAAATTTTTGGCATAGGCCAAAACATAGGCCAAAAAGAATTTGCTAATGATAATCTTATCTTAGAACCCTTGGCAAATCTATATCCACAAGCATCAAGTTTGATTTGCTTTTGGATAAATTCATCTTTTTTTAAAGGTATAAATTGCTCTTTATTATCACTTAATGCAAGATTGATTACTCCATAACTTACTCTTTTTACAAAACCATCAGCTCTAACTTCACTAAGTTGAGCAAAAAGCATAGCTTTTTCTTGATCGCTTGCAATTTTTACATTTAACATAGGAAAGCCTAAGACATCTAAATCCTGTTCTAAAAAATCACTTTCAAAAACAACTGCCATCCCATCATCCAACCTTTGATCGCTAGGACTTTCTCCTAAAACACCAGCTCCCATCCACTCTCCTGATAAAAGCCCATGATTTAATGGAGTGTTAATTTTGATAAATTCACTTGATTTTTTACATGTTAATTTATGCGGATTTAAATAGTATCTTTTATAGCTAATATCATTTTTAAAATCATTTAAAGCAACAAAACGACCTTCTACTTTCTCTGTTTTTGAATTTGGCTTAGAGCTATTTTCAATATATGCTTGTATCATAGGAGCTTCAAATACATCGTTTTCTTCATTTTTAAGCCATTTATCCCACCATTTAAGTGCTTCTTGTAAAAAACCCATTGCAGGCAAAGGTAAGCCATCATGAGGATAAACATGAGCCCAAGGACCAACGATAGCTTTTTTTGGAACTTTCAAACCATTCATTAGAGTAAAAACAGGATTAGTGTAAGAATCAGCCCATCCATCTAATGCAAAAACAGGAACTTGTATATCATCATAATTTTCCCCAACAGACCCATGCTTCCAATAATCATCTTTTAAAGTATGCCCAAGCCATAATGTGGGCCATAAAGGCATATTCTCAAGCCTATTGAGCCATTTTTTTCTACCATTTGGATCAATTTTTGGATCAACAAAGCGTGATTGATATGCAAGCATGATATTACCCCACCAAAAATTATCATTAAGCAAACATCCGCCTTTATAATGAATATCCTCATTAAACCTATCATCAGTAAAACCTACTACTATAATTGCTTTTAAATTTTTAGGTCTTCTTGCTGCAACTTGTAAAGAATTAAAGCCACCCCAAGATTTACCCATCATACCAATATTCCCATCACACCATTCTTGCTTTGCAATCCACTCAATGACTTCTAAGGCATCATCTTGTTCTTGTTTTAAATATTCATCTTCTAATAAACCATCAGATTCCCCACTTCCTCTAATATCAACCCTAACAACCGCATAGCCATTACCACTAAAATATCCGTGCATAGGCTCATCTCTACCCCTTGTTCCATCATTTTTTCTATAAGGAATGTATTCTAATATAGCAGGAACTTTTTCTTTTACTTGAGGAAGCCAAATTCGTGATGAAAGCTTAGTGCCATCTTTTAAAACTATCCATTCATTTTCTATTACTCTAACCTTGTTTTTAAAGTTAAAAACAATTTCCTTCATTTCATCTCCTTTTTATTGTATTTTTTAATCCAAATCAAACAAAACATTACGCCCAAAATAGCCATAACTATCATGATGGTAAAATATATATGAAAACCTTTTACACCTGGGTATCTATCCAATAAATCTCCAGCAAGTAATGGTGCAAAAACTTCAGGCAAATACCCAAAAGTAGATACAATACCTATAGCCATACCCGCTAAATGTATAGGAATTTTTCCCTCACTAAGTAAAGAATAATAAATTCCAAAATTAGAATACATAGCTATATAAATTATGACACAAGCAGAAGTTAAAACACTCATTTGTAAAAATCCATTTAATTTTGAACTAAGCATTAAAAAAATAACACCAATTCCCATTAAAATAAAGCCTATCATCATTATTTTAGCTTTTCCATATCCATCTGCTATAAATCCACCCACTACAGAAGAAACCGGACGAATATATTGAGCCAATACCGTTAAAATAGCTGCAAAAACAGCAGAAGTTCCTATAACATTGCTTGCATAAGGAGTAAAATAATAAAAACTCATGTTAAAAAAATATGTACAAAAAGTAATAGCAACCACAAGCCAAAGAGCAGAATTTTTCAAAAGAAAAACCAAGTCTTTGATTTTAATCTTCTCACTTTGCTCATTAATATCATCTTTCAAAAGAAAAAACAATAAAATAGCACTTACAATAGGAGCTATAGAATAAAACACAATAACCATTTCTATACCTTGTGCGGCTAAGGCTTTTGTTTGAAAATATCCAAAAATACTCGTAGCTATAGCCAAATGTGCAGCACCAACAACTCCTCTACCGCCTTCAAAAATTCCATAAGCCCTTGCTTGTTCTTTAGAATTTGCTAAACTCCTTACTATTTTCATCAAAGAAGGCCAAAAAGTTAATAATGAAGTAATCCCCCAAATTCCATAAATAATCAAAAGTGCATTTAAAGAAGTAAAATATAAATGCAATAAACCACCAAGTCCTGTAGCAATTAAAGAAAAAATCAATAACTTTTTTGGTGCAAAACGATCTGCTAAATAACCTCCTAAAGCATAAGAAAACAAACCAAGCAATCCATAAGCACTACCCAAAAGCCCCATTTCGAAATTATTTAAATGATAAAGACTCATATAATCATCATAATAATACTTTCTAAAATAAGGCAAACCATAAATAATAGATCCGCAAAAGGATAATAACAATAATGTTAAAAAATTATTTTTTAAACTTTGTCCTGTATTTTGTCCCATCAAAAACTCCTTTTGCATACTATATATAATTTTTATGTTTTTTTGCTTTTATATAAGTGATTTTATGCAAAAAATATTATAATAATATATTTTTTACACATTTTAATCTACTTTATTATAAAATTTTATTAATTTAATAATTTATAAGCATAAAAAATTTATTTACAAAATAAAAATAATTTCTGTTTTTTATTTTTTATTATTGTTTTTTTGATACATTTACATAAACTAAAAATTAAAAAAGGGAAATAATGAAAATTTTTGATATGGTAGTTATTGGTGCTGGCCCTGCAGGTATTGCAGCTGGAGTAGAAGCTAAAATAAAAAATAAAGAAGTTATTGTTTTAGAAAAAGCTGATGCGATTTGTCAAACCTTAGTAAAATTTTACAAAGAAGGTAAAAGAGTAGACAAAGCTTATAAAGGTTGTGATAGCACAAATCACGGGCATATAAATTTTGAAGATGGAACTAGAGAAAGCACAATAGAAACTTTCCAAAATGCCATTAAAGAGCATAATCTTGAAGTAAAGCTTTCTAGTGAAGTTGAAAGTATTAAAAAAGATGGAGAAAATTTCATAGTTAGCACTGCAAATGAAAATTATATTTGTAAAAATGCAGTTATTGCCATAGGTAGAATGGGTAAGCCAAATAAACCAAACTATACTTTACCTATAACTTTAACTAAAATCATCAATTTTAATGCAAATTCAACAAGCCAAGATGAAAAAATCTTAGTTGTAGGCGGTGGAAATTCAGCAGCAGAATACGCTATAGATTTAGCTAAAAATAACGATGTTACACTTTGCTATAGAAGAGAAACTTTCTCAAGATTAAATGATATTAATCTTGAAGATATTCAAAAAGCTTTTGAACAAGGCAGTGTAAAAGCAAAACTCGGCATAGATATAACTGGTATTGAAGATGAAAATGGTAAAGCTAAAGTAAATTTCACTAACAATACAAGTGAAATTTATGATCGCATTATTTATGCTATTGGTGGTTCAACCCCACTTGATTTCTTACAAAAATGCTCTATAGAAGTTGATGAAAAAGGTGTGCCAAGCTTTGATGAAAATAAAGAAAGCAATGTAAAAGGATTATTTGTAGCAGGTGATATAGCGAGTAAAAACGGAGCTTCTATTGTAGTGGGTTTAAATGATTCATTTAAAATCTGCGATCATCTTTATAAATGCTAAAACTCTTTCAATATTCAAAAGGCTATCGTTATAATAATGATAGCCTTTTACTTTTTGACTTTTTATCTAAAAATAACTTAAAAGGAAATATCCTTGATATAGGATGTGGATGTGGAATTTTAGGACTTTTAGTAAAGCAAAAATTTCCAAATTCAAAAGTTTATCTACTAGATATTCAAGAGCAAAATATCGAACTAAGTTATAAAAATGCTAAAGAAAATAAACTTGAAATTCAAAGCATTTGCGAAGACTTTTTAAACTATAAAAGTGATATAAAATTTGATTTTTTGATCTCTAATCCTCCATTTTATAAAAAAAATACACAAAAAAGCCAAGATTTGCATTTATGTATATCAAGATATCAAGAATTTATGCCACTTGAGAAGATGTTTGCTAAAATAAATACTTTAATCAAGCCAAATGGTAGTTTTTTTATGTGCTATGAGGCAAGTTTTTTAGATGAAATTTGTGCTTATTTAAAGCAATTTAAATTAAAGCTAGTTTCTCTTCAATGCATTCACACCAATACACAAACTAATGCAAGGCTTGTTTTAATGCATATTAAAAAAAATAGTAAAAGCTCTTGTGTGATAATGCCTACGCTTTTTATGTATGAAAATAATGTTTTAAATCCAAAAATTAGCGAAATTTATGAAAATACAGGAACTATAAGCTATGATATGTGAAAAAAACTTTGATTATTCTTTTGATGAAAATGCTTGTAAAATATGCGGTGGAAAATGCTGCATTGGAGAAAGTGGATATATCTATGCTAGCAAAGAAGAGCTAGAAGCTATTGCTGCTTTTTTAAATTTAAACTTTGAAGCCTTTAAAGAACAATACCTTATCAAAGTTGGATTTAAATATAGTTTTAAAGAAGTAAAGCATGAAAATGGCTATCGTTGTATTTTTTTTGATACAATGTATAAAAAATGTTTAATTTACAAGCATAGACCAAAACAATGTAAAACTTTTCCATTTTGGGAGTATTTTAAAACACACAAAGAGGAGTTGAAAGAAGAATGTATAGGGGTTTGCTTTCACTAATTATCGTTTTTATCCTAACAAACCTTGCTTTGGCTAAAAGCGAAGATAAAATCTTACAAGCACTCATTTATGAAGAACATGGACAGTTTCAAAAAGCATGTGATATTTATACAAATTTATTTCATGAAAATAATGAAAGTATCTATTTACAAAAAGCATTGCTTTTAGCTTTGGGTGCTAACTTAAAACAAAAAGATGAACTTTTAAAAGCCTCTAAAGAATTTTTAAATCATACAGCTATTGCAAGATTAAATGCTTTGCATTTTTCTGAAATAGGAGATTATAAACAAGCCGAAACTATACTTTATAAACTCATTAAAGAAGAGCAAGATTATAGAAACTATGAAATACTAGGTGATATTTTTGCTAAAAAAGCTTTATACACCAAAGCTTTAGAGCAATACAATCTTGCTTATAAGCTTTTTGAACATGAAAATTTATTACTTAAAATAGTTGAAATTAATATTAAAAATAAAAATATTGATCAAGCTAAAAAAGCTTTAGAAGAATTTGTAAAAAATTCACAATGCACTCTTAAAACATGCACCCTACTTTTAAAAATTTATCAAGAGCAAAAAAACAATAAGGCAAGCATTCAAACCCTTGAAAAACTATATAAACTCAACAATGATATTAAATATATATATGCTATGATAGAATTACTAGTGCAAGAAAAAAATTATAAACAAGCTCTAAATTTAGTCCAACAATACAACATAGATCCTGATACTAAAATTTTCTTATATACACAAACAAAAAATTATAAAAAAGCTTACGAAATAGCTTTAAAACATTATGAACTTAGCAAAGATAAAAAATACCTTTCTATGGCAGGGGTTTTAGAATTTGAAATTTATATGGATTCTAAAAGTAAAAAAATCACAGATCCAAAAATTCTAGCTTCTATTATGAAAAAATTTGAACAAAGTGTAGATGTGCGTAGCGATGCTTTATATCAAAACTACTATGGCTATGCCTTAATCGAATATGATATTGATATTGCAAAAGGCATAGAATTAGTAGGCTGGGCGCTTGAACAAGAACCACAAAATCTTTACTACCTAGACTCTTTAGCTTGGGGCTATTATAAACTTAAAAATTGCAAAAAAGCTTATGAAATTTTACAAAAAACATTCCACGATAAAAAATTTGCAAATTCCCAAGAAAGCAAAGATCACTTAAAGGCCATTGAAAAATGTTTAAAACAATAGATTTAAAAGATCATTTTTCAAAAACACAAAAAATTCTAGAAAATAAAAAAGAAATTTTTCCTTATGATATGCTAGGCAGAAGCCTAGCTTCTAATGCTTTTTATCCTAAAGATATTTACACACTTTTGCTTGAAAGAAAACTTTCGCATTTTTTATATTCTAAAGATTTAAATTTTAATCATGAAAATTTTGATGCTATCGTTTTACCAACAAGTCCTTTGCTTAATCAAGACATACAAAATTTAAGTCTTTTTAGACGCTATCATGAAAAACCCATTGTGCAATTTGACTTTATTTTTGATGAATATCAAATTTTAGAAAGCTTGGTATATGGAGCTGATGCGTTTATTGTATTTCCTAAAATGCTAAAAACTATGCAACTAAAAAAACTTTATAATTTTGCAATACATCTTGGCTTAGAGGCCATTTTTTATATTGAAAGCAAAAGCGATCTTAATAATGCTATTTTAGCAGGAGCTAGAATTTTTTTATTAGAAGATGAAAAGCTATTACCTTTGATACCAAAAAATAAAGCTCTTATAAGTAAAAATATCAAAAATCTGCATGCTTGCATAAAGGAGAGTTGATGGAGTATTTATACGCACCTTGGAGGGATGTTTATTTTAATAATAAAGATAAAAATTTTTGCCCTTTCTGTCATTGTAAGTATAAACTCAATGAAGATGAAAAACTTGGGGTAATTTTTAGAGCTAAAGAATGTTTTGGCATTATGAATAAATACCCTTATAGTCCGGGTCATTTCATGATTATCCCTTATGATCATTTAGAAAATATAGAAGATTTAAATAATGATACATGGCTAGAAATTAGCCATTTTGTGCGTATTGGAGTTAAAATTTTAAAAGAAAACTTTCATGCTAAGGGTGTTAATATAGGTATGAATTTAGGCAGTGCAGCAGGAGCTGGCATAGCGCCGCATTGTCATTATCATTTAATCCCAAGATGGCAAGGGGATACAAATTTTATCACTACCATAGGACAAACTAGAGTTTGTGGGAGTGATTTGGAAAAAGTTTATACCACTTTATGCAAAGCTTTTAAAGATTATGTATAAAGAAGTTGATTTTGAAAATTTTTTAAAATTTAATTTTGATCTTTTAATTGATGTAAGAAGTCCCAAAGAATACAAACTTGCTCATATAAAATCTGCGCAAAATTACTACGCACTAAATGATAATGAATTTGAAGAAATAGGCACACTTTATAAGAAAAATAAAGGCTTAGCTAAAGCAAAAGGTGCAAGTTATATTTGTAAAAATATGAGTGAACATATTAATAAACTTTATCAAAATTATAAAATAGGTTCTTTGGTGGGAATTTATTGTGCAAGAGGTGGTAAAAGATCAAAAGCTATTGCTTTAATCTTGGCTGAACTTGGTTATAGAGTTGTAAGATTAGAAGGTGGATACAAGGCCTATAGAAGTTATGTGAGTGAGTTTTTTAAGAAAGATTTAAATATTGAGTTTTTATGTCTTTGTGGTAATACAGCAAGTGGTAAAAGTGATTTAATCGAAACTTTAAATAATGCTTTAAATTTAGAAAAACTAGCTAACCACCAAGGATCAAGTTTTGGTAAAATTTATGGAGAACAACCAAGCCAAAAAGCCTTTGAAGATAAGTTGTTTTATTTTTTAAAAGATTATACTCACAAAACTTGTTTTATAGAAGCTGAAAGCAGACAAATTGGAAATTTAACTATCCCGCTAAATTTATATAATAGTATGCAAAAAGCTAAGAAAATTTGGTGCGAGTGTGATATAAATTTACGCATTCAAAGAGCTTTAAAAAACTATACTCCAATGGATAAAAAAGTATTTTATCAATGTGTTGAGAAAATCTCACCCTATATCAGTAAAGACTTCAAGATAAAACTTTGTAAAAATTATGAAGAGGATAATTTAGAACTTTGTGTAAAAATGCTTTTTGAATATTATGATAAAGTATATAAAAAACCTGCAAAAATTGATTATTTTATAAATAGCTCTAATTTAAATGAAGCTAAAAAATATCTTATGAGTTTAAACTCATAAGATTATATTTACAAAAATTACAAAAATAATACTTGAAAGAATTCCAGCAACTGGTAAAGTAATAACCCAAGCTAAGCCAATAGGTTTCATCATACCCCATTTAGCATCTTTATTAAACACCCCTATACCTAAAATAGCACCAATTAAAATATGGGTTGAGCTAACTGGAATTCCAAGTTGAGTTGCTAAAAGTATAACAATACTTGCACCAAGTTCAGCACTAAAGCCTGTTGTTGGCTTAATTTCTGCTAGTTTTGAACCAACAGTTTGAATAACTTCTTTACCTAAAAACCAAAGTCCAATAACCAAAGCTATACCAAACATAAGCATTACAGCAAATGGCACTGGCGAACTTGGATTAATGGTATTATTTTTAAGCACATCTAAAATCGCAGCAAATGGCCCAAGAGCATTAGCTATATCATTAGCTCCATGCGAAAAAGCAAAACTAGAAGCAGTAAAAATTTGAAACCACGAAAAAATCTTTTCTATAGTTTTATTTACTTCAGTTTTTTTCATCAATCTTACAACAGCCAAAGTAACTATATAAGCAAAAATAGAAATAATAGAAACTATCCATAAATTCTGCACCATATCTAAAGTAGAAACTTTATTTAAACCTTTAAATAAAAACATTGACGCTATTATTAAAGCAGCTATCCCTGCAACCAAAGGAACATGAAATTTCATTTTAGAAAAAACATCTATGTTTTTTTCTTTTTCTTTTAATTCTTTAATTTTTAACTTATATTCACTTCTTTTTTCATCATCATCTAAAACAATGGCACTTAATTCTTTAATTTGCTCTTCTTGACTTTTGTTTTTTAAATTGATAAAAAAATTTTCTTTAAACTCCTTTTTTTCTTTTTTAATTTCTTTTATTTGCATATTAATCAAAGCCGAAGGTTGAAGTATTTTTTTATAAATATAAGCATAAATTAAATACGCCACAAGTCCACCAAGTAAAGGAGAAATAACCCAACTCATAGCTATTTTATAAATACCATTCCAATTTACCATAGAAAAAGCTTGGTCTTGATCAAAAAATACAAACCCCATAGCTATACTTGAACCTACAATACCACCTATAATGCTATGAGTAGTAGAAACTGGAAGTCCTTTTTTTGTTGCTATAAATAACCAAATACCTGAACTTAGCAAAGCTGAAAGCATAACACATACAAACACCATAGGATCAACACTATCTGGTAAAACCACTATACCACTTCTTATAGTATTAGTTACTTCCCCACCTGCAAACACAGCCCCACTTAATTCAAATACTGCTGCAATAATTAAAGCTTGCTTGATAGTAACTGTCTTAGCTCCCACGCTAGTGCCAAATGAATTTGCAACATCATTACCGCCAACATTAAAGGCCATAAAAATTCCAAATACACTAGCAAGAATAAATAATATCATGGAATTATTAGGAATGTAATTATAACCCCAAACAAAAAAACACAAAACGCTTACAATAAAAATAAAAAATGCAATGGTATTGTCTTTACTCAAGCATTCTCCTTAAAAAATTATTTTAAGAATATTTTAGTAACTTTTACTTATTTTTTTCTTTGATTTGTAAAAATTGTAAAGCAGATTTTACTGCTTGCATATAACTTTGTAAGTTTATTTTTTCATTTTTATAAGCCCTATCATAAGCTGTTCCATGATCAACACTAGTTCGAATTATGGGTAAATTTAAACTCGCATTAATGCTTTTATCAAAATATAAAGCTTTTAAAGGTGCTAAAGCTAAATCATGATACATACTGACTAAATACTTGCATTTACTTAATGCAAAAGGAGTAAAAGCACTATCGGCCACTAAAGGCTCACTTAAAAAAATATTTTCCTTATAAGAAAACTCTTTTTCTTTTTGACTTAAAAAATATTCATTTTCTAAATTTTGTAAATTTAATGCATGATCTTTTAAAAATACATTTGCCATTCTTATGGCCTTTTTTATTTCTTGCTCTTCCTCTCCACCTATTACGCCATTATCGCTTGCATGAGGATTAAAACCCAAAACTCCAATTTTTTCAAATAAAGTGCATTGATAAAAATTAATTAAAAATTTCGCAAGCTTAAAAGCCTTAATCTCTTTATAAACATCTCTTAAAGGCATATGTTCAGTATATAAAGCCACAAAAAGCTCATCACATCCTAACATCATAATAGCATCTTGTTTGAAAAAATCTCTTAGTGCTTCAGTATGACCTTTATAGCTCACTCCCCCCATTTGCCAAGTTTTTTTATTAATCGGTAAAGTTACTAAAGCATCTAAAAATAAATGCGTGCAATAACTAGCTCCTTCAAAACTTAAAAAAGAATAAACTCCACTTTTAGCGTCTAAATTTGCAGGATTTAACTCAAAATCAAAATCAATAATTTTATTAGCTTGATATGAAAACTCATAAATTAAAAAATTTTCTTTTTCTTCTTTAAAGGTAAACTGTGGTTTTAAAGCATTAGAAATTTCAACTAAATTGATTTTAGATTTAGGATTTATTTTCAAAAGTTTATTTGCTTTTTGAAATAATTCATAATGCACAAAATAATAAGGATCACAAATTTTTACTAGCTCATCATGACAAGATAATAAAATTTGCATACCTATGCCATTTAAATCCCCTATGCTAATAGCAATTTTTTTCATCTTTTAATCAAAGCTTTCATTTGCAATATAGCTTTTTCTAAGCCCACAAAAACCGATCTTGCTACTATACTTTGGCCTATATTTAACTCTTCTATTTCTAAAATATCTACAATATTTTTTACATTTTTATAATTAAGCCCATGACCAGCTGCTACTCTTAAATTTAAACTCTTAGCCAAACTTGCACTTTGTCTTAATCTTTGGAGTTCATTTTCTAAAAGCTTTTTGAGTTCATTTTTACTTAAAATTAATTCAGGCAATGCATAAGAAGTTTGATTGATATTAGTATATAGTGCATTATAAATATTAGCATACAAGCCTGTATGAAGCTCTATAAAATCAGCATTTAAAGAAGATGATTTTTTGATATCTTCTAAATTAGGATCAATAAATAAAGAAACTTCGATTTGCTCTTGCTTTAAAACA
Organism: Campylobacter lari; assembly: GCF_004357905.1. Classification (NCBI taxonomy): domain Bacteria; kingdom Pseudomonadati; phylum Campylobacterota; class Epsilonproteobacteria; order Campylobacterales; family Campylobacteraceae; genus Campylobacter; species Campylobacter lari. The sequence continues at coordinate 164,125 of NZ_SMTT01000001.1, read as the reverse complement.
TTAATAGCTTCTTGTAGTTTTTCATTGTCTAAATTTAAACCACCTTCTGTTGTAAGCTCTTGTCTTTTTTCAGGTACTAAAGTAACGCGCGAGGGTTTGTATTTTAAAGCATATTCTATCATATCAATAGAGCATTCTAAATTCACTACACACTTGCAATATTTTAAGATATTTTCTAAATCAAACTCATTAGCATGACGACGATCTTCTCTTACATGGATAGTGATTTGATCAGCTAAATTTGCACTCAAAATAGCAGCTTCAAGTAAATCAGGATCATTTACTTTTCTAGCTTCTCTTAAAACTGCTATATGATCGATATTAACCCCTAAAAGCATAAGTTTTCCTTATAAGTTTTTTGCTATTATACTTTAAATTTTTTAAGGAGAGCTAGTGCTAGGTATTGATATGGGTTCAAATACATTGAGAGCTGTTTTGATGGATGAGAATTTTAATAAATTAAAAAGCGAAGAATTTATCATAGGAGCAGCTAAAAATATGCAAAATGACACCATTAGTGATGAAGCTATAGAAAGAATTTTTAGCGCTTTGAAAATCTTAAAAGAAAAAAATTATAACTTAAGTCAAGCTAAAGCAGTCGCCACAGCTGCTTTTAGAAAAGCAAAAAATACTAAGCTTATTTTTGAAAAAATTCAAAAAGAATTTAAACTTGATATAAAATTAATCGATGCAAAAACCGAAGCAAAACTAAGCGTTTTAGGTATGCAAGAGCGTCTTAAAGCTCTTAAACTTTTTAGAAAAGACTTAAGTTATTGTGATTTGGGCGGTGCTTCTTGTGAAATTTCAAATGATAAGTTTAGCAAAAGTTATGATTTTGGAATCATTAGTTTTTATGAAAGAATGCATTTTAAAGCCATAAAACCAAGTGTTTATGTAAGATTTTTTAAAAAATATCCACAAAATCTTGTGCGTATTAAAGATGAAAAATTAAAAATTCATCTAAGCCCCTACCCTGCGCATTTAAAGCAACTTGCCTTAAAAGCTTTTAATCTTAGTAAAGATATAAAATTAAAAGGAAATTTTTTCATACTAAATTCAGGAGTACCTACCACACTTTGTGCTTATAAACAAAACATAAAATACAAAGATTATCTAGAAGAAAGTGTAAATGGCAAAATACTCAAACGCAAAGATTTTTTTGATTTTGCATTAAAAATTTGGAATTTAGAACAAGAAAAAGCTAAAATTTATCTTGGAGAAAATAGAAAAAAATACCTCATAGCAGGCTCAATGATACTTTTTGCTTTATTTAATAAGCAAAAGCTCATTGTGATTGATGATGGTGTTAGAGAAGGTGTGTGTATAGCACATTTTAAAAATATCAAATTTTAAAGGAGAAAAAATGAGTTTAAAAGATCAAATTTTAGAAGATATCAAAGAAGCTATGCGTAATAAAGATGATTTTAAAAGAAATACTTTAAGAACGCTTAATGCTAGCTTTAAACAAATAGAAGTTGATGAGAGAATCACACTTAATGATGAAAGAATATATAAAATCATTGCGAGTGAGATTAAAAAACGAAATGAAGCTGCACTTGCTTTTAGCAAAGGTTCTAGAGAAGATTTAGCACAAAAGGAACTCCAAGAAGTAGCTATTTTAAGTGCTTATTTACCAAAACAACTTAGCGATGAGGAATTAGAAAGTGAGCTAAAAAAACTTATAGAAAAACTACAAATTAGCTCTTTAAAAGAACAAGGTATTTTGATGAAAGAAGCTAAAACAGCTTTTGGTGCAAGCGTTGATGGTAAAAGACTTAATAAAATGGTAAGAAAGCTTTTAGCATGAAAAAAGTTTTAACACTTTGTGTCTTAGCTTTAAGCTCTTTTGCTTATACTCAATATGAATTACATCCTAGCTTTAAAGCTTATTTTAAAGACTGCTCTTTATTGATGGATAAATATTATTATATTAATTGTTATGATTATAATTATAAAGGCACTAAGGCAATTGCTTATAAACTAGAAGCTAAAATTTTAAATCAAGGGCACATCAAAAAACGCCCAAAATTTAAAGATGATACCAATATTCCTAAAAAGTATAGAACTTATTGGGAGGATTATCTAAGAAGTGGTTATACAAGAGGGCATGTCGTACCAAATCAATCCATGAATGCAACCCCACAAGCCCAACTTAGTACTTTTTTAATGAGCAATATCACTCCGCAAAAAAAAGATATTAATGCAGAAATTTGGAATGAAATCGAACAAAGAGAAAGATATTTAGCAAAGAAAAATAAAGAATTGGAAGTCTTAAATTTAGTACTTTATGATGATAAGCCAAAACGCATTAAAAACAACATAGCCATTCCTAGTTTTTATATCAAAATTCTTAAGGCTAAAAATTTCACTGAATGTTATAAAGTGCCAAATAATGATAATTTTGCAAGATTTGATAGAAATTATTTTAAGGAAGATTGTAAAAAATATATTGATTAAACTAGAAGCAACAAGGCTTCTAGTTTAGTTTTTACTCAACTTCAGCATCGATTACATCATCGTCTTTTTTCTTTTGAGCATTTGGTTCTTCTTTTTTATACATATTTTCTGCTAATTTATGAGAAACTTCACTTAAAGCTTTCATTTTGCCTTCGATTTCTTCTTTAGAAGCATTAGCATTTTTCAATGTCTCTTTTAACTCATCTAAAGCTTTTTGAATATTTGCTTTATCATCATCGCCTACTTTATCTCCAAGCTCACTTAAAGATTTTTCTACTTGATGTACCAAGCTATCAGCAGCATTTCTAGCTTCTACTGCTTCTTTGCGTTTTCTATCTTCTTCTTTGTGAAGCTCTGCATCTTTTACCATATTGTTGATTTCTTCTTCACTTAGTCCGCTTGAACCTGTGATTTTAATCTCTTGAGCCTTACCTGTAGCTTTATCTTTTGCACTAACTGTTAAAATACCATTTGCATCAATATCAAAAGTTACTTCAATTTGTGGCATACCGCGAGGTGCTGGTGGAATTCCTTCAAGATTGAAATTTCCTAAAGATTTATTATCACGGCTAAATTCTCTCTCACCTTGTAAAACATTGATAGTAACTGCGCTTTGATTATCTTCAGCAGTTGAGAAAACTTGCTCTTTTTTAGTTGGTATAGTTGTACCTTTTTCGATGATTTTAGTCATCACACCACCTAAAGTTTCAATACCTAAAGAAAGCGGAGTAACATCAAGCAATAATACATCTTTAACATCACCTTTAATAACCGCACCTTGAATTGCCGCACCTATTGCAACAACTTCATCAGGATTTACTGATTTATTAAGCTCTTTTCCAAAGGCTTTTTTAACTTCTTCTTGTACTAGTGGAACACGAGTAGAACCACCCACCATAACGATTTCTTTTACTTCACTTTTATCAAGCCCTGCATCTTTTACTACTTCGTTAATCTTACTAATAGTTTCAGCAACTAAACCATCAATCATACTTTCAAATTTAGCTCTTGTTAGAGTTTTAGTTAAGTGTTTTGGACCACTTGCATCAGCTGTGATAAATGGTAAATTAATATTAGTTTCATTAGCTGAACTTAATTCTTTTTTAGCATTTTCAGCTGCTTCTTTTAATCTTTGTAAAGCCATTACATCGTTTTTAAGATCAATACCTGTTTCATCTTTAAACTCATTTGCTAAAAAGTCAATTAATTTATTATCAAAATCATCACCGCCTAAAAATGCATTACCGCCTGTTGCTAAAACTTCTACAACATTATCACCTGTTTCAAGCACAGTAACATCAAATGTACCACCACCTAAATCATAAACTACAATTTTTTCACTTTCTTTTTTATCAAGTCCATAAGCCAAAGCCGCTGCAGTTGGTTCGTTAATAATTCTTAATACATTCAATCCTGCAATTTGTCCTGCTTCTTTTGTAGCTTTTCTTTGTGCATCATTAAAATACGCAGGAACAGTAATAACCGCATCTTCTACTTTCTCGCCCAAGAAAGCTTCTGCATCTTCTTTTAATTTCATTAAAACTTTTGCTGAAATTTCTTGTGGAGTATAAATTTTACCTGCTATTTCAATCGCACAAGCCCCATTTCTCTCTGTGATATGATAAGGTAAGCGATTTTTAGCTTCTTTTGCTGCTTCTTCATTAATCATCAAACCCATGATTCTTTTTATGGAATAAATAGTTTTTTCAGGATTAGTCACAGCTTGACGCTTAGCGCTATCTCCAACTAAAACTTCACCTTTATCTGTAAAAGCAACTACTGAAGGGGTAGTGTTTTTACCTTCTTTATTTGGGATAACTTTACTCTCACCTCTTTCATATACACTCACACAAGAATTTGTTGTACCTAAATCTATACCTATAACTTTTGCCATTTTTTATCCTTTTTATTAAATTTTATTTTGCAACACTAACTTTTGCTGATCTAATTACTCTATCATTCATCATATAGCCCTTTTGTAAAAGTTGGACAATATGATTACTTTCATGATCGGCGCTTTCAACATGAAACATCGCTTCATGTAAATTTGGATCAAACTCACCATTTGCTTCTATTGCTTTAACCATATGTTTTTCAAGTTTTTTCAAAAGCAAGTCTAAAGTGTTTTGAACCCCTTCTTTTATTTTCAAACTTAATTCATCATTAGCTTCTACATTAATAGCCGCCTCTAATGCATCAACTACATCAAGCAAATCTTTAGCAAAACTTTCATTTGCATAAATTGTTGCTGAAATTTTTTCTTTTTCCATTCTTTTTTTGATATTTTCAAATTCAGCATTTGCTCTTAAATAAGTATCTTTTAACTCATTATACTCTGCTTGAAGTTTTTCTAATTCATTGTTTTGATTTTCTGAATTTTCCACTGCTTCTTCTTGCATTTGCTCATTTTGCTTTTCTTCGCTCACGCAGCCTCCTTTATAATATTTAACATTGTTTTAAAATCAGAATACACACTACCGGCAAAAACCACATTAGATTCTTTGCCTAAAAATGTACTCTTAAGCTTTAATCCCATAAAACCCTCTTCAAATAAAGGATCAAATTGCAATTTATCGTTAAAATAAAATCCAATTTGAGGAGATAAAAGCTTAGCAAATTCATCATTTTGATAAATTTGATAAGCTTTACTCTCATTATATCTATAATAAACCATAGCTTCTTTTAGCATAGTTATTTTTTCCAATAACTCTTTAAACTCAACTCTAAAAGCTAAATTTTCAATACTTTTTAGATCAAGCCCTATAAGTCTTTGTAAGAAAACCAGACTATCTTGGCTAAATCTTAAAACCAACTCATTTTGTCCAAAATCAAGTATGATAAATTTATCATTAACCTTGGTAATATCTTGCAAAATAAGCTCATCGCCACCATAAACTAAGGTATAAATTTCAAACTTATCAAGCAAAAACTCCAACAATGCAAGATCGTTAATCACAATCTCATCTTCGCAAAGTTGCTCATACCAATAAGCCTTCATAGCACTAAAAGTTGGTATGCGACCACTGCTAATATGAAGTTGCGTTAATACACCTTCATCACTTAATTTTTTAAAATAAACTCTTATGGTAGAAGCAGGTATGCTAACTTTATGATTTAACTCATTAGAACCCACAGGGTTATTATCCTCTAGATAGGTTTCAATGATAGTTTTTAAAATTAAATCTTTTTTACTATAAGACTTCACTATAAAACCTTAAATTTTTTATTTTAGCACTCAATGTTTTTAAGTGACAAGATAATTATACAACTTTAGTATAATAATGTCAAGTTATTTTTAAATAAAAATATTTAAAATTATTTAGTCTATATAACTAAAGTTTATTTAGCCATTTATATATAATATATAAAAACTTATTTTTCAGTTTTTTTAAAAGAAAAGATAATATAATTGCGTCTAGCAATATTTTTTAAAAGGTTTATAATAATGAAAAATCTTACTTTAAGAGAAAAGCAAGATCTTGAAGCTTATGTGTTTTCCAATATAGAAAGAAAAAAAATGGCTTTAAGTAGAATTTTAAAGTTATATTATTTAAGATTTTTTAGATTAGTTTTTTAATTTATATTTTCTCATACCCTCTTTTGTGAAAGATAAGTCTTTAAAATCAGGGGATGAGATTAACTCCATACAAGTTTTATCCAAATTTTCCATTCCACTTACTTGCATACTAGCTTGCAGATTTTCATCTAAATATAAATCAAAAATTACACAAGCTTGATTATTGACCTTGTAGAGAATTTTTCCACCTTTCTTCTCATCTAGTTCATACGCTTGTAATTTATCATTTTTACTCATTTTCTTAATTTCATTTGCAAAAGATTGATGTAAGGTATAATAAATCATAAAATCGCGCATAATATTTTTAATATCAGCAATTTCTTTTCTTAGTTTTGATAAATCTTTAGTGTATAAACTTATAAATTGCGTATTTAAGTATTCATTTAGATTTTTTTCGTTTAAATTTTCACACAGTGGATAAAATTTAACCACGAAAGCCTTATCTTTAGTAAGCACTATATCCGCGCAAGCTTGTTTGTTTTGTTTGTATTCTAACAATAAAGCTTGACTTGAGCTTAAATTTAGCGTGTTTTGCTTATTGTAAGCAAAATCACTTAAATCTTCATAGATATTTGCATAAGAAAAAATTCCTATAAAAAGCAATAATAAATTTTTCATTCAAATAAATCTTTATGATGAATTTTTAAGTACTCCACTACTTCTAAGATCTCATCAACTCCTTCTTTTTGGGTATTTTGACAAACTTCATCAATACAATCAATATAAACTCCAATTGCTTTTTCTAATTTTGCTCTTTTTACCCCAGCAAACAAGAGCATTGCTTCTAAAACTATGCTTAATTCATATTGTAAATTTTCTATTTCTTCTTTAAAATCATGATTTGTTTTCATTATTTTCCTTTAATTCTTTGCTTTTAATTAAATCTACAAATTGTGCTTTTATGAAATCATAGTTAGAGCTATCTTTATACGCAGCAAATAATCCTCCGCTAGCATTTTTATGCCCTCCCCCATTGACCAAGCTTTTAGCCATCAAACTCACATCGATTTTATTATTTGCTCTAAAACTTAAGGTTTTTCTCGAACTAAGATCAACAAAAAAATCAAAATCAGGATTTTGCATTAAAAAATCATTTCCAATTACGGAAGTATTGCCTATATTTGAAGTTAATAAACCTTTACTTCCTTTATAAAATACACTAAATTTTTCTTTATTTACACTTAGTCTTTCTACTATAAATTTAGAAATTAAATTGCTTAAAGTATCATCATTTTCTTTTTTAAAAAAAGATTTTTTTAAGCCATGTAAATCATCATCTAAATTAATATGAGCATTTTTTTGATGAATGTATTTTCTACAAACATCAAAAAGATAAAAAAGATATTTGATATTTTCTTGTGCAAACATTACTCTATTGATTTCTTTTGCTCCAGAAACCATACCAAGTAGTACTTTTCCAAGTTCAAAATTCTCATCTTCACTCAACCAAATATCTACTGCATTTACCACATCTACAAATTCTGACAAAGCCTTATTTTCGCCATAACATTTACTAAAAAAATCATAAACAATCTTAGTAGCACATCTTTTATCATCTAAAAAATACCAAGGATATTTTTGCATACATTCTAAGCCACTTTGATGATGATCTAAAAGTAAAAGCTTAATTTTTTTTCCTTCTATGGCTTTTTGAAAATCTTCACATTGACTTAATGTTAAATTTAAATCTGTGATTAAAATCACAAATTCTTCATTAGGACTTTGCTTTAAATCTTCCTCTATATTTTTAAAAATCACATTAAAATTTTCATTAATCTCTTTACCATAATTAGAATTATAAAAATAACAATTCTTAAAATAAAAATCTAGCACATACTGACAAGCATAGCCATCTAAATCCGTATGTGAAAGATGATAAATTTTCATATTTTTCCTTTATAAATTATCAACTTTTATGATACCTTCTGTTTCAAATTTAGTATTTTCTGCAATCTCAGCAAAACTTAAAACTGTAATATTAATACCAAAATTAGAACAAATATCAGCAATGAATTTTCTAAGTTGTGGCTCAACACAAAGCAAGAAAGGTTTAATTCTTGTATTTGCCACACTTGCAAGTTCAGCTTTTAAAGCTTCTACTAAAGCACCAGTTTGGGCTACATTTATCATTAAATGATACGAACCATCTTTAAACTGCACATGCTCCATTAATTTTGCAGCTGCAGCTGCATCAAAAATATAAAAGCTAATTTGCCCTTTTTCATCCACATATAAATTTGTAATTGCTCTTGCTAAAGAAGCCCTTACATGCTCAATAATCATATCCAAACTCTTGCTTACTTCAGCTATATCACTAATTGATTCTAAAATTGTAAGCATATCTTTAATAGGAATATGCTCTTTAAGTAAAGCTTTTAAAACTTTTTGAATTAAACCTATACTAGCAACCCTTAAACAATCATCTACCACGATAGGATAATCATTTTTGATTTTATCTAATAAATTTTGCACTTCTTGTTTAGTTAAAAGCTCTGAAGCATTAGCTTTTATAAGCTCACTCATATGGGTTGAAATCACACTTGCTGGATCAATTACAATATAACCATTCAGCGTTGCCTCGTCTTTTAAAGATGATTCTATCCACAAAGCATCAGAATTAAAAGCAGGTTCTTTAGTAGCTATACCTTCGATAGGTTCAGTGATAAAACCACTATCCATAGCTAGATATTTATCAGGATAAATTTCAGCACTAGCTATACCTACACCTTTGAGTTTAAAAGTATATTCATTTGGTTTTAATTGCAAATTATCTCTAATTCTAATTTTTGGCATTAAAAAACCTAAACTTTGAGCTATATTGCGTCTTGTTGATCTAATACGCTCTGTTAATTCACTTTCTGCTAGTTTGATAAGTCCATAACCTAATTCTAATTCTAAAATTTCTAATTTTAAAATATCTGTGATTTTATTCTCTTCTTCTTTTAAGATTTCTTCTTCGCTGCGTTTTTGAGGTTTAGCTTGTTCTTCTTCATGGGTTTCTTGAGACTTTTTAGCTGAAATTGCATTGATTTGAATTTTACCTTCTTGCACTTGCTTTATCATATAACCAAGTCCTAAAAACACCAAAGCCATAAAGCCCAAAGAAAAATGTGGCAAGCCTGGTACTAAAGCAAATATAAATAAAACAAAGCCTACAATTAATAAAGTTTTGTATTCCCCTAAAAGCTGATTGATAGAACCTTCAGCAAAATTATCCTCATCTTTACTAGCACGCGTGATGATAATTGCAGTTGCCGTTGAAGTTATAAGTCCAGGAATTTGAGAAACAAGTCCATCGCCTATTGTTAATATAGTATAAGTTGAAGCACATTCTCCAAGCTCCATATCATGCTGAAAATAACCTATCATAAACCCACCAATTAAATTTACAATGGTGATAATAATCCCAGCAACAGCATCCCCTTTTATAAATTTAGAAGAACCATCCATTGCTCCATAAAAATTTGCTTCAGCTATGATTTCTTGGCGTCTTGCGCGTGCAGTTTTTTCATCAATCAAACCTGCATTTAAATCCGCATCAATAGCCATTTGCTTACCTGGCATTGCATCAAGGGTAAATCTTGCTTGAACTTCAGAAACCCTTGTACTACCTTTAGTTACAACCATAAAATTGATTAAAACCAAAATACAAAAAACAACCATACCTATAACATAATTACCGCCAACAACAAATTCACCAAAACTTGCCACTATATCACTAACAGCAGCTGGTCCTTGATGACCCTCACTCAAAATCATACGCGTTGTAGCTATGTTAAGTGAAAGTCTAAAAAGCGTGATAATTAAAATCATAGTTGGAAAAGTTGTTAAATCCGTAGGCTTTGGTATATATAAAGAAATTAAAATAATTAAAACCGAAATTGCTATACTTAAAGCAAGAAAAAAATCTAAAACTATACTTGGTAAAGGTACTATAATAATAGCTAAAATTGCAATAATTACAGCTACTATAGTTAGACTCTTTGCCTTTAAAATAGGTGCAACAAGTGGAGCAATCCAAGGCAATACTAAGCTAAAAATATCCCTTTTAGCCATTATTTTGAATAATATCCTCTAGAGTAATAGAAACTAAAAAATCATCTATCTTATTTTGAAGCTTCACCAACACAGGCATAATTTTACAATTTTCTTCTTTTTGCGAAGGACAAATTCCATTACTGCACTCAAATACATTGATAGATTTTTTCTCTACACTATTAATAATTTCTTTTAAAGTGTATTCACTTGGCTTTTTAACAAGCATAAATCCACCTTTAGCACCCTTATAAGATTTCAAAAGTGCGTCTTTGGCAAGTACTTGTAAAATTTTCGCCAAAAAACTTTTTGGTATATCTAAAACACTTGACATAGTATCTACATCTTGTGGTTCTTGGGATTTTGCTATATGAATTAAAGACAATAAAGCATATTCGCTAGCTTTGGTAAATAACACTTTTTTCCTTTCATTAAAATATTAATAAACAATATCTATTTTTAACTTTAAATAAAAATTTTAATTATATCAAAAATATGTGTTGTTAAATATTAAATTTCTTATTTTTCAAATTTCAGCATTTTTTTTGTTTTTTTAGTTATAATTGCACTTTTTATTTTAAATACCGCTCAGGAGGTCTATTATGGCTTTAGATTCGGCTAAAAAAGCAGAAATAGTTGCAAAATTTGCTAGAAAAGAAGGAGATACTGGTTCTCCAGAAGTTCAAATCGCACTTTTAAGTGCAAGAATTTCAGATTTAACAGAACATTTAAAAATCTACAAAAAAGATTTTTCTTCTCGTTTAGGTCTTTTAAAGCTTGTTGGTCAAAGAAAAAGACTTTTATCTTATCTAAAAAGAAAAGATTATCAAGCTTATTCTAAATTAATCAGCGAATTAAATTTAAGAGATAAATAAGCCTCGTGCTTATTTATCTTTAATATATTTTATTTTAGTTATTTACCACTTCTTTAATTTAAGTTTTCAAAATTTCAATATTTTATTCACAAGAGTTTCACGATGTGATTTTAGCTTCTAAGTATCTAAAAATAGCACTTTAAGTTTTATGAGTAAAAATATTTTTCACATTTAATTTTATTGATTTTTAATATTTTTTCACTTTTGCTATAAAAAACCCATCTGCATAATTATCTGGTAAAACTCTTTTGGCAAATGACAAGTCAAAATCATCACTTTTTGCATTAATGAAGTTAACATTTAATAAATCAAAATCTAGTAATTCTAATTTAAAATTTTCACTTCTTAACGCATTTTCTAAAACAGCTTCATTTTCTTCTCTTAAAAATGTACAAGTACTATAAACCAATTCCCCACCATGTTTTAAGGCTAGTAATGCTGAATGTAAAAGTTTTTTTTGTAAATTTGCTATTTGCTTAATTTCTTTTGTGTTTTTTTGTATTTCAAAACCCATTTTTGCAAAAGTTGAACAAGGCGCATCAAGCAAAATTTTATCAAATTTCAAAGGACAAGCTTTACCTATAGTGCGTGCGTCTTTTAAAAAGCATTTTGCAATTTTAACTTGATAATTTTCCATAGTTTTTTTTAAGGTAAAAAAGCGTGTTTTAGATAATTCACAACTTGCTAAATAACCCTCATTTTGCATAAAATTGGCCAAATTTAAACTTTTTCCACCAGGAGCTGCACACATATCTAATACACTCTCACCAGCTTTAACACCCAAAGTTTTAGTACATAAATACGAAGAATAATTTTGTATATAAAACTTACCCTCATTAAAAGCATTCATTGAGCTTAATTTGCTTTTAAAAATACTAGGTATTTTATAACAATACAAATCAATTTTTTCAAATTTTATATTTTTTTCATTTAGAATTTCTTCTAGTTTTTCATTGTCAATAAGCAAAGAATTTCTAAAAATATTGACATATTTTTCTTGATTAAAACTTTGAAGGATTTGTTCTTTTTGCTCTTTTGTATAAATTTCATCTAAAGCTGTATTTAAATCAAGCAAGGCCATAAAAATCCTTTAAAAATAAATATGCAGCTAAAGAATCAAGTTTGCCATCTTTTTTCTTTAAATTCACTACACCAAGCTCTTGTGCGTTTTTAGAGCTAAAACTCTCATCAACAAAAAAAACTTCTTTATCAAAATCAAGTAAAGATATGAAATGCTCTATTCTTTTTCGCATTTCGTCTTCACTAGATCCGCCCAAAGGAATTCCTACCACCAAAGTATTTACATCATAGTCTTTAATGTATTTTTTTACCTCATTTGCTGCTTGATTGCGGTTTTTTCTAATGATAGCTTCAAACGGCATGGCCATGCTTTTATTAATACACAAAGCAACACCAATACGCTTTAAACCTATATCTAACGCTAAAGTATTCATATGCAAGCTCTTATTTTCACTCCAGAAATTTCCACCAGACCCTCAAGTTCATATTCATAAACTCTATCACCAAATTTTTTCAAAACTTTTTCTAAATCATTTTCATGCTTTAAAAAGCTTAACAAATCATCCTCACTTTGCTCTTGATAAAGCTCTCCAAACATTTTTGCAAATTCCTCAAAATTATGAATTAAATTTGCTTTTTTTGCGGCTAAAAGTAAATTTGTTCCTTCACTTTCATCTTTCCTATGAGGTAATACATATATAGGTTTATTCATACTCAAAGCAAGCCTTGCACTTTGCATAGAACCACTTTTTAAATCAGCTTGAGCTATTATAACAACCTCACTTAAAGCAATAATAAGCCTATTTCTTAATAAAAAATCATATGGCTTTGCTTTATATTTTGCTTCATTTTCACTTAAAGCTAATGCATTTTCATAAATATTTAAAATTTCATTTGTATTAGCTTTTGGATAAATCTCATCAAGTCCATTAGCAAATATGGCTATAGTTTGAGGATAAGCTATTTTAGCTGCTTGGATATCCACACCCAAAGCCCCACCACTTACTACACAAACCTTAGTCTTTTTTAACAAAGATACTAACTCAATGAGACAATTTTTAGTATAAACGCTCATTTTTCTAGAACCTATAATAGCTACTTTTCTAGCATTTAAAAGCTCCAAATTGCCTTTATAATAAATCTTTGAAGGTGGATTTAAAAGATTTTTAAAATCTTCAATATTCTCAATAAATTTCATTTAAATATACAAGTTCAACTGAATTTAATAAATCTTTACTTTGCACCAAAGCTTTAAAAGTCTTTTCTCTTGGATGACCAATAGCTATAGCAAAACCTTTCTTTCTTGCCTCTTCTACTGCTTGTTTGAGTTGATTTTTAATATATGCTATATCATCTTCATTATCCAAAAAAACATCTCTAGCTATATAAGGCTGATTAAATTGACTTGCTAAATTTTTAGCTTTAGAATTTCCTATGGTTCTTGAATCTACAAAAATAAAATCATTTTGTTTAAAAGCATTAAATAATTTTTCCATAGCCTGCTTATTTGCAGTAAATAAACTTCCTGTATGGTTGTTAATAAATTTTACCTTTGGAAATTGTTCTTTTACAAAAGCTACGCGCTTGCTTATTTTTTCTATATCATCACTAGGGTGTAAAGTGTTTAATTCTGCCTTGTCATATTTTATAGCAGCAAGAGGCAAATGCACCATAAAAAAGTCAAAATCCTTTGCAAACTCAGCTGTATAAGGATGGCGTTTATCAGGTGGAAAAAAAGATGGGATTAATTTTAAATTTGTTTTTTTAAGCATATCTACATGAGTGTGACTTGCCATATCATCTATAATAATTGCTAGACGAGGCTTGGTATTTTTTTGTACTAGAATTTGAGTTTTGTTATCCTCGCTTTTATCTGATATATTTTGCTCTTCATTTTTTGATTCTTTGCTTGTATTTTGATCTATTACTTCTAAAATTGAAGTTTGATTATCTTCTTTAGTTTGATTTAACTCTGTATTTACAGGGTTTAAATTTAAAATTTCACTAATATTTTTATCTAAAAATTCTAAATTTTCATTTTCTAAAGTCAAATTTATATCATTAAAACTAAAATTATTTTCTTGTTCTATTATAGGTAATGGTTCTTTTTTGTTTATTGTTTGATTGTAATCTAAACCTTTATTTTCTTCTTTTTTTAAAAATAAAGCTCCAAATGCAAAAAGAAAAATTCCAAACACAATAAGACAAAGCGCTAGAAGCACTTTGTATTTTTTATTTATAGTTTTCAAATTAGTTTTTATCTTTATCAACTAATTTTTTAGCGCTAATCCAAGGCATCATAGCGCGAAGTTCGCGTCCTGTTTTTTCTATCAAAGAATCATTCATTAATTTACGCTCTGCGTGCATTCTTGCAAAATTTGCTCTTCTTTCTAAGATAAAATCTTTAGCAAAACTTCCATTTTGTATGTCTTTTAAAACACCTTTCATAGCCTCTTTAGTTTCTTTGGTAATAATCTTAGGCCCTGTGATATAATCTCCATATTCAGCTGTATTAGAAACAGAATATCTCATATCAGCAATACCGCCTTGATAAATCAAATCCACAATTAATTTCATTTCATGTAAACACTCAAAATACGCCATTTCAGGTTCATACCCTGCTTCAACTAAGGTTTCAAAACCAGCTTGGATTAAAGCACTAAGTCCTCCACAAAGCACCGCTTGTTCGCCAAATAAATCTGTTTCAGTTTCAGCTTTAAAAGTCGTTTCTATAATACCTGTTCTACCACCACCTATAGCACTAGCATAACTTAAAGCTAAATTTTTAGCATTTTTACTTTCATCTTGGTGGATAGCAATTAAGCAAGGAGTGCCCCCGCCTATACTAAATTCATGTCTTACAGTATGACCTGGAGCTTTAGGAGCTATCATAATCACATCTATACCTTTTGGAGCAACAATTTGTCCATAATGGATATTAAATCCATGTGCAAATGCTAAAGTTTTACCTGCTTTTAATTCAGGTTTAATTTCTTCATTAAAAATTTCACTTTGAATTTCATCAGGAGCTAAAATCATAATCAAATCTGCTTCTTTAGTAGCTTCTTTTACACTTTTTACTATAAAATTTGCTTTTTGAGCTTTTGCCCAACTTTGCCCACCCTCTTTTAAGCCTATGATCACTTCTACACCACTATCTCTTAAATTCATAGCATGAGCATGACCTTGAGAGCCAAAACCTATAATAGCTACTTTTTTTGATTTTATTAAATTAATATCACAATCTTTATCATAATAAATTGACACAGCCATTATGCACTCCTAAAATTAAAATTAAAGCAAAGATTATAACTAAAAAATATAAATTTAATCCTTTTATGATAAAATTTAAGTTTTGAAAAATTACTATAAAGAGTATTATGAAAGAATTATTTAATCAACTAAGCTATGGTCTAAATGCTGATGAAATTACCAATAAAAGCAAGCAAATCATTAGAGAGTTGCTAACTTGTGATATCATTAAATTTTATAAAAACAAATACTATTTAAAAGATGGCTTTACTTTTGGTAAGATTGATATTTCAGCTAATGGAACGGGATTTTTAGAAAGTTTTGATCCTGTTTTTAAGCGTGATTTGCTCATAGAAAATAAAAATTTAAAAGGAGCAAATTATGCTGACATAGTTGTGGCAAAATTACTTCCTCTTAAAAAAAAGCGTCCAAGTGCTAAAGTTATTTTAATACTTAAAAGAGCCCATGAAACTTCTTTGGTTATAACTAAAAAATACGGCGAAGCAGTCCTTGGAGTAAATATTCAAACAGGACTCACATGTGCCTTAAAAGCCTCTCAAAAATCCTTAAAAACTCTACCTTTAGGAACTATTTTAAAAATAGAAAATCATGATAATAATATCACTGAAGTGATAGGGCATATTGATGATGATTTTGTAGATGAAAAAATTTCCTTAGCACTTTTTAATAAAAATGCAGTTTTTGATAATTTATGTGAAAATGAAGCAAGAGCTTATGGAAATGAAGTTGATGCAAGTATGTATCCATCAAGAAAAGATCTTAGAAATTTAAATTTTTGCACCATTGATCCAATTGATGCAAAAGATTTTGATGATGCAATTTATTATGATAAAAATGAGCATGCTATTTATGTAGCCATAGCTGATGTAAGCGCTTATGTGCATGCTTATAGCGCTATTGATAAAGAAGCAAGATCAAGGGGTTTTTCGATTTATTTTCCTCATATTGCTATACCTATGTTACCAAGAGCTTTGAGTGAAAATATTTGCTCACTAAAACCTAATGAAGATAGATTAGCATTTTGTTTTAAAATAAGCTTAGATCAAAATAATGAAGTGATTAAAGAAGAGCTTTTTGAGGCTATTATCAACTCAAAACGCCGTTTTAATTACGATGAAGTTGATGAGTATTTACAAACGCAAGAAGATTTAGGCGCAATCAATTGGCTTTATGAGGTTTTCAAAATCACTCAAAATTTACGAAAAAAACGATTAAAAAATGCTTGTGAGTTTAAAACCCAAGAGCTAAGAATGACTTTAGATGAAAATAATAAACTCATAAAAACACGCCTTGAAAATGACACGGCCTCGCATAATTTAATCGAAGATTGTATGCTTTTAGCTAATAAAGCTGCAGCAAAACTCATTGATATAGGAGTTTTTAGAAATCACTTAAGTCCTGATTATAAAAAAATAGATCAATTACTAGCTGATCTTTCAACACTTAGTATAGATATTAATCCTAAAAATAATGTCATAGAATTATTTAAAGACATTCAAGTCTTAGCAAATGAGCTAAATATAAGAGAAGAAGTAGATAAACTCATCATCAAGGCGCAAAAAAAAGCAGAATATTCTAGTGAAAATGCAGGACATTTTGGCTTAGGTTTTGATAAATATACCCATTTTACAAGTCCTATTAGAAGATATTCTGATCTTATATTGCATAGACTTTTAAAAGCTAAAATCAATAATGATGAAAAAATGTTTAATTATTTGCTTTTAAATATACAAAGTACTTGCGAGGAATTAAGTTTATTAGAAAGAGAAGCAGATAAGGTTGCTTGGCATTTTATGGATAGAAAATTTGCAAGATGGGCAAAAGAAAATATAGGAAAAAGATTTAAGGCTTTAGTGGTAGAAAATCAAAGTTCATTGCAAGTAAAATTAAATGATGAAATTAAGGGAGCTTTGATTACCATCATAGGTTCAAGGGCAAATTTATTAGAAAATATAGAAGTAGAAATCACTGAAGTAGATATTGTTAGTGCTAAAATTTTTGGCAAAATCACCAAGCATTTTAGTTTAGAAAGAAACCAAAATGTATAAAAATCAACTCCAAAGCTTACTTAATAGCAATAATTTTCCTAATTATTTCTTACTTTATGGAGCGGATAATTTCCAAATAGAGCTTTATACTAAATTTATTAAAGACAAATACTCTTTTGATGAGAGTTTAAGATTTTATTTTGAAGAATATGATTTTAAGCAAGCATATGATTATTTATCTAGCGCTTCCTTATTTAGCGAAAGAAAATTGCTAGAAATCAAAACTCAAAAGAAAATCCCAAGTAAAGAACTCAAGCAACTTTTACAGCTTTGTCAAAATTCGCAAGATAATTATTTTTTACTTGAAATTTATGATGAAAACTCCAAACAAAGTGAAGCGGAGAAAATTTTTGCTAATAATTTTTGTAGATTTTATAAAGTAAATTCAGCTAAGGAAGGCATGGAATTGCTAGCTTTAAAAGCTAAAGAATTAAATATTAACATTACTCAAAATGCCCTTTATACTCTTTTTTATAATTTTAATGAAAATTTATATTTAGCGGCTAATGAGTTAAATAAATTTAGTGGTCTAAATATCGATGAAAAAATCATCCAAGAGCATTGTTATAGTTTAAGTACTATTAGTTTTGAAAGTTTTTTTGATAAATTAATGCAAAAAAAAGATTTAAGGAATGAACTTGAAAGTATTTTAGAAAATTACAATGAAATAGTATTGATTAATGCCTTATATGCAAATTTTTCTAGACTTTTTAAAATTGCACTACATGTTAAAATTTATGGAAATTTAGACTTGAAAGAAATTTTAGGCTATGCTCCACCTATTTCTGTGGCACAAAATCTTCAAAAACAAGCTCTTATGATCAAAATATCACAATATAAAAATATCTTTCTGATACTTTGTAATTGCGAATATGAATTAAAAAAGAATTCTAAAATAGAAAAAAAAGAATTTTTAATCGCAACACTTTTACAACTTAGCTCCATATTAAAAAGTTAAATTAAGAAAACTTATGGTAAAATTAAATTTGCATTTTATGCAAAATCCTTGCCTAAAATTTTAGGCTTTATATCCATAAGGAGAAATTAAATGAGACATTATGAAGTTTTATTCATATTAAAACCAACACTTACAGAAGAAGAAGTAAGTGCTAAGTTGGAATTCGTAAAAGAAGTCCTTACAAAAAATGGCGCAGAAATTGAAAGCGTAGTTCCAATGGGAACAAGAAAACTTGCATACAAAATTAAAAAATATGAAAGAGGAACTTATTTTGTGATTTATTTCAAAGCTCCTACAAATTTAATAGCAGAGCTTGAAAGGGTATTAAGAATCACTGAAGAAGTAATCAGATTTTTAATCGTAAAATATGAAAATAAAAAAGAAATTGCAGCTTGGGAAAGACTAAGCAAGGGTATCAAACAAAATAAAAAAGAAATTAAAGCTAGTGAAAGTACAGAAGGCTAATTAATGTTTAATAAAGTCGTTTTAGTAGGGAATCTTACAAGGGACATAGAAATGCGTTATGCTCCATCAGGTAGCGCAATAGGCTCTTCTGCTATAGCTGTAACAAGAAGATTTAGTACAAATACAGGAGAAAAAAGAGAGGAAACCTGCTTTATCGACATTAGCTTTTTTGGAAGAACTGCAGAAATTGCTAATCAATACCTTAATAAAGGTAGTAAAATTTTAATCGAAGGTCGTTTGAGATTTGAGCAATGGAGCGATCAAAATGGACAAAACAGATCAAAACATAGTATTCAAGTTGAAAATTTAGAAATGCTGGGTTCAACTGTGCAAAATAATCAACAAAGTAATTTTGAAAATCAAAATTATGGTTATAATCAAAATTTTAATCAACAACAAAGCTTTGATCCTTATGCTCAAGTACAAACTAGAACAAATTCATCTAATAATACCTATCAAAATCCTCAAAAGGAAGCCCCTATGAAGGAAATTGATATTGATAAATATGATGATGATACAGAATTACCATTTTAAAGGAAAAAACATGGCAGAAAAAAGAAAATACTCACGCAAATATTGTAAATATACTGAAGCTAAAGTTGATTTTATAGACTATAAAGATACAGCATTGCTAAAACATGCTTTATCAGAAAGATTTAAAATTATGCCACGCCGTTTAACAGGTACTAGCAAAAAACACCAAGAAATGGTTGAAGTTGCTATTAAGCGTGCAAGACATGTAGCACTTATCCCTTATATCGTAGATAGAAAAGAAGTTGTTACTAATCCTTTTGAAGGACTATAATTATTAAATCAAACCCAAGCTTTTTAAGCTTGGGAAAATAAAAGGTTGTTTTATGTTTTCAGATATAGAATCTGAAATTTATGTTATTTTACTTGCATCCGTTGCTATTATAGCGGTTTTAAATCCTTTTGGAAATCTTCCACAATTTATTGCAATGACTGAAGGTTTAGATGCTGATACAAGAAAAAAACTTTTTAGAAATATCATTTACACTGCATTTTGTATTGTTTTAGTTTTTTTACTTTCTGGACCATTTATCATGAAATATTTATTTAAAATAGATATTAATGATTTACGAGTTGCAGGTGGTTTGATTTTAATCATTATGAGTACAAAAAATCTACTTTTCACCCCATCAAGCACTCAATTTCAACACTATCAAGGATTAAGCCACAAAGAATTATTAAAAAAAAGTATAGTACCAATGGCATTTCCTATGCTTGTAGGACCTGGAACACTTTCTACCATAGTAGTTATTTCAGAAGATCAAAATTTAGCTATAGCCATAGCTTCTGTATTACTTACTTTTGCTTTTATTTTTGCCTTATTTCACTTTTCAGCTACTATTGAAAAAGTTATCGGTAAGCTTGTGCTTTATGTTTTTTCACGCATTGCTTTAGTTTTTATTATGGCTATGGGAGTAAAAATGATAGCTATTGGAATTCAAACTTACATTCAATCTACCTAGGATAAATAAAAAAACTTTTTTGCAAAAACACTTCTTCATTTACTGCTTTATTAGTATTTAACAACACACTAATATTTACCGCTACAATACTTTTTGCATGAATATACTTTGCAATTAATTTATTATTTTTACATTCACCCAAAGGATAAGCATAATCAATTCGTATTTTTGTATTATTATATTCAAAATTATATTCACTTAAGCATTCTTTACCCTCCAAATAGGCTTGATATAAAAAATATTTAGCAAACTCTTTAGCATCATGAAGTAAAATATTTCCTTGAGTATAAAGCGTTAAATCTTTCATAATTCTTGGTGGATATGAAGAAATTTTTATTATAAACGCCATAATAAAAGAAATAAATAAAATAAAAAATATTGTATATATCATTGCAAATGATTTTTTCACAAAAGCATCCATTTATCTAAACATCTATTTTGAGTATTACTGCAAATTGTAATTTTTAATAACTCGCCATCATGCTTGAAAATAAGTTTTGAAATATTTTGAGCTAATAAAAATACTTGTTTGTTATGATTTAAATCATCTATTTGCATATAAATATTTTCATTTTCTAAATATACTCTAACATAAGCATATAAAATAGTATAAAATCCACTAAATTTCTCATTAATAAAATGGATTTTCTCTCTATCATCAACTAATATTTTATAGATTTTTGAATTTTTTATATCATAAATATACATATAATCACTAGTATATATTTTCAACTTCTTCATACTATGCATATCTTTATAATTGCTCAAAATTCCTTCAGAAATTCCATTTTCTATAAAATGCAAATTACTTTTTGGACTAAAAAAACTTTCATTATTTTCTAAAATAATACCACTGAAGTTTAATTTTTTTAATGACAAATCATAAAAAATATCATCATTTGCGCTCATATAACACTCAAAAGAATTACTTGTAAATATTGCATTCAAGCAAGAATTATAAATTTTCTCCATGCTAAGTAAAGCTTGATTTAAATCAAAAAATATTTCACTAGATTTTTTAACATTAAAACTATAATTATAAATATACATAGCTGGATTAATTAAAATAGTAATCAAAATACCCAAAATAACAAGGCTTAACGCAAGCTCCAATAAACTAAAGGCCTTTTTCATCTACAAAAGCTTCTTTATAGGATAAATCTTTTATTTTTAAAGATTTGAGTTTAAATTCACCACTAGTGTATTCTAAAAAGTTGTAATTATTTATATTTATCTCTTTTGCTTTATATAAAGGAATTTTCTTTAGCAATTCTTTTTCTTCATTAAAAAGGGTTTGATTTTGCCATATAACATTTAAAGATTTATTTGCAAATACAAGATAATAAGATCCAAAAATAAAAGATAAAATTACAATACAAAAAGCAAGCTCTAGGAGACTAAAAGCTTGCTTCATTTATTTAAACTTGCATTAAAAGCTTCAAAAAAGGTACCGCGTAAAGCTCTTTTTTCCAAAGCTTCAATTCCTTTTATAGTTACCCCTGCTGGAGAACAAATTTTTTCTTTAATAATAGCAGGATGAGCATGATTAAACAAAGCACTAAAGCTTTCAAAACTTGCGTGAGTAAGCTCATAACTAAGCTCATTTTTTAAACCATTTTTCACACCTGCATTAGCTAAACTTTCTGCTACCAAAGCTAAAAATGCAGGAGCACAACCGCTCAAAACCATAGCTATATCAAATTCTTTTTCATTTTGCAAACTTATGGCTTTACCAAAAGTATTTAACAAAGATAAAATTTCATCTTTAAATAAATCTTTTTCCATTAAATAAGCAGTTGTAGAAGCTTTAAATTCGGCTGCTGTATTTGGCATAATTTTCACATAATTTTGTGCATCAATACAATGAAGCCGCTCAAAAGTAGTGTTTGCTAAAACCGAAATAAGCCATCTTGCCTTGCCTTTTAATTTAACAGCTACTTCTTCTAACGCATAAGGTTTAAAAGCCAAAATAATATTTTTATTATCCATATCAAACTCATCATACGATAATACTTTTAAATTTAAACCACTGGCTTTTTTTAAATCCCTAGCAACAATAACTACTTTATAAGTATCCTCTAAACCTTTAGCTATAGCACTTGCCATAGCACCATTTCCTAAAATATAAATTTCAGACATTATTTTGTTTGTTTAATAAAAGCTGAAATCTTTTCAGACTGAAAATAATTAGGATATTTGCTTGTATCTAAAATCACTTGCACTAAAGAGTTATTATCATAATTCATCACAACAGGTGCTAAAAAATTTACCGTAGATTCTTCTAATGGCTCATTAATAGCTACTATAACAAACACACCAAAATTAGTTTGCTCATTTAAAGCTAATAATTCTTGATAATAATCAGGCACTTCAAAATCATAATCAGGACGGATCATATAAGGATCAATCATCACAAAAGAAAAATCTTTACCATCAAGGCTTTTAAGTCTATAAAAAACCTCGTCTATTTTATAAAAATTCATATTTTTGGTATCTTCAAAACCTAAAATAGGACATTTAACTTCTAAGTTCATCTTGCCTCCTAAAATCTATTAACTAAGAAATTACAACTCATTAAGCAATTTTAGTTCCAATTTTAAAAATTACACTAATTAAGAGTTTTTGACTATAATTTTAGTTTTAAAAATTAACAATTTCATAAACATAAAAACATTATAATTACAATTATTAAATTTATAAGGTAACACAATGAAAAAACTTTTTATTTTTTCACTTATTATTGCAGGTTTATTTTTAGGAGCATGTAGCTCGAAAAAAGCTGAAGATTTATATAATCTAAGTTCTATGGAATGGTATCAACAAATTATAAAAGATTTACAAGAAAAAAATCTTGAAGCAGCTGATAAACACTATACTTCAATGGCAGGTGAACATATTGCTGATCCATTATTAGAACAAACTTTACTTATATTAGCTCAAGCTCATATTAGTGAAGAAGAATATGAAATGGCAAATTTTTATCTTGATGAATATTTAAACAAATTTGGTGATTCTAAAAATGTAGCTTATATAAGATATTTAAAAATCAAAGCTAAATTTGACTCTTTTGCTGTTCCAAATCGTAACCAAGCTTTAATGCTAAAAACAATAGAAGAAATCAAAGAATATAATCAAAACTATCCTAATGTACAATATAATGATTTAATCGATACTATGCTAACTAAATTTAATCTTGCAGTTTTTTACCTTGATACAAGTATAGCAGAGTTATATCAGAAAAAAAACAGAGAACAAAGCTATGAGATTTATAAGCAAAAAATCGAAAATTCCGATTTTAATAAAATCGATATGATTAAACCAGAACTTCCATGGTATAGAAAAATATTTGAAGAAGGTATAATGTAATGAAATTAGAAAATACTCAAAACTATCCAACAAAACTTCCCATTCTTGTAGAAGATGAGCTTTTTTTATACCCTTTTATGATAACACCTATTTTTTTAAATGATATGCAAAATATTAAAGCCTTAGATACCGCTTTACAAAATGAAAGTATGATTTTTGTGGCACCATCAAAAATTGAAGGTGGGCGTGGCTTTGATGATATATATGATTGTGGTGTCATTGGGAGTATTATGAGAAAAGTTCCACTGCCTGATGGTAGGATAAAAATTTTATTCCAAGGATATGCAAAAGCCAAGATTGTTGAGAGAATTTCGGATGATCCTTTATATGCTTTAGTTGATTTAATTCATCAAGAGCCAATTTGCAATACAAAAAAAGAAGCTATTATAGAAGTAGTTAGAGAAAAAGCAAAAGCTTTATCGACTGTGAGTCATTATTTTCCACCTGATCTTTTAAGAACTATAGAAGAAGATGTCGAGCCTAGCAGAATTTGTGATCTAATATTAAATTCTATTAAAATCAAAAAACAACAAGCTTATGAATTTTTTATCGAAACTAATTTAGAAACTAAGCTTTTAAATTTAATTGATTATTTAGCTAAAGAAATTGAAGCAAATAAAATCCAAAAAGAAATCAAAAATAAAGTTCATTCTAAAATTGACAAGGTTAATAAAGAATACTTTTTAAAAGAACAACTCAAACAAATTCAAAGAGAGCTTGGAAGCGATATACAAAAAGAAAGCGAAGTAGAGGAATATAATAAAAAATTAGAAAAGAAAAAAGCTTTTATGTATGAAGAGGCTTATAAAGAAATCAAAAAGCAAATTCAAAAATATGAAAGAATTCATCAAGATAATTCAGAAGCTTCTATGGTGCAAACTTACATAGAAACGGTTTTAGATATACCTTTTGAGCACTCCTCAAAGAAAAAACTAAATTTAAAAGATGTATCTTTACAACTCAATAGTGATCACTATGCCCTAGAAAAACCAAAAGAGCGTATTGAAGAATACTTTGCAGTTAAAGAACTTTTAGAAAAACGCAAGATTAAAGATAGAGATGGTGCAAAAGTCATCTTGTGCTTAGTTGGCCCTCCTGGTGTTGGCAAGACTTCTTTAGCAAATTCAGTCGCAAAGGCATTAAAAAGAGAGTTGGTGCGCATAGCTTTAGGTGGTTTAGAAGATGTTAATGAACTAAGAGGACATAGAAGAACCTATATAGGAGCTATGCCAGGACGCATTATACAAGGACTTATAGAAGCAAAACAAAGCAACCCAGTAGTTGTGCTTGATGAGATTGATAAACTAAGTCGCAATCATAGAGGAGATCCAAGTGCAGTTTTACTTGAAATCTTAGATCCTGAACAAAATACTAAATTTAGAGATTATTATCTAAATTTCAACATCGATTTAAGCAAAATCATTTTCATAGCTACTGCAAATGATGCAAGTTTAATTCCACCTGCTCTAAAAGATAGAATGGAATTTATAGAACTTAGCTCTTACACCCCTCAAGAGAAATTCCAAATAGCCAAAAACTATCTCATACCTGATGAAATAAAAAAACATGGATTAAAAAAAGAAGAAATAAGCTTTAGTGATGATGCTATAGAATTAATAGTAAATGAATATACTAGAGAATCAGGTGTAAGAAATTTAAGAAGAAAAATTGCTGAAATTTGTAGAAAATGTGTTAAAAAACTTCTTTTAGAAAAAGATATTAAAAATATTGAAATTAATGATAAAAATTTAAAAGATTTTTTAAGTAAAAAAGTCTTTGAAATAGAAAAGCACGAAAAAGAAAATAAAATCGGACAGGTAAATGGACTTGCTTGGACTGCGGTAGGTGGAGATGTATTGAAAATCGAAGCCATTAAAATCAAAGGCAAGGGTGATCTAACTTTAACAGGGAGCTTAGGTGATGTAATGAAAGAATCAGCAAAAATTGCTCAAAGTCTTGTTAAGAATTTAATCGATGATGAACAAATTAAAGTCTCAAAGAAACTTTTCTACAAAGAAGATGAAAACATATATAATCAATATAATCTTCACATTCATGTACCAGATGGAGCCACTCCAAAAGACGGACCAAGTGCAGGTATAACTATTACCACAGCCATTGCTTCTATTTTTAGCGACAAGAAAGTAAAATCAAATGTTGCAATGACTGGAGAAATTGATCTAATGGGCAATGTTTTACCAATAGGTGGTTTAAAAGAAAAACTTATTGCTGCTTATAAAGCTGATATTAAAACAGCCATTATCCCACATAAAAACTATGAAAGAGATTTGAAAGATATTCCTGAAGAAGTAGTAAAAAATATGAAAATTATTGGGGTGAAAAATTTACAAGAAGTTTTAAAAATAGCTCTTATCTAAATTAGAAGCTTTAAGCTTCTAATTTATTCATAACTACTCTACTTTCATTTTCAAGTTCTCTTATATCATTAATAATAGAGTCATAATCTTCTTTTGATATATTATCCTTTTTAGCTATTTTTATAGCTTTACTTGCCGCGCTTTGTATTTTCTCACTCTTAATCTCCATTTCATTTTGAGAAATTAAAGGACAGAAAATACTTTTTGCATCTTCATCTTTACATAAAGTTGAAATAGGATCTAGATTTTGAAGATTTTCTTGAGAACCATTTAGAGTTAAATAAACATCAGATTTATATAATATATGATCTATTTTCATTGCAGAAAGAGTTAAATCAGAAGCAAAATTAACAAATTCTTTTCCTAAATGAGAGCTTTTATCCTCTAATTCTTTAAATGCCTCACTAAAATCAGCAACTTTACTATCAGAAGAATTTGCAATATCAAACACTTTTTCGCTATTTTCTTGTATAGAAGCAATTTCTTGATTCATTACTTGAATTGCTAAAGTAATTTCACCTGTTGCTTTTTGTGTTTTTTCAGCAAGTTGTCTTACTTCATCTGCAACTACCGCAAAACCTCTACCATGCTCTCCCGCACGAGCTGCTTCAATAGCTGCATTTAATGCAAGTAGGTTAGTTTGATCTGCAATATCCCTAATTACCTCAACAATTGCATTGATACTCTGAGCATTAGATGCAAAAGTATTTACAGCATTTTTACTTTCATCAGCCACTTGCATCATTGATGAAATTGAATCCTGTAAATTACCTACTTCTAAACCATTTTTTTGTGCTGTATTTGAGATTATTCTAATATCACCAAAAACTTCTCTCATAAGTTTGATGATTTTATTTAATGCAGAAGACAAATCGTTTAAATTTTTATTTTGACTATTTAAACTCAAGTCCATAAGTTCTCTTGATAAAGCATTTTTAAAAACAGATTTTCCTGTTTTTTCTATATCATCTAAAGCTTTATTAATAAAGTTAATATTATGAACAAAAATACCTTTTAAACCTTCAGGGATAGCTCTTCTAAAATATTCACCTTTTTGAGAACAAGCAATTGAAGTATTTATCTCTCTTAAATAAGCTTCTAAACCATCTATTGTATTATTAAGATTATCAGCAATTTCTTTTAATTTTTTATTAGCACATTTAATATATACAATTCTTGAATCAAAATTACCATTTTTTAACTCTCTACTAAGATGTAAAATCTTATCGCTAAATTGTTCTTCTTTTTTTAAAATAAACAATCCATATATAAATAAACAAAACAAAACTAAAAAGAAACCTAAGGAAATAAACTCTGCATAAAACAAAGAATTAATACAGGCTACTATGCTTAAAACTATACCAAGAAACAAAATATTTTTCATAAGAAATCCTTTTTTATTTTTGAATTTTCATCATTAGTTCATTATAGGTCACCCCATAAGATTTTACTATTGCTTTTAACTCTTCTATTCCAGATTTAATACCACCATCTTTTTCTTTCAACAAAAGAACTTTATAAATTTCTTCTATTGTTTTGATAGCTTCCATATTTGGTTTTCTTCTAACTGAATAATAATTTAAAATGTTTCCATTTTCATCACATGAAGCAGTTATATTAGCAAAAACCCAATAATAATCATTATATTTTGTTTTATTTTTTACAAAAGCAAAAACTTCTTTTTTAAGCTGAATGTTATCCCATAAATATTTAAAAACCGTTCTTGGCATATCAGGATGACGCATGATACTGTGAGGTTTGTATAAAATTTCCTCAATTTTATAATCAGAATATCTCAAAAAATCCTCATTTGCATAAATAATCTCACCTTTTAAATTAGTTTTTGATGTTATTAAAACATCCGAGGTTAGAATTTTTTCTGAAGACATGACACAATCTCCTTAGTTTAAAATTAAAATGGGAGTAATTATATCTCAATATAAAATAATAATTTATAAACAAAATTTATCAAATTCATCTTTGAAGCTCTAAAATTAATTGATTATAACTCATACCATAAGAATTAACTATCTTAACAAGTTCATCCACTCCGGCTTTTATACCATCTTTTTCTTCTATTTCTAAAAGAATTTTATAAACTTGCTCTATGGTTGATATTGCCTCTCTTTTAGGTTTTCTTCTAACTGAATAATAATTTATAATATTTCCTTGTTCATCAAAAGAAGCTGTAACATTAGTAAAAACCCAATAATAATCATTTTGTTTGGTTTTATTTTTAACAAAAGCAAAAATTTCTTTTCCATCTTGTATATAATCCCATAAACATTTAAAAACAGTTTTTGGCATATCAGGATGACGCACAATATTATGAGGTTTATATAAAATTTCCTCCATTTTATAACCCGCATATTTTAAAAAATCATCATTAGCATAAATAATATCCCCTTTTAAATCTGTCTTAGAGGTTATTAATGTATCTGGTTCTAAAATTTTTTCTTGCGACATTTTTTTCCTTATAATTTATTTACAAAATATTATATTTCATTTATCATAAAATTTCATTGAAATTAAAACCTTTGTCATAAAGTATCTTTCTGACTAATTCTTGATGTTCTTTTCCTTTTGTTTCCAAAGTAATTGAAATCATCGCATCACCATATTCTAGCTTAGTGGAAAATCTATCATAATCAATTTTAACTATATTAGCTTGAGCTTCTTTTATAGCATCACTCAAAGTACTCAAAGCTCCTGGTTTATCAACCAAAGTAACATTGATAAGCATTTTTCTAAAAGCTTTAAACAAACCTTTTTCTATGATAATATTTAACATTTGTACATCAATATTTCCACCGCTTAAAATCACGCCTACTTTTTTATGATTTTTTAAATCTATTTTTTTATGTAAAAGTGCAGCAACTGCTGATACTCCAGCACCTTCAACTGTGATTTTATGTTTTTCAAGTAAATATAACACCGCATTAGCTATTTCTTCATCATCAACTTGAATAAAATCATCAACACATTCAAGAATAATATCAAAATTAATTTTATTTACATCACGCACCGCAATACCATCAGCTATGGTTCTCACAGCCTTTGAATTGATTATTTTTTTACTTTTAAAACTCTCATACATAGCAGGAGCTCCTTTAGCACTCACTCCAATAACTTTTATATTAGGATTAATCTGCTTAGCAGCACTCGCCACTCCACTAATCAAACCTCCCCCACCAACTGGAGCTAAAATCATATCTAAATCACTTATTTCATCAAGCATTTCAAGCATTAAAGTACCCTGCCCTGCTATAATACTTTCATTTTCAAAAGGATGAATAAAATTTAAATGATGTTCTTTAGCATAATTTAACGCATAAGCATAAGCCTCATCAAAATCATCTCCTTTTAAAATCACTTTTGCACCTAAATTTTTAGTCGCACTTACTTTTAGCAAAGGTGTAGCTTCAGGCATAACAATCACAGCTTCTATCCCAAATTTTTTAGCACTAATTGCAACTCCTTGTGCATGATTTCCAGCGCTTGCAGCTATTACACCTGCTTGCTTTTGTTCTTTACTTAAATTAGCAATAGCATTATAAGCACCTCTGATTTTATAAGCACCTGTTTTTTGTAAATTTTCACATTTTAGAAAAACATCAGTATCTAAAAACTCACTTAAAAAAGAAGAGTGCACCAAAGGGGTTTTTAATACAAAATCTGCAATTTTTTGCTTTGCTTGATAAATTTTATTTAACTCAATCATGATTTACCTTTTTTATCTAATTCTACTTTAATACAACGATCTTGAACACAATTTATATCAAATTTTTTACATTTTTGCATTATTTCATCGTTAATAATACCAAGTTGCATCCAAAAATTTTTAACATTTTTAGCTAAAAGATCTTCAAAAATTTCATTTGCGTAACTTGCTTTTCTAAACATTACAACCGTGTCGATTTCAAAAGGAATTTCCCTTAAATTTCTATAAACTTTCTCGTTTAAAATAAAATCTTCTTTAGGATAGATAGGATAAATTGTATAAGATAAATCTTGTAAATATTTGCTTACAAAATACGAAGGTTTTTCTTGATTAGGACTAAGTCCTATAATGGCGATATTTTTCATAGAACTTAGTATTTTATGAGTATCACACAATGCTTTTTCCTTATTTTTAAAAAGCATTGTATCTAAAATAAAATTAACAAAAAGTTTTTTTAACTATTAATAAATAATATAAAACAAGAGCAAACAAAACAAGTACAGCGCAAAGTGCATAGACATTAGCAAAACCTATACTTGGTTCAACAATACCCAACAAATAAGGACTAACTCCTATGCCAAAATCCAAAGATAGAAAAAAAGTAGAATTAGCTAACCCCATTTTTTCTTTAGGAGCTAGTTTGATAGCCAAAGCTTGTGCACTTGAAGTAGCATTTGCATAACCTAGTGCACAAAATATACCGGCGATAATAATCATATAAAAATTTTTTGCAAACGCAAGTAAAAGTAAACACAATATAAAACTAAATAATGAAAAAATTATTATAATATTAGCTCCATGTTTATCAAATACCTTTCCAGCAAGAGGTCTAAAAACTATAGAAAATCCAGCATATATTACAAAAAACATAGATCCAGCAAAGCTTAAATTTAAACTTTGAGTATAAGCACTCATATAAGCTATAATAGCTCCAAAAGGACATGCGATCAAAAAAGTAATCAAAGCCAAATTTAAAACTGATTTTTCAAAGTAATTATAAATACTAAATTTTCTTTTTACATGATAATGTTTTTTAAATCTTCTTACTTTTAAAAAAATTGATAAAACTAATGCAAAGATAATACTCACACTTGCAATTAAAAAGCTTAGTTGAAATAAGTTGATAGAGTCAAGTTTTATGGCCAAAAAAGGCCCTAAAGCTGAAGTTAAAACAACACTCGTAGCATAATACCCTATACCAATTCCTCTTTTATTACTAGGTATTATTCTAGCAATAGCTGCCCCACAAGCACAAGAACAAATTCCATAGCAAACTCCAGCTAAAAAGCGTATCAATACCAAAAAATACACATTATAAAATTTCAAATACATTAAATTAATAAAAAGATAAAATAAAAGTGAAAATATAATCACTTTTTTTATATTAATACCATCAATAATAGAACCAAAATAAAGTCTAGAAAGCAAAGCACCTATAACAAAAGCACCCATTATAAGTCCTGCGGTGCTAGTTTGAAGATTTAAAACACCCAAAACATAATCTGTACTAGAAATAGTACTCATATAAAAAACAAGACAAATAACAAAATTTATCCCAAAAATACAGAAAAAATTTACATTAAATAAATTATATTTCTTACTAAGACCCATGAAAAAACCTTTCTTAAATTTTTTCATTGATATAATCAAGTAATTTTAAAAGCACTTCTTGATCTTGTTCATCTAATATATCTAAGATTTCTTTTTCATATTTTCTTATACAAACATTTGCATCAAAAAAAATTTCTTTACCCTTGGCACTTAAAGTAATGATCTTTTCTCTTTTATCATCAGCTTTTAAAAACTCTATATATTCAAGTTTTGCTAGTTTGGAAACAACTCTAGAAAGTATAGCTTTATCCATTTGATAAAATTCACATATTGGAGCTAAAGTGCTATTTTGATGATGGCTTAAATAAACAAAAACTCTCCAATCACTTGATTTCAATCCAAATGGCTTTAAAATTTCATTGACTTTATAGAGTATTTTTCTATTTGTATAAGTAATTTTTTGAAAAAATATGAGAAATCCTTTGTAAAAATTAATTGATTAAATCAACTATTTTAATAGTAACAAAGATTACATAAATTCTAACTTATATAAGTTTTTTCCTTAAATACATTCTGCATTTAAGATAAAAAATATCAAAAAATTAAAGCTTGTAACTTTGTTATAATATTTTAAATTTACAAATATTTGTAGTATTGACAAACTCAAATTAGCTTAGATTAAACTATGACTTTAGAGACTTTATTTATACTAATAAAACTTGCATTATTATTTTATAATGCTTAACATAATTTAACATAAGTCAATAAATTTTACCACTAAGTATTATAAAATATTAAAAATTATCACAATAAAGGTTGTAATCATGATCGATATTTATCCTTATATACTAATAATACATTTATTTTGTGCTATATTTTTTATAGGATTTTTATTTACCGATGTATTCTTATTAAGAAAATTAAATTTGGATATAAAAAATACAATTAAAATAATGCCACCTATTGTATTGATTTTATTTCTTAGCGGTTTATATTTAGCTCATTTTCACTTAAATTCATTAAATTGGATATTTATTTGCAAAATATTCTTTGCTTTTTGTATTTTTATATTAATACTATTTTCTCTTTTTTATAAAATAATCTTAAAAAAACAAAATCCTTTTCATGCATATATTCATCCTATTGTATTTATTTTTACTATAATTATTGTAATATGTGCAAAATTAATGTTTTATATTGTTATTTGATTTTCAAATAAACACCACATTCAAGATGATTTGTGTTTGCAAATTGATCAAAAAATGCAAATTTGGATATTTTATGAGTTTTGCATAATTTCTCAAGGTTTTCTTTTAAAGTGATAGGATTGCACGATATATAAATGATATTTTCATAATTTTTAATAAGTTCAATCACACTTAAATCAAGTCCTGCTCTTGGAGGATCAACTAAGACATGAGATATTTTAAAACCATCTAAATCTATGTCTTTTAAGCGATTAAATTCCCTTTCTTTTTTCAATGCTTGACTTAACTCTTCACTAGAAAGCCTTGTAAAAGTTATATTTTCAATAGAATTTAAAACGCAATTTTTTAAAGCAAACTCAATATTTTTCTTAGAAATTTCAGTTGCTAAAACTTTTTTAAAATTTCTTGCTAAAGCTATAGTAAAATTTCCATAACCACAATAAAGCTCTAATAAATCTTGCTTAAAATCACTCTCTACACAAGATACAACCCATTCGATCATCTTTTCATTAATAAAAGTATTGGGTTGGATAAAACAATCATTATTAAACTCATATAAAAATTCATTTGTATTGATGTTTAAAATTTGTCTTAAATTTTCTCCATTAAATACAAGTTTTTTACCCCTACTTCTTGCTATGAGCTTAAGGTTTAATTTTTCTGCTAATTCTTGTAAATCTTGTGCAATTAGCTCTATATTTTTATGGAAAAGTAAAGTTATACTTAAATCTAATTTTGTAGCTAAAAACTCTACTCCAAAAAGCTTTTGTTTTAAATTTTCATTTAGATTATTTAATAAAATAGGCATATATTTTTGAATTTTTTCATCTGCTATATCAAAATTTTCAATAGGAATTTTTTTCTTATTTTCAAACATTGCATAAGAAATTTTCCCATTTTCATGATGATATATAGAAAATTCCGCCCTAGTTCTATAAGCTTTTAAAGGTGATTTAAAGCACTGAATTTCTCCATCATATAAAGAAGAAAACAATGCTTTGTTTAAAGCAATTTTTTCTTCAAAATACATTTACGCATCTACCTTTTTGCCAACCACAAAAAGTAAAGCTATCATAGCTAAGATTCCAAAAACAAGTCCTAGCCATACATTAAGTCCTAATGCTACCGGTAAATAACCACAAAGTATACTAATAGCACAAACACTCAAAGCATAAGGCATTTGTGTACTAACATGAGCTAAAAGATCACACTTACTTCCCATAGATGAAAGTATAGTTGTATCAGAAATTGGTGAGCAATGATCTCCAAAAATAGCTCCTGTTAAAACCCCTGAAATATTAATAATCATATATTGGTGCAACTCTGCTCCGCTTAATTCATTATGAACCCCAACAGCCATAGCTAAAGGAATAGCCAAAGGCATTAAAATACCCATAGTTCCATAACTAGTTCCCGTTGAAAAAGAAATAATAGAAGCAAAAATAAAAATTGCTGTAGGAAGCAAATAAAGAGGTGTTTTATCTGAAAATAAGTCAATTAAATATTTAGAAGTTCCCAAATCTTTAATCACAGAAGCTAATGACCATGCACAAAGTAAAATAATCACAGTCATAATCATAGTTCTCCAGCCATGAGTCCAAACCGCAATAGCTTCTTTTAAAGTAAATATTTTTCTATACATTCCCAAAATAATAGCTACTATGGTAGCTAAAAGCGCTGCTTGAAACAATACAACTGAAGCATCAGCTGCGCCAAAAGTCTCTCTAAAAGCAAATAAACTAAGCGGTGCTGCATCAATTTGTGCTTTAACACTCACATCATCTAAGGCATTATAACCACTAAAATAAAAACCTATAAATGAAAACACGATCAAGACAGCTAAAGGTATAATAGCATTAGAAGCTTGCAATTTTACATGCTCTTTTGGCTCTAAGACCTTATCTTCTATATTATCAATTTGTTCATGACCATGAGAAAATTTACCTGCTCTAGCTCTAAGTTCAGCTTTTAACATAGGTCCAAATTCCCTACCTGTATAAATAGTCAAAACAACAAAAATCAACATAAAAAGATTATAAAATCTATAAGGTAAGGTTTGTACAAAGATTTCAAAAGCGTTAATTTCTTCTTTTACTACACCTAAATGTGCAAAAGTTGCATTATCAATTAGATCATATCCGCTGCGAATTAAAGAAATTTCAAGTCCTATCCAAGTAGAAATGATAGCAAGACCGGTAATTGGTGCTGCAGTTGCATCCATTATAAAAGCAAGCTTTTCACGGCTTACTCTAAATTTATCTGTTACCGGACGCATGATAGGACCTACGATTAATGAATTGGCATAATCATCAAAGAAAATAAAAATTCCCATGCACCAAGTAGCAAATTGTGAGCTTTTTGCTTGTTTAGCTTTAGTAGAAAGCCAAAGAGCTACTGCTTTTGTCCCCCCTGTTTTGGTAATAAGAGCTACAACAC
Source organism: Campylobacter lari (assembly GCF_004357905.1). Taxonomy (NCBI): domain Bacteria; kingdom Pseudomonadati; phylum Campylobacterota; class Epsilonproteobacteria; order Campylobacterales; family Campylobacteraceae; genus Campylobacter; species Campylobacter lari. The sequence goes on along the minus strand of NZ_SMTT01000001.1, from coordinate 129,264 downwards.
CACCTATAGTTAAAACTTGCAATAAAATTCCTGCATTACCCGGACTTGCCATGGCATTTACCACTTTGGAAATAAAGCCTGTAAAAGAAGCAATGATAGCATGGTAAATACTATTTTCAATAAGTCCTAACATAAAAGTACCACTTAATGCACCAATAAATAACGAAAGTACTACATCTTTAGTAACAAAAGCTAAAATAATAGCTATCACCGGTGGTAAAAGCGTCCAAGCTCCAAAAAGTTCTGCATTTGCTTGTGCATCAGCAAATAACAACAAAGGAGCTAATAATAAATAAAAAATTTTCATAATTATCCTTAAGTTTTTATATTTTTTCGCTAAAAGTTCCTGCCCATGTTTGAGTCACAGGCATAAGCTCTATTTCGTTAATATTAATATGCTCAGGTAAGCTAACGATAAAAGTAATAATTTTTGCTATATCTTCAGCTTTGATATATTTAGTATTTTCATAAACCTCATCAGCTTTTTTAATATCACCTTTAAATCTCACTTCACTAAATTCAGTTTTACAAAGCCCTGGAGCGATATTTGTTACTTTTATATTACTTCCACGCAAATCCGTTCTTAAAGCTTTGGAAAATTGTGCCACAAAAGCCTTAGTTCCACAATAAACATTACCTCCATAATAAGGCACATTAGCTGCAATTGAGCCAAGATTAATTATGTGGGCATTTTTTGCTTTTCTAAGTAAAGGTAAAGCAGCTCTTGCTACATATAAAAAGCCTTTGATATTAGTATCTACCATGGCTTCAATATCTTCAATATCCAAAGAATCAAATTCATTTAAACCTAAAGCAAGACCTGCGTTGTTAATAAGCAAAGAAATATTGCCAAAATCTTGAGGTAAATTTTCAATTGATGCAAAAACTGCTTGTTTATCTCTGACATCAAGTTCTATGGGATAAATTTTATCCCCATAAAGCTCTTGTAGTTTTTCTAATCTATCTTTGCGTCTTGCTATAGCTATAACTTTATAATCAAGTTCTATTAAAGCTTTTAAACTCTCTAGTCCAAAACCTGAACTTACTCCAGTTATTAAAGCAGTTTTCATGGTTGTGTCTCTTCATATAGCATCAAATTCTCATTTTCCTTTAAACCAAGTTTTTTTAGATATTTAATATTTTGTTCTTTTTTTGCAATTATGGCAAAATCAAGAGCGTTAAATCCCAAATCATCAATTTCTTTATAATTTGCTTTGTAATCTATAAGTAACTTAAGCATTTTTACATCTGCATAGTTTGCTCCATGCATAAAAATATTTTTAGAAGTATGCTCAAGTGCACATAAAGTAATGAAATATGGCGTATTACTTCCCATACTAGCAATAGAAAGTTTTTCATTATCGTTAATGTATTTTTGATTTACATTAGCTCCATTTTCTAATAAAACTTTTGCAACCTTATAATTGTTGTATTCAACTGCATAAAACAAAGGTGTTTTTCCAAAAGAATTTCTATAATCAATAATAGCCCCATTTTCCAATAAAAGCTTGACATTATCTGCACTATCTAATGCAAAAAACAAAGCAGACTCATAACCTTCATTTATTTTTACACCTAATTTTATAAACTCACTTATAATTTGACTTTCTCTATTGTTTAACAAAGCAGATTTAAAACCATTATTTAATTCTAAATTGCTAATTTTTTTAGAATAAATATATTCTTTTATTTGTTCTAAAGAGTTGTTTTTATTAGCCACAAATTTTTCAAAGTCCGAAATATCTTTAAAGATTTTAGTCTCGCCAACTGCCCAATTTAAAAATTCATTCAAAGCATTACTAGCAAAGTAAATAGCACTTGCTTTATCTAGATTAAATTCGTTTTGAAAATATTTTGTTAAAGGATTAATCGCATTATTATACTCTTTCCAAAATTCCTTAAAGAGCTTAAAATTTCCTATACTTTGATAAGCCCAAAATCTAAAATAAGCTTTTAATTTTGCAAATTTTTCTTCAAGTATTATAGGATCTTGTAAAGTTTTTTGATAAACTTGCGGATCAAGCGCAATTTCTAATAATTTAAAATCAAATTTTCTCAAATCGCTAAAATATTCCCCTCCCATACAGGCACTATTACTTCCTCTAATTTCATTAGCAAGCTCATATAATCTTTTTGTAATTTGATTATTTTTTAAAGAAAAATCGCAATTTAAATCTACTTGAGCAAAATCTTGAGAAACTTGTGGTTTAAACTCTTTAAAAAAATCCATCTTATTTTCTTTGACATACCCGCAAGTGTAATCTAAAGCTAATGCATTTAAACTTATAATCAAACTAAATAATAAAATCCTCAAATATTTTCCTTTGATATAAATTAAATCACTATTTTAACTAAATTTTTGCTTTAATAACAATTAATTAATTTAAAATTCATACAATGATTATTTTAAAATGAGGAAAAAATGTATCAAAGTTTTTACAAAGCTAGTTTTGCTTATATTCTTTTGCAGAGTAATGAAAATAAACTTATCAATGTTGATTTTATAACATATAAGCCCAATTTTAGCAAAGATAAACACACTATTTTAGAACAAGCCTTAGAAGAGCTAGACCTTTATTTTAATAAAAAACTTTTTTTCTTTAATACACCCCTAGCTCTTCAGGGGAGCGAATTTGAGCAAAAAGTATATAAAGCTTTAATTAAAATTCCCTATGGACAAACTAAAACCTATCAAGAAATTGCTTCTTTTGTCAATCATCCAAAAGCTTTTAGAGCGGTAGGTAATGCAAATTCTAAAAACAAACTTGCAATTTTTATACCTTGTCATAGAGTGGTAGCTAAAAATCACTTAGGCGGATACAATGGTGGTTTATTTATCAAAGAAGCTTTACTTAAATTAGAAGGTGTGCTTTAAAATGCCAAGTTTATTACTAGCAAGTTTTATTTGGGCTTTTTCTTTTCCATTAATTGGGCATTTTATAACCTTAGAAATGGATAGTTTTTTTGCTGCATTTGCAAAAGTTTTTTTGTCTTTATTAGTATTTTTACCTTTTTTAAATTTTAAGCTGAATTTGCATTTAAAACTAAAACTCATAAGCATTGGAGCTTTACAACTTGGTGTGATGAATTTATTTTATTATCATTCTTTTTTATATTTAAGTGTAAGCGAAGTGGCACTTTTTACGATTTTTACACCTTTTTATGTTGTACTTTTTTATGGGCTTTTTTCAAAAAATCTTAGATATTTATATTTTATAAGTATTTTTATATGTATTGTAGGTGCTTTTGTAGTTAAATTTGATAATATTAACTCTAATTTTTTATATGGTTTTTTACTTATTCAAGGAGCTAATTTAGTATTTGGCGCTGGACAAAGTTTTTATAAAATTTTATTAGAAAAAAATACAAACTTAAACCAAAAAGAAGCTTTCGCTTATTTTTATTTAGGCGCAACCAGTATAACCTTACCTGCTTTTTTATTTTTTGGAGATTATAATAATTTACCATCCAATTTAAGTTCTTGGATAGCTTTGATTTATCTTGGGACTATTGCTTCAGGATTTGGATATTTTTTATGGAACAAAGGCTCCACTGAAGTAGATAACGGGGTTTTAGCTTTGATGAATAATGCTATTATACCTATAAGTATTTTTATCAATATGAGTATTTTTGGAGTAGATGTAGAGCTACTACCTTTTTGCATAGGGACCTTGATCATTCTTTTTTCATTTTTTATACATAAAAAAATCATGCATTATTATAATAAGAAATCTTACTCAAATACAAACCACTAGCAGGAGCTAAAAATCTACAATGAGCTTTTTTGGCATTGATTTGATCTAAAAGCTCATTTTTGCTCATTTTTCCTTCTAATACTTTTAAAATACTTGCCATCATCATTCTAATTTGAGATCTTAAAAAACCATTTGCTTCAAAATAAAACACAGTGTAATTTTTATAAGCATAAACTCTAGTTTTATACATTTTTCTTATACTTGTTTTATTATCAGAGCCTTCTTTTTGAAAGAGTTTAAAATTATGCTCTCCTTCAAATAAAAAAGCAATTTCCTTGGCTAATTTAATATTTATTTTTGGATAAAAATACACATATGAGGCTAAAAAGGGATTATATTTTCCATGACTTATAATATAGCGATATGCTCTTTTTTGCACATCAAAACGCACTTGGAAATTTTCTTGCATTCTTTGGATATGCTTTATATGTATAAATGGGTGTGCAAAATGATTAATTTTATTTTTTAAATATACAAAATCTTTAAAATGTTCTCCCGCTTTTACGCAAGCGACTGCATTAAATGCATGCACACCTTTATCAGTTCTTGAAGCAAATAAAGGCTTTTCATAAATACCCAAATGCGACAAGGCCTGCGCTAAGGTATCTTGAACACTAAGCTTATGTGGCTGGGTGGCTGAACCTTGAAATTTAGAACCATCATAAGAAAAAGTTAATTTTAAAAGCATTAATACTTACTTGCAATTTTTGCTTTAAAATAAAACAAAGAAGTAATTAAAAAGCTTGAAAAAATCACAGCAATAGCTACAAAAGGAGGATTATAAAAACTAATCAAAAGCGTAAAATAAGCAAAAATAATCACAAAAATTCCAAAATAAGCAAAACCTTTTTCATAACGATAAGTTACTATACCAAAAGAGAGTGCAAAAAGCACGCTAGCTAAAGGAAATAAAGCTATAAGAATATAAATAACAAATTCTTTTGCTTTTTCTTTATTGCTTGTTACATCAGACCAATACCCATAAAAACTTTGAGTATTTAATTCTTTAGAAGAAAGTTTGCTTTTAATTAATAAATTTTTAAAACTAGAAATATGCCAATCTTCTTCTTTAATCTCATAAGCTTTTCCTTCGTCTAGTTTAAAAGTAATAACACCATCATTTGTTTCTAACTTTCCTTCTTTGGCTAAAATCACTTGTTCTTTATCTTGTGGGTTTTTCTTTGGATGATACATTATGATATTTTTATAAGTTTCATCAGAATTTTTGGCATCGATAAAAACAAGCCATTCTCCATATCTTTGTCCAAATTCCCCTGTTTTTATACTTACTTTAGCACTAATTTTTTTATAATCTACAAAATTATCAAAAAGTTCAAAAGATATAGGTATAAAAACCAAAACCACCACAAGCATAAAAGTACTTACTAAAGCTGCAATTTTTGCAAAAAAACTTGCTATCATGCTTGGAGCTATACTCAAAGCAAATAACACTGTGCTTTCATTTTCCCTAGAAAGTCTATAAAAGGCCAAAGTCAAAGCTATGAAAAAAGATATGGGTAGAGTAAAAATCAATATCTTTGGTAAAAGAAAAATACATAATTTGATTAACTCAAAAAAAGTAATTTCAATATAAGCAGTAATTTTAGCAAGTTGTATAAAAAAAATAATCGAAACAATAATAAATAAAGTAAAAAATAAAGATAACATTGTACTTAAAAACTGATTAAGCAAATACTTATAAACTAGTTTCATAATATACTTTCTACACTTAGATTAATCAAAATTCCACAAAATAAAAAAGGAATCATAGGCATTTGATAATCTTTCTTGGCTATTTTTATAAACATCAAAAGACTTAAAAAACTTGCAATAAATAAAATCAAAAAGCCTTTTTCATAGCCAAAAATTCCAAAAATCAAAGCTATTATTATAACATCACCTTCCCCTAAACTTTCTAAAATTTCATCTCTTTTTTTAAAATTTTTAATAAAATTAATCACACTTTTTAGTATAAAAATTAACCCCGCTCCAAAACACACTCTAAATAAAAAGCTATCTTGAAAATCCTCTAAATTTAAACCATTTTGCAAAAAATCAAAACAAAAAGCTAAAATAAATAAAATCCAAAGCCAAAGCTCACTCACTGCTTTTAGATAATAATCCATCCAAGAAAGTGCTAATAATACAGCTAGCATACAAGCAAAAATTAAAATTTGAAAAACATCTTCAATTAAATAAAAAGCAAAGACAAACAAACACGCACAAATAAATTCATTAAAAGGATAAATCAAAGAAATTCTTTCCTTACAAAAAGCACATTTGCCTTTTAAAAATACAAAAGATAACAAAGGAAAAAGATGATAAAATTTCAAAGTTTTAAAACACTTAGGACATTTTGATCTTGGACTTATTATGCTTTCTTTATTAATCGTTCTTAAAATCAAAACATTGACAAAAGAACCCACGCAAAGTCCTAATAATAAAAAGAAAAATATCATTTACCAAAGGTTCTTTTGCGTTTTTTAAACTCAGTAATGATATTTGTGATTTCTTTTTTAGTAAGTGCAGGAAATAAGGTTTGACTAAAATAAATTTCTGCATAACTTGATTGCCATAATAAAAAATTTGAAATTCTTTTAGCGCTCCCTACCCTTAAAAACAAATCCACATCTTCACTTAAGTCAAGATTTGCTTGTATATTTACTTCATTAATTTCAAGATTTTTTTCAATCACCTTTTTAACCGCTCTAACTATTTCATCCTTGCCTCCGTAAGAAATAGCTAAATTTACGCATAATTTTGTGTAATTTTTAGTTTGTTCTTGAAAATTTTGTATTTTTTTTAAGGTTAATTCATCTAAAAGACTTAAATTTCCTATGGCTTTAAAACGCACTTCATTAGCTATAAATTTATTTAAAGATTCATCAAGATATTTATTTAACAGCTTAAAAAGAAACTCCACTTCTTCTTTTGGTCTTTGCCAATTTTCTGTACTAAAAGCATAAAGGGTTAGATTTTGAATTTTTTCATCTATACATACTTCTATAATTTTTTCAACAACTTTAGCACCTTGACTATAGCCAATTTTTTCCAAAAGTCCATTTTTTCTAGCCCATCTTCTATTGCCATCCATTACTACAGCAAGATGCTTTAACTCATTCATTCTATCCCTTTATATCCATCAATCTTTTAAAAACAAACATAGGATTGAGCGTATTAACTACTTCAAATTTAAAATACTCGTTTAAAAAATGTGCTACTTTGGCAAAAGGTGTTTGTATGCGTATGATTTTACCATTATCAATTATAATTTTTAAAGCACCAAAAATTTCAAAATACAAATATACCTCTAAAATATTTCCATTTTTCTTAGCTTCAAACAAAGCTCTATTTCCCTCATAAACAAAAGGTATATGGTAAATTCCTTCAAAAAACGCAAAAAACATTTCCTTATAAATTTCAAACTCATATGCGCTTTTGCTTTCCATAAGTCTTTGGATAATGAATTTTTTATACCAAGCTTTTTCATCACCTTCTTGTAAAAGCTTTTCTATAAGTTCAGCACCTTCTTCAAAAAGTCTAATTTTAGGCTTTTTCAAAAGATTTTTAAAAGAAATCACGCCTTTGTCTTCATAAACTTCAGCTAAATACTCCTCCCCTACTTCAAGCTCTATCAAACTTTTTGTTTCAAGCTTTTTAGTGTTTAAAAGCAATACATAGCGATTATATGCGCGTTTTTCTAAAATTTGCATTCTTACAGGTAAGGTTGAGTTGATGATATTCACCAAAGTTTCCTTAATTCTTGTGCTAAAATAAAACCAAGTTTTTCTTTGCTTTGTTTAGAACTTTGAGAGATGCTATCTTTAGTGATAAAACAAATGCTATTTTCATCACTTCCAAAGTTCATTTGCTCATTTAAGACATTTAAACACACCATATCTAAATTTTTACCAACTAAAGATTTTTTAGCATTTTCTAAAGCATTTTGCTCATCAAATTCCATTTTAAAGCCTATTTTTTTGCCTTTAAAATCTAAATTTTTTAAGATATCCTCATTAAGCTTTAATTTTAAATCAAGTCCGTTTAAATGCTCATTTTTCTTAATCTTACCCTTATAAGCCTCAAGAGTAAAATCACTCACAGCAGCAGCCATAATTAAAGCATCAAAATCTTTGTATTTTTGCAATTTTTCTTTTAGTTCTAAAGAAGATTCAAATTTTTCTAATTTATAAGGTGTTTTAAACTCTACTGAGCTAACTAACACTACTTTAGCACCTAAAAAATACAAGGCATCAGCAATTGCCTTTGCCATTTTTCCACTTGAAAAATTACTAATACATCTTACATCATCAATTTTTTCTTTAGTCCCGCCACCGCTTACAATAAAACTTTTATCTTTAAAAAAATCTTCTTGCATTAGACTTCTTTTTAAAGCATTTATAATACTATCAAGCTCAGCCAAAGCTCCCAAGCCTTCATCTTTACAAGCTAGAGTTTTAACTATAGGATCAATGATAATATAACCTTGCTCTTTTAAATTTTTTAAAGAATTTTGAGTGCTAAAATGTAAATACATGTTTGTATTTGCAGCGGGTGCGATTAGAAATGGTTTATTTTTATCTACTGCTATTAAAGTTTGAATGAATAAATTATCTGCTATACCATAGTTTAATTTATTGATAGAATTTATACTAGCAGGCGCAAAAAGCACACAATCGCAAGTCTTACTAAAAGCTATATGATTATTAGTATTTTGCCAACTTTCATTATCTTCACATAAAACTTCATCCGCTAAAGCTTCAAAGCTAAGCTTAGTGCCAAATTTTAAAGCTCCCTGACTTAGCAAAACTTTAACCCTAAAACCTTCTTTTTTTAATAAAGAAATAAGCTCATAAGCTTTATAAAAAGCTATGCTTCCACTTACTGCTAGTAAGATAGTTTTCATTTTTTGCCTAATTTTTTATAATAGTAATTTTCCACAATCTGAGCATTAGTTCTACTAATATACATAGAACCTTTTTCTACATTTTTATACACTGTGCTTCCTGCTGCGATGATTACCTCATCTTTTATCTCAACCGGAGCGATAAATTGCGTATCTGAACCTACAAAAACATTTTTACCTATTTTAGTTTTATGTTTTTTTACCCCATCATAATTACAAGTGATGGTGCCACAACCTATATTAGTTCCCTCATCTATTTCACAATCTCCTAAATAACTCAAATGCCCTGCTTTAACTCCATTTAATAAAGCATTTTTACATTCTACAAAATTTCCTATATGCGTATTTTTAAGCTGACATTTTGGACGCAAATGCGCTAAAGGCCCTACATCGCTATTTTCTACTATACTATCTTCAATCACACTTGAACTTTTAATGATAGAATTAATGATTTTTGATTTTCCTTCTATACGCACATTTTCATATACTTCACACTCACCTATAAACTCAACTTCATCTGAAATAAAAGTCGTCGCAGGCATGTGAAAAATCACCCCTTGCTTCATCCATTCTTTTTTAATCGCTTCTTGCATAAGATCTTGAGCTAAACAAAGCTCTACTTTATCATTTACCCCCATAAAATCTTGCTCATTTATAAACACCGCATCGATTTCATAGCCCTTTTCTTTTGCTAAATAAACCGCATCGGTTAAATAATACTCTTTGGCTTTATTATCATTTTTTATCAAAGGCAATACTTCTTTTAAAATTTGTGCTTTTATAGCATAAACACCACTATTGCAAATGTTTATAGTAAGTTCTTCTTTATTTGCATCTTTTGTTTCTACTATTTTTTGAATTTTATTTTCTTTTAAAACTATTCTTCCATAGCTTTTTGGATCTTTTGCTTCAAAAACTGCCACATTAAAATCACTCTCATTTAAAGCTATTTTTTCTAAATCATCTGCTTTAACTAAAGGCATATCGCCACATAAAATCAATACTTTTTCATGCTTACTCTCATAACCCCTTAAAGCCCCTGCAGTACCTGGAAAATTTTGCAAGTCTTGTTCTAAAAAGCGTGTATTTGGAAAATACTCTAAAATAACTTGTTCAACCTTTTCTTTTTGATGAGAAAGCACCACACATACATCATCACTAATTTTATATGCTTGTTTTAAAATATGTAAAATCATTGCTTTTGAGCAAATTTTTTGAAGCACTTTTGGATTTTGTGATTTCATACGCGTGCCAAGTCCAGCAGCCAAAATAAGCACAGAAATTTTCATAATTTACCTTTGTTTTAAAAATTATTGCTTATTTTAACAAGCTAAAGTAAAAATTCTTACTAGTTGTTATTTGTTTTTTACAGATTTTCATTTACTTTAAACTTAAATTTATGGGGGGGGGTATAATGCTTTTTTCAATTTAAATTTACAAGGAGTAATCAAATGAAACTTTCTTATTACACAAGTAAAGTTTTAATGGGTGTTAGCATTAGTGCTTTATTAAGCGGTGCTGCTTTAGCTCAAGAGATAAATCATGGAAATTTTTCTGATTTTTTTAACTATAAAGATGGAATTTGGAGTTTAGATTCTAAAGAAAATATAGAATTAAAAATAAGTCCGAGTATACTCCAACTATATCCTATCCAAGAAGGTATAAATGGGGCTGGAAAGACAATAAAAGAAATTAATATCAAAACAAGTGGTATTTTAACCATAGGATCTGATTCAGATTGGGTAGATCTAGGTGAAACTTCAACTAATGAAGCACGATATGATTTATATAGTGTTAATTTAGAAGCAAAAGAAATTATTTTAAATAAAGATCAAACTTCTTTAAAAGCAAATAAAGCTTTTAATATAAAAGGAAATGTTACACTTAATGGTAGCTCGCCTATAACAAATGATAATATAAGCAACGAAGAACTTGATAGACCTAGTTTAGATGTATGGAATGGATATGGCGAAAAAGATGGCTATATGAGCATACAAGGAAATTTAAATGTAAACAATTCTTTTATTGGTATATTTGATGCAAATAAAAAAGGTGGCTTAATCTCTGTAGATGGAGATGTAAATATAAAAGATTCAGCTATAGGCATAAGCACAAATAGTGTTTCAAATTTAGGTATAAACAACTATGTAGCTATAAAAACTACAGGCAATTTTAACCAAGATATAGATAAAAACATAGTAACGGCACTATATACTAAAGATATAACGAGCATGCTTGAAACAAGTAATTTACTTCCAAAAAATGTATTTTTTGAAGATACTGATTTGGCTCAATTTACAGATTATAAACTTAGTGTTTCTAATGATGGCAAAAGTCTTTTAATTAGCGGTGGTGCTAATGAAAATGTAAGAGATTTATCAAAAATATTAAAATCTGAAATTGATATTAGAAAAGAAGCTTTAGATAGCTTTAATAATATAAAAGAAGATATTAAAAGAAATGAAAATTTAGAAAATTCTGGATTTGGAACCTACCAAAAACCAGGATATATTGGCGATGATGCTATGCTTGAAGCCATAGCACAAGCAGAAAAAGAACTGCAAGAACAAATTAAAAAATTAGAACAACAAATCCAAGATATACAAGATAATGGTGGAAAATTTGATGGTAGTGATTTAGTTGAAAATATGAAAGATATTAGCTTAGAAAATAAAAATTTAGCTGTAAATATGCTAAATAGTATTTTAGATTCTAAACTTAGCAATGATGCTATCGCAGCACTCACTCTAGATACCACAGGAAAAAATCTAAACACACTTACCACAAATACAAAAGCAAGTGCAAAAGCTATAGTAAATAATGCTCAAAATTCTTCTGTCAATTCATCTATAGGTGTAGCAAATGACCTAGCAATTGGAACAAGAATAGCAAAACTTTCAAATCCTTATCAAGATAAAGCTTTAGTAGAAAAATTTGCTACAACCCATATAGCAGCACTAGCAAGCGATGTTTATAATTATTATGGAAATTCTTCATTTAATAATAGCTTTTGGGGTAATGTTTTTGGTGGTGCAAATATCATAGATGGAGATAGTGGTGCTTTATATGGATTTACACTAGGTGCTGATAGAAAAATCAATGATAATGCTTTGCTTGGTTTTTACTTTACTTATGCTGATTCAACTATCAAAGATGGAGTTATGGAACAAAAATCAGATAACTATCAATTTGGTATTTATTCTTTAATTAATCCAAACGATCAATGGGAAATTAATCTAAGAGCTTACGGGCAAATTTCTCCAACAGATCAAAGTGTTGTAATGTTAAATGATTCTAATAAGGCTGATTTTGATAGTAAATTCTTTGGTTTAAGTGCTAATGCCGGTAGAATTTTTAATCCAAATTCATCATCATTATTCATCAAGCCTTTTGCTGGTATAAATTACTACTACGCACACACTCCAAGTTATAAAGAAAGTGGTATGTTTGCAAAAGATGTTCAAAGTATGACAAATAATTCCATATCTTTAGAACTTGGTGCTGAATTTAGAAAATATATGAGCGAAACATCATATTTATTTATCACTCCAAAAATAGAACAATATGTAATGAATAATGGAGATGATTATGTAGCTGGATTTGTTGGATCAAATTCAAATTTTATCATCAAAGGTAATGATAAGAAAAAAACTTATGGACAAATCATCATAGGTGGAAATGTAGATATTAACGAGCAATTTAGCCTAAATGCAGGTATTGGAGCTAAACAAATACTAGCTGGTAAAACAGATGGTAAAAATGAAACTTATGTAAGTGGTCAAGTAGGTTTTAAATACAAATTCTAAAAAAATATTTTTTGAGAAACTCCTAAATGCTAGAGTTTTTCACTCTAGCATTTTAAAAATAAACCATTAATTCAATCATATAAATTGCATTTTTAAGAGTAAAATTGCTAAAATAATGCTTTTAATTTTAACCAAGGAAATATTTTGAGGGTTTTACTAGTTTTATTTTTATCAAGCCTAGCTCTTTTTGGCGCTGAAGCAACTATACCAACTGTAAATTTAAGCCTTAGTGCCCCAAATAGCCCTCAACAGCTCGTAACAACTTTAAATATAATTATAGTTTTAACTATACTAGCACTTGCTCCAACTATCATCTTTGTAATGACTTCATTTTTAAGACTTATAGTAGTTTTTTCTTTTCTAAGAACTGCTCTTGGCACACAAACCATGCCTCCAAATACTATCTTAGCGACACTAGCTTTGATTTTAACTTTTTTTATTATGGAACCTGTTGCTACAAAATCATACAATGAAGGCATAAAACCCTATATTGCTGAACAAATAGGCTATGAAGAAGCCTTTGCTAAAGGCGTTAAACCTTTTAAAGATTTCATGTTAAAAAATACCAGAGAAAAAGACTTAGCACTTTTTTATAGGATCAGAAATTTAGAAAATCCAAAAACCATAGATGATGTTCCTTTAACGGTTTTAGTGCCTGCTTTTATGATAAGTGAACTTAAAACTGCTTTTGAAATAGGCTTTTTACTTTTCTTGCCATTTTTAGTTATTGATATGGTAGTAAGCTCAGTGCTAATGGCTATGGGTATGATGATGTTACCACCTGTTATGATTTCCATGCCTTTTAAATTGCTTATTTTTGTTTTGGTAGATGGATGGAATTTACTTATACAAAATCTCGTCAAAAGCTTTTTAACTTAGCAATTTAGAGCAAAAATATGTGTATTATTAGCTTTATTTGTATTTTTCTAAATCAAAGATTTTAAATGGCATTTGCTATATTTGGAAAATACCTTTATGATGATCTTGCCTTCACTCTTAAAGCTCACACTCAAAAAGAAAGTAAAAAAGCTTTTAAAATCATAGAAAAATATAAAAATCAATATTATTTTTTAGGCTATATTCAATATGAATTCTATAAATATCTAGAAGATAAAAATTATAAAAGCAAAGAGCCTTTTTTATATTTTTTTGCTTTTAAATCAAAAAAAATCTTTACAAACGAAGAAAAAAATTTAGACTTTTATCCAAGTTTTTCATCCAATTTAAACCAAGAAAAGTATTTTGAAAACTTTGACAAAGTCAAAGAAGCCATAGCTAAAGGTCAAAGTTATCAAGTTAATCTTACTCAAGAACTACATTTACAATCAAATCTTAATGTGTATGAGAGTTTTTTAAGCCTTTATCCTAAGCAAAATACCCCCTATAAAGCTTATATGAAAAATGAATTTTTAGAATTGGCTTCATTTTCACCTGAACTTTTTTTTAAAATCAAAAATAAAAAAATCATCACAAAACCCATGAAAGGCACAATCAAACGCTCAAATAATCCAAAAGAAGATGAAAGTCTAAAAAACTTTTTAAAATGCGATGAAAAAACTATTAGTGAAAATGTAATGATAGTTGATTTATTACGCAATGATATTTCAAAACTCATCAAAAAACATTCTTTAAAATGCGAACTTTTTAAGGTTAAAACCTACCCTACCTTACACCAACTCATTTCAAAAATAAGTGGGAAATTAAAGCCAAAAAATGATTATTTTAAAATTTTCAAAGCCCTTTTTCCATGTGGATCTATCACAGGTGCACCCAAAATAGAAACTATTAAACTCATAGAAAATTTAGAGCAAAGAAAACGCGGGATTTATTGTGGAGCGATAGGTTTAATCCATAAAGATAAAGCAAAATTTAGCGTAGCCATACGCACTTTAGAGAAAAAAAATAATGATGATTTTTTAAGATATGGTGTGGGAAGCGGACTTGTGTGGGACTCACAAAAACAAGATGAATTTGAAGAATTAAAACTAAAAAGTAAAATTTTAAAACCTAACTTTTATTTATTTGAAACAATGTATTATAAAAATCACTCTATTTTATTTTTCAAAGAACATTTGACAAGAATTTTAAACTCAGCTAATTTTTTTGGCTTTGATACTCAAAGATTAAAACATGATTTTAAAAATATACTAGAGAGCAAAGATAAAAAATTCCATTTTAAATCTTTACAAAATTTTAACAATTTTGTTTTCAATCATCATCATTTTTTTACAAAAAGTAATTTTACTCAAAAAGGCTCAAAGGCTATTAAATTAAAACTTTTTAAAAATGGCCTTTATGAGTTTGATTTTAGCAATATACAAGAAAATTCAAGCAAAAAACTACTCATAAGTAAAGACATCATAAAAGTAAATCTTTTAACACACCATAAAACTTCTCTGCGTAGTTTATATGAGGCAAATTCTCATCTATGGAAAGAAAATATTTGCTATGACATAGTTTTTTTTGATGAAAAAGGCATACTTTGTGAGGGTTCAAGAAGTAACATTATTATAAATTTAAATGATGAGTATTTTACCCCTTATGCTAAAAACTGCCTAAATGGTATTTATAGACAAACACTCTTAAAACACAAGCTCATCAAAGAAAAAGATATCACTAAAGATGAGCTTTTAAATGCTAAAGAAATTTATGCTATTAATTCTTTAAGAGGCTTAAAAAAGGTATTTTTGTGAAAGTTTTGATTATAGATAATTATGATTCTTTTACCTACACCATAGCCTTTTATTTAAAAGAATTAAACATTACTTATAAAATTATTAAAAACGATAAATTCAAAAATCCAAAAAAGCTTAAAAAATATGATTTTACCCATCTTCTAATCTCCCCTGGACCAAATTCTCCAAAAGAATCAAAGTTAAGTTTAAAAGCTATAAAATATTTTAAAAAAGATAAAAAAATTCTTGGAATTTGTCTAGGACACCAATGTATAGCACATGTTTTTGGTGGTAAAATTTCTAAACTTCCAAAACCAACTCATGGTAAGGTAAAAACTATAAAATTTAAACCAAACCCACTTTTTAAAAATCTTAAACAAAATTTTAAAATTTGTTTATATCACTCTCTTTATGTTAATCATATAGGTAAAAAATGTGAAATTTTAGCCCATAGTGAAGATAATATCATCATGGCTTTAAAACATAAAAAATACGATATTTATGGAGTTCAATTCCACCCTGAAGCCATACTAAGTCAAAATGGCAAAAAGCTACTTAAAAACTTTCTTACTTTGCAATAATCTAATATTTATATTTTTTTCATTTACTTTAAACTTAAATTTATGGGGGGGGGTATAATGCTTTTTTCAATTTAAATTTACAAGAAGTAATCAAATGAAACTTTCTTATTACACAAGTAAAGTTTTAATGGGAGTTAGCATTAGTGCTTTATTAAGCGGTGCTGCTTTAGCTCAAGAAATTACTATTAACGGCTATGATGGCAGCATGAAGAAACATTTTGAAACAAACGATGGACGAAATTTTAATTTAAAAACAGACTATACCAATGGTGATTTAACAATAGATCTTTTTCACGCAGACCTAGCTAATGATATAGTTAATGATGAATATAAAGATCTCTCAAGAGTAAATATTAACTTAAATTCTAATAATCTTAGTTTTAAAAATACTTCCGAAGGTGCTAGTTATGTAACAAACTATACCATCAATGCTAAAAAAACTGAAGCTATAGATGTAATATTTCAAAGCACAAATGGAAAATCGATCGTTAATGGAGATTTTAGTATAAAAGGTTCATCTAGTCCTACAGAAGGTGTTTTAGATGATATAAAATCTTCAGCTATTTTAATCGGCGATGGACATGGCCTACGAGGCTCTCTTGAAGTAAATGGAAATTTTACAGCAGATCAATCTACTCTATTTACTATAGGTGGTAATAAAAGTCAAAATCATATACAAGTAAATGGTAAAGCAAATATCACAAATTCAAACTTTTCCATAGGAACAACAAGTTTTGGTGATTTAGCTTTAAATAATTATGTTTTTATGAGTGCAAGTGAAGGATTTAATGAAGATATAACAAGCTCAAACAAAGCTAGTGCAAACATAAGTAAAAATTTTGAAAGCATTGTTGGTATGAGCAACAAAGACTTAGGACTTGATTATGAAGTTGTAAGAGCTATGGATGTAAAAGATTTTGTTGAATATGAACTTTCTACAAAAGATAATAAGCTTTTAATTAGTGGTGGTGCAAATGAAAATGTAAATAACAATAAGATGATTCTAGAAAGCGATAAAAAATATCTAGAATTAGTTAAAACTGATTTAGAAGATGCCAAAGATGATGAAGGTGCTAATAAAGAAAAATTTGATGAAGCTATTGCAAAAATTAATGAGCAAATAAAACAAATTCAAGATATGATTAGCAATGCTGGAAGTGGAGAAATCTCTAATGATGATTATATTAAAAACGATTCTAGTGTTTCAGCTTCTAACAAAGACTTTGTTTCTAAAATTTTAGATGGACTTAAAATTGGTGGAGATTTAAATGCAATAGGTAGTATTAAATTTGATAAAGTCGGGGAACAAGTAGCAAATGATATAAAAGATTCAGCTAAATCTATCTCAAATGTAAATCAAGCCTCATCAGGTATAAACTCGACTATCAATGTATCAAATGATGTATCCATAGGTTCTCGTGTAGCTATGTTAAATAATCCTTATGGAAATTACGCTACAAAATTATCTCAAATAAGATTTGCTACTAATGATTATAGAGGAAATTATGTTGATAATTATAATAACAGCATTTGGGGTAATGTAATAGGCGGTGCAAACATCATAGATGGAGATAGTGGTGCTTTATATGGAGCCACTATAGGTATGGATAGAAAAGTCAATGATGATGTTATTATTGGTGCTTATTTTACTTATGCAAACGCTGAAATAAAAGATAATCTTTTAACCCAAAAATCAGATAATTTCCAATTTGGTGCTTATTCTAATATCCATATAAGTCCAAAGGTAGAAGTTAATGTTAAGGCTTATGCTCAAATTTCTCCAACAGATCAAGATATTGTAAATAGAGGATTTAACACTACAAATAGTGCTGACTTTAATAGAAAATTCCTTGGTTTGAGTGCTAACATGGGATATATTTTTGATTTTAGTAATAATACCTTATTTATCAAACCTTTTGCCGGAGCAAACTACTACTATGCATATACCCCAAGCTATAAAGAAAATGGAATTGCAGGAAAAGATGTCAATAGCGCTAGTAATAATTCTATTTCTTTAGAACTTGGTGCTGAATTTAGAAAATATATGAGCGAAACATCGTATTTATTTATCACTCCAAAAATAGAACAATATGTAATGAATAATGGAGATGATTATGTAGCGAGTTTAAATGGAGTAGCGCTACCTAGCGTAAAAAGTGATGATAAGAAAAAAACTTATGGACAAATCATCATAGGTGGAAATGTAGATATTAACGAGCAATTTAGCCTAAATGCAGGTATTGGAGCTAAACAAATACTAGTTGGTAAAACAGATGGTAAAAATGAAACTTATGTAAGTGGTCAAGTAGGTTTTAAATACAAATTCTAAAAAAATATTTTTTGAGAAACTCCTAAATGCTAGAGTAAAAACTCTAGCATTTTAAAAACTCTCATATTCTTTAGCTATAAAAACTTCATCATCTTTTACAATTAATGGGCGTTTTATAAGCGTTGGATTTTGCAAAATCATCACTTTAATTTCATCTTGGTTTAAATTTTGAAGTTTTTCTTTATTTAACCCTAATTTTCTAGCACTCATACCCGCTGTATTTACAAGCTCTAAAACACTCCTTTTGCTAAACCAAAAATTTAAAGTTTCTTCATCTAGCTTTTTAATATCTAAAAATTCAAATTCAATTTGCTTAGAATTTAAATAATCCATGGCCTTTTTAACACTATTACAATTTTTAATACCATAAAATTTTAACATTTTCTTGCCTTTTTAACTAAGTCTGCTATGATAAATGCTAATTCTAAAGCTTGGTCAGCATTTAATCTTGGATCACATTGTGTTTCATAGCGTTTAGAAAGTTCTTCTTGAGTGATATTTAAAGAGCCTCCTACACATTCTGTTACATTTTGCCCTGTCATTTCCAAATGTACCCCACCAGGATACACTCCTTCACTTATAGCTATCTCAAAAAACGCACGCACTTCTTGAATAATTTTATCAAATTCTCTTGTTTTAAAATTACCTGATTTAACCGTATTTGCATGCATAGGATCTATGCTATAAAGTATATTAAACCCTTCTTGTTTTAACTCTTTAAATAATTTTGGCAAGGCATTTTCTATCTTATCACATCCCATACGGATGATGAAATTTAATCTTCCTGCTTCATTATGTGGATTTAAAATACTTACTAGCTTTTTTATTTCATCTAAATCATAATTAGCACTAAGCTTAACACCGAGTGGATTTTTTACTCCACTTAAAAAATGCACATGTGCTTCATCTGCTTTTCTAGTACGCTCACCTATCCAAAGCATATGTGCTGAACAATCATAAATTTCCCCGCTTAAACTATCTACTCTAGTTAAAGCTTCTTCATAAGGCAAAAGCAAGGCTTCATGGGAAGTATAAAAGGCTGTTTGGGAAAGATTTGGGGTATCAGTGATACCACAAGCTTGCATAAAAGCTAAAGCTTGAGTGATTTTTTCACTAAGTTCATTATATTTTTTCCCAAGCTCTGCTTTTTTTAAAAAACCCAAATTCCACTTATGCACTACTCTTAAATCCGCTAAACCACCTCTTGAAAAAGCTCTTAATAAATTTAAAGTTGTAGCACTTTGATAATACGCTTCTAGCATTCTTTTAGGATCGGCTATTCTTGATTTTTCATTAAATTCAAAACCATTAATAATATCCCCACGATAACTTGGAAGTGTTACTCCATCTACTTCTTCAAAATCACTACTTCTTGGCTTTGCAAATTGTCCTGCAACACGCCCTACTTTAACGATAGGACAAGATCCTGCAAAAGTAAGCACTATGGCCATTTGAAGCATAACTTTAAACATATCTCTTATATTATCAGCACCAAAATTTACAAAACTCTCTGCGCAATCTCCTCCTTGGAGTAAAAATGCTTGAGAATTTACAACATTAGCAAGAGATTTTTTTAACTTATCTACCTCACCTGCAAAAACAAGTGGTGGTAATTTTTCTAATTTTTTAACAACATCTTGTAGTTCATTTTCATCAGGATATTGCGGCTGTTGCTGAATTTTATAATTTTTCCAAGAATCTTTAGTCCATTTCATAGCTTAACTTCCTAATTTTAAGTAAGCTAAAATTATACAAAATGAGACTTAAATTAAGATTTCAAAACGCTCTCAACGCGTTCAAGGCTATCTTGTTTATATAGAGTTAAACGCACTATAGAATCTTCTAGTGCTAAAAGATTATGAATTTCATTAGCTTTCAAACTAATGCTATCTAAAGATTTAAGTAGAATTTGCTGATTTAAAACTCCAAAATCAATAGAGCCTTTTAATACTTGTATAGTAATATCAAAAGGTGCTTTATGATCTTTCATAAAGCTATCCTTTGACATATTTATGCATATTTCCTTAGCATAAGCATTTTCTATTTTTTTAGATATATTTATGCCATTTTCAATTTCTTGTTCCCAAGAAATTACTTCATGCATTTGAGTTCTAAATTTCATTTTATTTTTTAAGTTCTTTAATACGAGCTGCCTTACCCCTTCTATCTCTTAAATAGAATAATCTAGCACGGCGTACACGACCTCTTCTTAATACTGTAATACTTTCTAAACTTTCACTATAAATAGGGAAAATTCTTTCAACACCTACATTGTTAGCGCCTATTTTACGCACAATAAAAGTTTCATCTACACCATTTCCTCTACGCGCTATACAAATACCTTCAAAATTTTGAATTCTTGTTTTATCGCCTTCTTTAATGCGAATAGCAAGTCTTAAAGTATCTCCAGCACGAAATTCTGGAACATTTTTACCTTCAATTTGTTTTTGCTCAAATTGCTCAATGTATTTATTTTTCATAACGATATTCCTTAAAATTTGCGTTCATGCTTTTGATACAAATCAGGACGAAAATATTTCGTTTTGCAAGACGCCAAAGTAGTTTTTAAAGCTGTAATTTTAGCGTGATTTCCCTTTAAAAACTCTGAAGGAACATAAAATTTTTTATTTTCCTTTTCAAAAACAAAT
The DNA here is from genome assembly GCF_004357905.1 of Campylobacter lari. Classification (NCBI taxonomy): domain Bacteria; kingdom Pseudomonadati; phylum Campylobacterota; class Epsilonproteobacteria; order Campylobacterales; family Campylobacteraceae; genus Campylobacter; species Campylobacter lari. The sequence continues at coordinate 108,564 of NZ_SMTT01000001.1, read as the reverse complement.
GGCTTAGAAAATGATGGTGCTTCTAATAAATCATTTTCAAAACTTTCTTCACTTAAACTTTCACTATTTCCAAGAACATCTTGAATATTTCTACTAATAGCATCACACATCACCAAAGATGCTAACTCTCCACCTGTAAGTATAAAATCTCCTATAGAAAACACTTCATTAGCAAATTCTTCCACAATACGCTCATCTAAACCCTCATATCTACTACATACAAAACAAATATGCTCTTTGACGCTTAATCTTTTAGCATCTATTTGCTTAAAAGTTTTAGCACATGGCAAAAGAAAAATAAAATGCGTATTTTTATCTTGGCTTTTAATATGCGTTAAACAATCATATAAAGGCTGAGCTTGTAATAAAAGTCCCGCACCACCGCCTATTTTATAATCATCTACTTTTAGATGTTTATTTGTAGTAAAATTTCTAGGATTAACAAAATCAAATTCTAAAATTCCTTTTTCTTTTGCCCTTGCCAAAATAGAAGTTTTAAAATAAGGCTCAATAAGCTCTGGGAATAAACTTACAAAAGTATATTTCATGAATTTTCTAAAATATCTAAAGCAGATTGTGTGAATATTTTTTTATTTTCTATATCAACTTTTTGAATATATTTATCAACATAAGGAATATAAAAGTTTTTAACCTTTGTCTGTAGTTTTTCATCGCATTTTATACAGAATAAAAATCCAGCTCCATTTTCTAAAATATCTTCAACTATACCTAATTTTTGTTCATTTTCAAAAATTTCACAGCCTATAATATCAAAATAAAAATACTCATCTTTTTTTAACTTACAAGTTTCTTTTGTAGTTTTTATGCTTTGAAATAGTGTAATATTAGTTAGTTTTTTTGCAGATTCTAAATTCTCAAAATCTTCAAATAAAACCAAAGATCTTGTTTTATCGAAAGCTTTTATGGTGTAAATTTTTTGATTACCATCAAAAAATTTAGCACCTGCTTTAAACTGCTCATAAAAATCACTTAAATTATGTAATTTTACATAACCTTTCAAACCAACACTTTTCCCAAGTTTAGCAACTTGGACCAAATCATTCTTCAATAGCTTTTACCGTTATACGATATGAAGTTGCATCTTTAACTTTATAAGCCATAATAACTGTTTTTATTGCGTTGATTAATTTCCCGTTTTTTCCGATCAACTTACCAGTATCAGTTGGATCAACATAAATGATAATTTCAGCAAAATTGTTTTCTAAATTTTGTTTTTGTATATCAACTTTTTCAGGAAAATCAACAATTAATTTTGCGTATTCTCTTAAAAAATTTTCAACCATTTTTATTTGCTTGTAATAGCTGCTACTCTATCGCTTAATTTAGCACCTACGCTCTTCCAATAAGCTAAACGCTCAGCATCAAATTTTACTACTTCAGGTTCAACCATAGGATTATAATATCCAATGCTTTCTATCCAACTACCATCGCGTCTTTTTCTACTATCAGTTACAACTATACGATAAAATGGTCTTTTTTTGCGTCCCATTTTTGTAAGTCTGATTACTGTCATTTTAATACTCCTAAAAAAATTAAAATTTTGTTATAGATATTTTAACTCATATATCCATAAAAAAGCTTTAATTATTGCGGTCTTTTAGCTTGCTGCAACATATTCATAAAATTTTCCATTCCTTTTTTGTTTGAAAATTTCTTTGCCAACTTAGCCGCATTACTAAATTGTTTTAAAAAGCGATTTACTTCCATTTGAGATAAACCAGCACCCTCTGCAATACGACGCTTTCTTGCGTTGTTTAACAAATCAGGATTTTCTCTTTCTTTTGGCGTCATTGATGAAATCATTGCTTTAATATGAATAATTTCTTTAGAATTATCCAAATCAATATCTTTAATATTTGCTGCCATAGATGATAAACCAGGTATCATACCAATGATTGATTTCATACTACCAAGTTTTTTAACACTTTCCATTTGATTTAAAAAGTCATTGAAATTAAATTCACCTTTTTTGATTTTTTTATTAAGTTTTTTTGCTTCTTTTTCATCTATAATAGCGGCAGTTTTTTCAGCCAAAGTCGCCAAATCACCCTCACCCATGATACGATTAACAATCCTATCAGGGATAAATACTTCTAAATCAGCTACTTTCTCACCAACACCAATAAATCTTAAAGGCACACCAATTTGTTTAGCTATACCTAGCGCAACACCACCTTTAGTATCTGCATCAAATTTACTTAAAATAACCCCAGTGATTTCTAAAGCTTCATTAAAGCTACTTGCTGTTTTAACTCCATCTTGACCACTCATAGCATCAGCTACATAAAATACTTCATCAGGATTTAAAATAGCTTTTACTTCTTTAAGCTCATTCATCAAAGCTATATCAATTGCCAGACGACCGGCAGTATCTACAAGCAAAACATCATACATAGAATTTTTTGCTTTTTCCAAAGCTTGTTTAGCTACATTTAAAGGATTGCTTTCATTTTCTATGAAAAATAAATCGAGCTCATTAGCCTGAGTGAGTTGTCTTAATTGCTCTACTGCAGCTAATCTTTGCAAGTCACATGCAGCAATTAATACTTTTTTATTTCTTAGTTTTAAGTAATTAGCAATTTTTACCGTAGTAGTAGTTTTACCACCACCTTGCAAACCACACATCAAAACAACCGTAGGTGGCTTACTAGCAAATACAAAACCTTGATTTTTACCTTTAACACTAAGAATTTCTTCTAAATTTTTCTTAATTGAGTCTAAAAATTGCTTTTGGCCTATGCCATTAGTTTTTACATCATTTTCTACTAAAGCGAGTAATTCTTTCGTAGCTTTATGATGCACATCTGCTTTTAAAAGGGCTTTTTTTAAAGTGTCAAGAGCATTTTTTAAAGCTTTTTCATCATCAACAAAACGAAGTTTATTAACCGCGGATTTAAATGACTCACTAACTATTTCAAACACTTTATTTTCCCTTTATTAAAATTTTAAAAAGCTAAATTATAAACCCTTTTAGCTTTAAACGCCTTTAAAAATTTAAATTTTTTATTTCAAAACCATAAGCATTAAAACTCTCATCAAGTAAAGCTTTAAATTGATAATCAAAAATATGCGTTTCATAAGAATGCAAATACATTCTAGAAGAGCTATTTTTTGCATATTTTTCATCGCCAATAATACCATGTTTTATATGATTTAAATGCACTCTGATTTGATGTGTTCTACCTGTTTTAATGACTGCTTTTATTAAAGTTTTTTTTGCATTTACCATTAAAGGTATAACCTGAGTATGAGCTTCTAAGCCAAATTTATCGATTTTACTAAAAGCTCCGGATTTATTTTTTATAGTAGTTATTTTTTCACAAATTTCAAGTTCTTCAGCAATTACTCCATCGACAATAGCTAAATAGCTTTTATAAACATTTTGTTTTTTGTACTCTTGAATGCATTTTAGTCTAAATTCCTCATCTTTGCTTAAAAGCAAAACCCCGCTTGTTTCTTTATCAAGTCTATTAATTAATTTAGCATTATAAATACCTTCTAAATTCTCGCTAATTTCCCCATAAGGCTTATTTAAAACTATGATTTTATCATCTTCAAAAAGTATTTTTGCTTTTTTTATTTTTTGCACGACAAATCTTGTTTTTGAGCTCATCAAAGCTCTAGCTATAACAACCTTTTTTCCCATAGCAAAAACACAACCTTTATCAATCAAATCCTTTGCTGCATTATTAGAAATTTTTTCTTGCATTGCAAGCAATTTATAAGCTTTTTCTTGCATCTAAACCTTCTTTTATACTTAATATAATTTCATTTAAATCATTTTGCTCTTTGACTTGCGCTTGTGATAATTTTTGCTTTAAAAAATCATTTATATCTTTTACACTCTCACAAATATACAAATCATCAACTTCTTGATATAAACTTTCTTGATTAAAATAATATTTCCCCGAGATAATAACATTATTCCATCTAGCCGCTTCTATAGGATTATGCCCACCTATATTTTTTACAAAAGAGCCACACAAAAAAACTACATCACTAATCTTATAAAAACTTTCTAGCTCACCCAAAGTATCTAGTAATAAACACTTGGTCTTAAAAAAATTTGCAAAATCATTTTCACTTAAAGTAAAGTCTGAAAATTTTTGCATATTATAATGATTTTTTTGGCAAAAATCTTTTAAAATCCCCTCAACCTCGCCAAAACGCTCCGGATGTCTTGGAGCGATAATTAATCTATCATTTTCTTCTAGTTTAATCTCATTAAGCAATAATAGTTCTTCATTTTCATGCGTACTAGCAAATATAATAACCCTAGCCTTAGGTTTTGAATAATTTTTCACTTGTTCTTGTTTTATATATGCTTTGATATTTTTATATGCTGCAACATTTTTAGCACCCAAACACTCTAACCTTTCTTTGTCTTTTTGACTTTGCGCAAACACAACATCAATATATTTAAAAATCAAACGATAAAAAAAGCTAAAACGCTTGTAGTTTTTTAAAGATCTATCACTAATCCTAGCATTTAATAAAATAACTTTTGCATTATAAAATTTAGCCATCAATACAAGCATAAGCCAAAGCTCTGCTTCAAAAATAATCAAAACTTTGCAAGGTTTCATCCAAAATGGTATAAAAATTTCAAATGGTAAAAAATTTACTTTTTTAGAATGTCTTAAAGCTTCATTAAATCCGGTTTGCGTGATAGTTGAAATTTTACAAGTTGGAAAAAGTTTTATTAAGGGAACAATGCTTTTAATCTCCCCAAAGGAGCAAGCATGAAAATATATATCTCCTTGTTCTTGTTTTAAGTTTTTGTAAAGAAAAAATCTAGATTTTAAAGACGCTTTATATTTTTCTTTACAAAAACTTAAAATCAACAAAAAAGGAACTGCGATTACATATATAATCACAGCAAAAATGTAATAAAAAAAAATCAATTTTGATTTTCTTCTTTTTCTTTATATAAAATTCTTCCACAATGCGGACAAGTTACGATTTCATCACCTTTTAAAACTGCTAAATAAGTTTTATCATAAATTCTCATAAAACAGCCATAACAAGCATGTTTTTTCACAGGAACTACAGCACTATTTCCCGCCCATTTTCTAATTTTCTCATAAAAAGTTAAAACTTTTTGATTTATTTCGCCAACCAGCTTTACTTTTTTATCATAAATCTCTAATCTTTCTTTTTCAATATCAACTAATACAACTTTTGTTTGAGCATCTATTTGATCCACTTCATTTTCAAGTTCAGTTCTCTTAGTTTGCAATTCTTGTATAAATTTTTCTTTGTTTTCTAAAATTTTATCTAATCTTTCTATCTCTTCATTTGCTGCATCAAGTTGCTCTTTAGCTATATCTTCTTCGATTTTTAAAGCATTTGCTTCTTTTTCAGTTTTCACTGCAGCACTTTTTTTGGCTATTTCTTTAATTTTCACACCAAATTCTGCAATATGGTTATTGTTTTGTATTTTTTGATTTTCTATATCTTTAATATCTTTTTCAAAACCTGCAATTTCTTCTTCAGTTTTATCAAGCAAATTACGCTTTTCTTTTAAATCCTTTGTAGCATCTTCTACTTTATTTGCAAAACCATCTAACTCTTTATCAATTTGCGATAAAGCTATAAGTTGTTCTAAATATTTATTCATTGATTTTTTCCTTAAAAATATTGAAATGGATTTTTTGAAACTGATATTATAACTTCTAAATGAAATTTTTGCAAATCTTTTGCTAAAATTTCACCAAAGTATGACTCACTTTCATAGTGACCTATATCAATCAAATTGAGTTTATTATGATAACTTTCTAAGGCCTGATGATACTTAAAATCTCCACTTAAAAAACAATCTGCTTTTACACTAGAAATCAAATCTCCACCACTGCCTGTACATATTGCTAAAGTTTTTATTTTTTCTTGATGAGCATTAACAACCCTAATATGATTAAGCTTTAAACACTTTTTAACATGATCAACTAATGTATCTAATTGAAAATCTACATCACAATAGATCAAAAATTCATTTTGTTCTTTGATCTTAAAACCCAAAATTTCGCTAGTAAAATAAGTATTTAAATGACTTAAATCAAAATTTGTATGCATAGCAATCAAGGCTATATTTTTTTGTATCATTTTTGTAAGAAGATTTTGCGGATAAAGCACTCCACTTAAATTCTTCAAACCTTTAAAAATTAAAGGATGATGGACTATAAAAAGTGAATTTTCGCTTGCATTTTCAATTAAATGCATATCTACATCAAGCGCAAGATAAATCTTATTTACATCTTGATCGAAATTTCCAAGCAATAAACCACTATTGTCCCATGAACTTTGCGTATTAAATGGACTAATAGTATCTAAATAATCATAAATTTCTTTAATTTTCATCTAAACTTTCTTTATATACTAAAGCACAACTTTTAGATAATTCTCTAATTTTAAGCATAAAATCTTGTCTTTGAGTTACTGAAATAGCTCCTCTTGCATCAAGCAAGTTAAAAGTATGTGCTGCTAACATACAATAATCATATGCTGGTAAAGCAAGTTTTGCATCTAATGCATTTTTACACTCATTGTAAGCATTTTCAAATTGTATATTTAAAGTTTTTACATCACTTACTTCAAAATTATATTTACTAAATTCAAACTCACCTTGCTTATGAACATCTTTATAGGTAATTTTTTCGCCGTTAAATTCATTCCAAACTATGTCATATACATTATCTACATCTTGTAAATACATTGCAAGTCTTTCCAAGCCATAAGTAATTTCAGCACTAACTAAATCTACGCTTATACCACCAACTTGTTGAAAATAAGTAAATTGTGTAACTTCCATACCATCAAGCCAAACTTCCCAACCCAAACCCCAAGCACCTAAACTTGGACTTTCCCAATTATCTTCAACAAAACGAATATCATGTGATTTTAAATCAAAGCCTAAATTTTCTAAACTTTTTAAATATAATTCTTGGATATTATCAGGGCTTGGTTTAATTAAAACTTGAAATTGATAATAAGCACCCAACCTATTAGGATTTTCACCATATCTTCCATCAGTTGGTCTTCTACTTGGTGCTACATAAGCAGCCGCCCAAGGTTTTTTACCTAAACTTCTTAAAAAAGTTGCCGGGTGAAATGTCCCTGCACCTGCTGGAAAATCATAAGGTTGCATAATAGCACAACCTTGCTTTTGCCAAAATTCTTGTAAATTTAAAATCATTTGAGAAAAAGTCATTTTTCTTCCTTTAATTCTTCAGACTTCTCAGGCGAATTTGCATATAATTCCACTGTTTTATTCCACATCATTTTATATTTTCTTTTTAGAAATTCAACTTCATTACGCGCATATTTAAGTTGCTCGTTAAGATTTTCTATAGTTTTTCTATCCTCATCATAAAGCTCTTGCATAGAATAAAGAGCATCTTTTAAAAATTTATTTTCACCCTTTAAAGCTTCTAAGGTTTCATCCTTAGCATCAAGAACTTTTTCATGTAAATTTAAAATAGTCCCTATAGTTTTTTCTACAAAACTTTCTCCTGCCAAGGTCATAGAATTTAACATAGCAGGTTGCTTTGAACTTGAAGGAACTACGCTAAAAGTACCTTGATTAGCTTCTATATAAATTTTACCTTCTTCTTCTTTGAAATTTAAAGCACCATTTGCCATCATTCCTTTTACAACATCTTCGGATAAATGTACTAACTGACAAAATTCTTTTAATTCCAAGTAAGTTTGCATATACGCTCCTTAAAGAAAAACTTCAATTGTATTAGAATCTTGGATTAATTTTTCTTGTTGTTTTTGTCTATCTTCTAATAATTTTTGCGCTAAAGACTCATCTTCTATTGCTAAAATTTGCACTGCCAAATAAGCTGCATTAATAGCCCCTGCTTTACCTATAGCCACAGTTGCTACAGGAATTCCACTTGGCATTTGCACAGTAGAAAATAAAGAATCCATGCTAGCTAAATTACTTCCTGGCATAGGTATACCTAAAACAGGTTTTGTTGTATGTGCTGCAACAGCTCCTGCTAAATGAGCTGCCATACCCGCTGCAGCAATAAATACTTTTGCACCTTTTTCTTCAGCATTTTTGATGTATTCTTGGGTTCTTTGAGGACTTCTATGAGCTGAAGTGATCAAGACTTCATATTTTACATCAAATTTTTCCAAAATTCCTAAAGCTTCTTTTACTATATCATAATCACTCTTACTTCCCATCAATATGGAAACAAATTTCATTCAACACTCCTTCTTAAAAAGCTAAATTCTGGAAGTTTAAATGGCAAAGCAATTTCATTTTCATTACCACTATGAATTTCACTAAATTCTTTATTGTTTTTTGCTAATAATTGTTTAAACACTATGAATTTTTTTCCTTCATTTTCATATACTAAACCTAGTTTATTTTCCCCTAATTCTATATTAGAATCAACCGGAGCTAGAATTTCATATTCTTTGTTTAATTCTATCTTACCCTTACATTTAAAAAATTCACCATCTTCGCTAATAGCATGCACTTGATGGGTTCCTTCTTCTATACTTGTATTATGATTTATTGAATCGGTTTTTTCATAAGCTCTTGAAACTAAATATCCATCTGTAAAACCTCTGTGTTTTAAAGTATAAATTTCTTTTTCATACTTAGCCGCATCAAAAGTATTTTGCAATACATCTTGCACTGCCATTTTATAAGTTCTTGTAGTCAAAGCTACATAATACTCACTTTTCGTTCTTCCTTCTATTTTAAAAGCATGAATGCAATCTTCTTGCATAATTTTTTGAATATACGAGCTTAAATTTAAATCTTTAGAATTAAACACATGCGTGCCATTCTCATCTTCTTCAAGTCTAAAAAGTGTATTAGTTTCTGGGTTCTTTGCATAAAGTTCATAGTTAAATCTACAATCATTTGCACATGATCCACGATTACTCATGCGTCCACTTTGCACTGAGCTTATCAAACATCTGCCAGAATACGCAAAACACATAGAACCATGGACAAAACTTTCAAGTTCTATGTCACAATTATTTTTCAAATCTTTTGCATCTTTTAAACCAAGTTCCCTTGCTATAACAACACGCTTAGCTCCCATATCTTTATAAACTTGAGCGTCTAAGTAATTTAAAATATTAGCTTGGGTTGATACATGAAGATTGATTTCAGGTGCAAGCTCTTTAACCAAACACATAGCACCTACAGAAGCTACTATAAAAGCATCGGGTTTCATTTCTTTTAATTTTAAAATATGCCTTTTCAAACCTTCAATTTGTGAGCTAAAATGAAATCCATTAATCGTTACATAAATTTTTTTTCCTTTTGCATGCGTATAATCAATAGCTTCTTTAAAAGTTTCATAATTAAAATCTCTAGCAGTTCTTGCTCTTAATGAAAAATTACTCACACCTGCATAAACAGCATCAGCTCCATAAGCTAAAGCTATTTTTAATTTTGTAAAATTACCTGCAGGAGCTACTATTTCAGGAATAATCATTTTTTTCCTAAACTTGCGATTAATGCCTCAATATCATCATTACTTACAACATCTGCAGTTGTATCTCCTTCGATATGCACAGCAGATCCCACGCGTTTTTCATCATCAATTTTACCTTCAAACAAACTACTCATATATCTACTTAAAGCTCTCATAACATTAATAACACGCTCAATTTTTTGACGATGAATATCTTGATATTGCATAGCATCCATTGCCATCATAACTTCATCTTGTCCAGTTTGCAAACAACCTGTAATCTCATCTATGATATTTTTAGCATTGTTATTTATTTCAATAGCTTCTTTAAAGCTTACCACATTAGGAAATTTTGCATTTAATTTTTCAAAAATTTCTATATTTTTATTTAAAGCATCACTGATTACACAAAGATCACTCTCAGAATTTGCAAAAAAATCGTTAATAGCTTCTAATTTTTCCATCATCTCTGTGGCTTTTATTTCACTATCTCTTGTAACATCATCAAGTTGATGTACAACTTTATGTTCTTTACTAGGTGGTGGTGGTGGCCAAGCCATATCCGCTCTTGCTTTATAATCACCATTAATCATATCATTAACAATTTGCTTATTTTTTTCCTCATCTTCATAATCTGTATCTGGTTTTTCTTCTGCTTCTTCTACAGAATCAAGATCTAAGTCTTCAGTGCCATTCATTAAAGCATCTAATTCTTCTTGAGTCATTGTTACACCTTTTTTAATAAAAAAACTAATGCGAGATTATATTACAAAAAAATATAAATCAACATTAATTTTACCAATTAATTATTTTTTTACACAAAATAATCTTTTTTTTAATTTGATTATAAAAAAAATATTAATTTAAACTTAATTTAAAAAAAATATACTACAATCTATAAAATAAATTAAAAAACCCAAAAAATAAAAAGGAGAAAAAATGGGTAAATTTGTAAATAACATTGATGAGTTTTTTAGTTATTGTCAAGAACATGAAGTTTTATTTGTTGATTTTAGATTTACTGATATGATAGGCACTTGGCATCACATCACTTATAATATAAAAGCAATTGATGATAAAACCTTTGAAAACGGAATTCCTTTTGACGCAAGCTCTTTGCATGGTTGGCAGCCTATAGAAAAATCAGATATGATTTTAAAACCTGATGTGGAAAGTGCGTTTTTAGATCCTTTTACAGCTGATCCTACTATCATAGTAATTTGCGATGTATATGATATTTACAAAGATCAAATGTATGAAAAATGTCCAAGAAGTATTGCTAAAAAAGCAATGCAACACTTAAGCACAAGCAATATCGCTGATACTGCTTATTTTGGTCCTGAAAATGAATTTTTTATTTTTGATAATGTAAAAATAGTTGATTCTTCTCACTGTGCAAAATATGAAGTAGATACCGAAGAAGGTGAATGGAATGATAATAAAGATTTTACAGATAGTTACAATAGTGGACATCGCCCAAGAAATAAAGGTGGATATTTTCCTGTAAGTCCTATTGATTCTAGTGTGGATATTAGAGCTGAAATGGTACAAGTTTTAGAAAGAGTTGGTTTAAAAACTTTCGTACATCATCATGAAGTAGCACAAGGACAAGCTGAAATTGGTGTAGAATTTGGAAATTTAGTTGAAGCTGCTGATAATGTACAAATTTATAAATATGTAGTTAAAATGGTAGCACATTTAAATGGAAAAACAGCGACCTTTATGCCAAAACCACTCTATGGAGATAATGGAAGTGGTATGCATGTGCATATGAGCCTTTGGAAAGATGGAGTAAATTTATTTTATGATAAAGAAGGATATGGAAAATTAAGTGAATATGCGATTAATTACATCGGTGGAATTTTAGCTAATGCAAGAAGTGTTGCTGCATTTACCAATCCTAGTTCAAATTCTTATAAAAGAATAGTTCCAGGTTTTGAAGCACCTTGCATACTAACTTATTCTTGCCAAAATCGCTCTGCAAGTTGTCGCGTGCCTTATGGTATTAATGAAAAAAGCGCAAGAGTTGAAATAAGATTTCCTGATAGCACTTCCAATCCTTACCTAGCTTTTACAAGCTTGCTTATGGCAGGACTTGATGGTATTAAAAATAAAACCATACCGGTAGGTCCTATGGATGAAAATTTATTTGCACTAACCCTAGATGAAATTAGAGAAAAAGGTATAGAGCAATTACCTCACACTTTAAGAGGATCTTTGGAAGCACTCATTAGAAAAAATGCCTTTTTAAAGCCTGTTATGAGTGATGTATTTATTGATGATTATCAACATATGAAATTTGAAACTCAAGTATGGCCTGTAGAAGCTAGACCAACTGCATATGAGTTTAAAACTTGCTATTCATGCTAATCTTGATGCTTTTTAGCATCAAGATTAAAATACTATTGTTTTATTATCATATATAAAAATCCTATCATCAAACACTAAATCCAAGGCCTTAGAAAAAACATTTTTTTCTACATTACGCCCTGCTTGTTGCATAGCTTGCCAAGAATATTCATGAGTAACTGGTATAACATCTTGGGTAATAATTGGCCCCTCATCTAAGTTATTATTTACAAAATGTGCTGTTGCACCTATAATCTTTACCCCTCTTTCATAAGCTTGCTTATAAGGATTAGCTCCTATAAATGCAGGTAAAAAAGAATGGTGGATATTAATAATCTTCCCCTCAAAATTCTCTACAAAAGATGGAGATAATATTCTCATATATTTTGCTAAAACAATATAATCAAACTCATATTGTTTTAAACACTCTAGTAGTTTTTTTTCATGCTCTTGTCTGCTTAAATCCTGTGCTAAAATAGTATGAAAAGGTATGTTAAATTTATCCACTAAAGGTTTTAATACATCATAATTTGCAATAACTGCCTTAATATTTGCATTAAATTCTCCACTAAATTGACGGATAAGTAACTCACCTAAACAATGAGTTTCTTTAGTAGCTAAAACAATAATATCTTTTTTTCTTTTTGAGGTAATTTCAATTTGTGCATTATCAGGAAGCATAGCTTCAAGCGTTCCTTTAAAAGCTTTTATATCAAGCTCACCTTCTAAATGCGCCCTAAAGAAAAAACGATTTTCTCCAACAAATTCATCATTTTTTATAATATTGATTCTATATTTAAAAATAACATCTGAAATTCTATAAATCAATCCTTTTTCATCGCTGCATGAAATTTTTAAAATATACTCATTCATTTTTACTCCTTTATATAGTTTTTTAATTCTTGTAATTTTCTTTTTTCAAGTTCAATTCCAAGTTCTTTCCCGCTAAATCCTTCCTTTAGTAAGTCATTGGCGCTAATTTTACTTTCAAAAGCATGATAGTATAAATTTATTTTTTTTGCTTGTGTTATACGCTCATTATTCCAAAGTCCAAGCCATTTGCAAAGTGGTATTTTTAAAGCAATTTTAGCTAAATTAAAATCATCAATTTTACCTAAAATAAATTCTTGTTCGCATTTTTTTAAAAGCTCTTTTTTTAATTTTGTTTTTTTAAAAAATTCCTCTTTATTTATATGAAAAAAATTCAAATACAAATACAAAAACAAAGCCTCATCACAAATTAACTTTTGGCTATACTCTAAAAGTCTCTCAAATTCTTTATTACAGCTTTGATAAAAAAAGATTTTTTCTTCTAAATTTAAAATTTTAAAATACTCATAAGCTTTATTCAGTCTTGAAGTTTTAAAAATTTTATAAAGTTCATTATTAATACGCTCTTTAGATAAATCACTTATATCCATAGTTTGCATTAATTTTAAACTTTCTTTTGCAATTGTTAAATCAAACCTACACGCAAAAGAAATTCCACGAAACACTCTTAAACTATCTTCAATAAAACTTTTATCATCAATATGTCTTATAGTTTTTTCTTGTAAATCTTGCAAACCATTAAAAAAATCTAAAAATTCAAAATCAAAAATATTTACCATCAATGCATTAATGGTAAAATCTCTTCTTCTTGCTCCTTCTTGCTCATTATTACAAACTTTAACTTCAAAACCTCTATGGCCTGTAGAAATTTTATTTTCATAACGCGCTAGAGCTAAATCAAATTTTTTGTATTTATATACAAAAAAACTTTTTCCTACTCCATTTGCGCCAAGTTTTTGCATAAGCTCATCAAAAAGCTTAGGCTCAATATCATAAATTTCTATATCATAATCATCGCTAGATAAATCTAAAAAAGAATTCCTTACACAACCACCTACTAAATAAACCCTTTGTGTGTAAGGCTTAAGTATATTTTTAATTCTTAAAAAATCTTGGTCATTTTTTAAGTCTATCTTCAATCTTTGCAAGCAAAAACTCTAAAAAAGTAATGGTCATATCTAATCTTTTTTCCATATGCTCATCTTTGGTATTTTTTAATCCTTCAAATAAAACCAAGATACGCTCTCTAAGATTTTTTAAGAAAAATTCTTCATTGTTTATAATACTTTCTTCTTTTTCTTCTAAAGCTTCAACCTTGATAACGACATTTTGTTTATCATCTTTTACTTTTACTTCTAAATCATCTAATTCTTGAATTAGCTCTTGCGCAACCTTACTAATTTCCTCTTTGATTTTTTTCTCTTGAGTATTAACACTTTTTTCTTGAGTAATTTCTTCTACCATAGGAGCAAATTCATCATTTTTACTTTTTTTGTTATCTAATTGCGAATTAACTTCACTAATAGCCATTTTTGCTAAATCTTCTATATTCATAGTTTTATCAACCACCTTTTAAATTCATTAATTTCTTCTTCACTTTTCATATTGACAAAAAAATCAAGCATATCATAATTTAAATCTTCATGATTAGAACGCAAGCCACTCAAACGCCTTATAGCATCAATGGCATTTTTATTTTGCGGATCTTGTTTTAATATATTTTTATAAATCTCCAAAGCCTCATCTTTTAAGCCTTGTGCTTCATAAATAGAAGCCTCTGTTACTGTATATCGCATTATTAACTCACAAAAATAAAATCCTAAAATTCTAACAAAAAAGGCTTTAATTTATTTTTAATTTTCACTTAATCACAGGAGCCTTATATGCTAAAAATACAAAAATGTTAAGTATTATAGCTACCACAATAAGCATAATAAAGCCTGAAGTGAAATTTCTAAAATTATCATGAAGCATGCCTATAATCCAAGGTGATTGAGCAGCTATTAAATACCCTATACCTTGCGACATAGCAGAAAGTTTAGCCGCTATGATAGAATTTGAGCTTTTGATAGCAATAAATAATAACGAAATTGTAAAAACTCCACTAGAAGCAAAACCTAAAAAAATAGCCGCTAAAAACAAAATCGCTTTTACCTTAAAAAGAAAAATCATCATAAAACTTAAAAAATACAAAAACCCTAACATCACTATAGCAAAACTTTTAGCACGAGATCTAAGCTTTCCTAAAATGATAGGTAGTAAAAATGCCACGGGCATCCCTATGATTTGAGATAATAATAAAACATTAGAACCAAAGTCAATTCCAAAGCCCTTTTCACTAATCATCACACTAAGCCATGCAAAAAGACTATAAGATAAAAAACTTTGCAATCCCATTACAATAGTAACTTTCCAGGCTGTTAAGTTTAAAAAGATATTCACTTTATTAATATTTTTCTTTTTAGGGCGTAATAATCTTTTATTTTTCAAATGTGGAAAATAAAAAATCAAAGCAATTAAAGCCAATATAGCCCAAAAAAACATAGCTTGAGGTACATCAAAAAATTTAAGCAAAGGAAGCGATAAGGCCACGCCAGCAATTGAAGATAAGCCTATAATTGATCCATATAAACCCATTATCTTATAAGTATTTTTAGAAAATTTTTCTTTTACAAAAGAAGGTAATAAAACATTAGCTATTGCAATGCCTGCTCCTATCAAAAAAACCCCAGAAAATAAACCTATAGTTCCTCCATAACTTCTAATAACTTCTCCAAAGACAATCAAAATTAAGGCAAAAAACAAAGCTTTAATTTGTGAAAAATACGCTACAAAAAACGATATAAGACCAAAAGCTATTAAAGGTAAGGTTGTTAGCATACCTGCTAAAGTAGAATTGATATTGTAATATTCTTGAATATGTTCTATCATAGGACCTATGGAAGTTATAGGTGCTCTTAAATTTAAAGCAAGAGTAATCACAACTGAAATATTAATCCAAAAGAATTTTTTATATGAAATTTGTGTGTACATGATTATTTTTGATTTAATATATTTTCAAGATATCTTTGTTTATCAGAATCGGTGTTTTTTTGCACTACTTGTTTTTTTTCTTTTACAACTTCATTCTCTTTGGAAAAATAAAAGTGATCAATGATAAAAATAGAAGAAATAATCACAATTAAAGGAATTAAAAAAATCATAATCAATACTTTCTAAAAACATTACCATAGTATTCTAAATTATCTTTTTTTAAATTTTCATCAAAAGTATTTGCCTCAAAATTTGCTTTTAAAATTTTTTCTCTTTCTTCATCCAAATCTTGATACGAAAATACCATATTAATACTTATCACCCCATCAAGCTGTTCTAATTGTTTATATGCTTTTAACTCATCATCTAAATTTTCACTTTCTATTACCACTATAATTTTTTCTTCTTGAGCTAATTCCACACTACAACATGGTGTTTGTTGAATTTGCTCTTTAAGTTTTTCTAATTTTTCCTCTTTAGTTAAAATCAATACACTAGAAAGATTCATCTATACTCCAAAATATAATTTTATCTTCATAACCAGTACTAATAAATTCATGCTCGTTTAAAAATATAAGATATTCTAGCAAAAAATCTTTATTTTGGAATTTTTTTATTGTTTTTAAATTTTTAGTATCTATAAGCTCTATAATATTTTTTTCATTATCTCCAAAAACCGCTATAGAACCACTTTTATTTAGACTACAAGCATATATTAAAAAGTCTCTTTCTATGCTTTTTTCTTGATCATTTCGCACTATGCCTAATTTTCTATCAGTGCTACAACTTGTAATAATTGCATTTTTAAAATCAAGTTGATAAATATTATCTTTATGAAGATTTTTATAACTTTTTATTTTTTGCCACTTTTTCACATCAAAAAGTACTATTTCACCACTTTCAAAACCTGCTACTAATTGAGTTTTTGCCTCATTTAAAACCACATCACTTAAACTTGAGTTAGAGAAAGTAAAATTTTTTATAATATTTTTTGTTTTTAGATCAAAAAGCTCTATATTAGAACCTAGCAAGGCTAATAAAATAGTATCATCATCTAAAAACAAAGCTTTTTTTACTCCATCACTTAAAAGCTTATAGTTGTAAAGTTGTTTATTTTTATAAATACTAAGCCTTTTACTACCAAAATCACCTTCACTTAAAATCAAAATAGCCCCATTTAAGTAATCAATACTATAAATTCTAGGGCTAAGATTTTCTTCGTAAAAATTTTTAATCTTATCAAGTTGAGTGATTTTTTGCATTTTTTTGTCTTTAATAAAGTACTGATTTAATTCTCCATTATCAAGTCCTATAAGCAAACTACTATCAACAAGTTTTAAGGCATTTAAATTTGAATCAAGTTTAAGCTCATAACTAAATACATATACACTCATTAGTAAGATTAAAAATATTTTTTTCATAGTTTTATTTTACGCCTTCATTTAAAACATCTAAAAGATTAGATTTTTTCTTTAGTTCCTCATTTTTAAATTTAGCTTCAAAACTATTTCCTACTAAAGGTTTTGCATCGCTTTGTGGCACATGGCATTGTGTACAATTAAACCTTGCATCACTTATCATATCTTTAGTAGATTTGTTTTTTCTTAAGTCAAAATAATGGCTACTTGGAAGCGGAGTGGCCCCAACATCTTTAGCTATAGCTTTATCATGACAGCTTAAACAAATATTATTATCCTTAGTAATTGGAAGCATATCCTCTAAAGTATGTGGAATTAATGGCGGAGCATTTTCAAATGATCTCTCAATTAAAACAGATTCTCCAGCCATTGCTTGAGAATACTTTGCATCCAATAACTCTACATTTTCACTTTCTAAACTTGTTTTTCTTAAACCTATATCTTTTGAATCAACACTTTTAACAGCAAGTCCGCAAGCACTTATTAAAACAGCTGCTGCTAAGGATAAAAAGATTTTATTTTTCATTTTCTCTCCTTAAATTTATTATACTAAAACCTAAAGCATCATCACCGCAAACATCAACACATTTTCCACATCTTATACACTCACCTGATTTTACATCTTGATTTTCTTTACCTATCATCCAAAGCACTTGCTTTTCAGGACATATCCCAAGGCATTTATAACACTTAGTACATTTTTGTAAGTTATATCTTACTTTTAGTAATGAAAAATGCGAACTTAAAGCCCAAAAAGCTCCTAAAGGACAAAAATGCGAGCAAGTAAATCTTGGACTAAAAAATGTATCTATACAAAAAACAATCAAAGCTACAAAAAGCCAAGAAATACCGCCGAAAATAATTCCTCTTTGGATTATTCCTATATAAGAAAATTCCTCAAAAACAGGAAAGGAAAAAAGAAAAGAAAAAATCAAAACAAAAGCCAAAACATAATAACGCAAATTTTTATTTACATTAAAAATCCTTGCTTGATTAAAACCTAATTTACTTCTAATAAAATAAGCAAAATCAGTAATGATATTTACAGGACAAACCCAAGCACAAAACGCTCTTCCAGCAAAAATAGCATAAAATAAAAATACTATCAAAGCACCACTTAAAGCCATTAAATCTACTTGCAAACTTGCTAAAGCAAGTTGAATAAACGCAAAAGGATCGCTTAGCGGCACCGAAGAAAATAAAACTGAAGAGCTTAAATTTCCTTTTAATATAAAATTAAATACACCAAAAGAAAAAAAAGTTAAGATAGACAATTGCACTATTCTTCTTAAAATAAGATATTTCATAACAATTCTCCATCATTAAGATAATCTTTAGCCTTGTTTTTATTGAAATTTTTATCTGTGTTTACATCTTGCAAGCGTTTTTCATCTTTTTCATCCCAACCTTTGATGTAATTATCCCCAGCTTTTCCCAAGACAAATTCTCTAGGTAAAACTCTAATAGCAGCTTTTTGCGTTATACAGGCTTTCTCACAAATCCCACATCCCACGCATACTTCATGATCTACTACAGGTAATAAAAATGCGTGCTTTGCAGTTCTTTCATTGCGTTTTATTTCAAGCTTTAATGCCTTATCTATCAATGGACAGGCTCTATAACAAGCATCACATTGAATTCCCCAATAAGCAACACAACTTGCACTATCAATTATAGCTATACCCATTTTTGTTTTATAAATTCCATCATTTTGCTCTAAATATTTATGATCTAGCGCATTTGTAGGGCAATCTCTTATACAAGGTATATCCTCGCACAATCTACAAGGATTTTCTCTTGCTATAAAAAAGGGTGTGCCATTTTTAGCACTATTTTCTAAATTTGCTAGTTTTAAAACATCATAAGGACAAGCTTTTACACAAAGTCCACATCGTATACATTTTGATAAAAATTCTTTTTCATCATCTGCCCCAGGAGGTCTTAAAAAATACTCCTGATTTGAGCTAAATGCTAAACTTGCTAAAAATGCACTTCCGCTTCCTATACATAAAAGCTTAAAAGTAAAGGCTAAAAATTCTCTTCTATTTTTCATTTTTATGCTTTAGTAATTTTTACGGCACATTTTTTGAAATCTGTTTGATTAGACAATGGGCAAGTTGCATCTAATGTAACTTTGTTTATATATACATTTTCATCAAACCAAGGCACATACACA
Organism: Campylobacter lari; assembly: GCF_004357905.1. Classification (NCBI taxonomy): domain Bacteria; kingdom Pseudomonadati; phylum Campylobacterota; class Epsilonproteobacteria; order Campylobacterales; family Campylobacteraceae; genus Campylobacter; species Campylobacter lari. The sequence continues at coordinate 89,290 of NZ_SMTT01000001.1, read as the reverse complement.
AGCCCTTTAGATGGTTTATTTCTACCACGAAAATCTACTCTAGCTTTTACTTTACCACGGCGTGATTGTACCCATACGATATCACCTTGATTAATTTTCATTGCCCTAGCATCATCTTCATTCATATAACAAAGTGCTTCAGGTACTGCACGGAAAAGCTCAGGAACTCTCATAGTCATAGTTCCACTATGCCAATGCTCTAAAACCCTACCAGTACATAACCAAAATGGATACTCTTCACTCGGTCTTTCAGGAGCTTTCATAAATGGTCTAAAGAAAATTTTCACTTTGTTTTTCAAGCTATATTTTTCTTTAGTCTGCGGAGCCAGTAAATCTCCTTTTGGCAGTTCTTTAGCGAATTCACCATAAAATGCAAAATCTGAATTTGGAGCTGCTTTTTTAGCATAATAATCAAATTTAGTATTAAATCTCCATTGTGTTTCTTTACCATTTACCACAGGCCATCTTAAACCTCTTACTTTATGATAAGTATCAAAATCAGCTAAATCATGCCCATGACCTAAACCAAATTTGCGGTATTCTTCCCAAAGGTATTTTTGCACAAAAAAGCCATAACCTTCAAATTCTTTACCATCGCTACCTATAATTTTTCTTTCATCGCCATTAACATCACTATTATCAAATCCTTTTGCAATAGAATCGTTTGCTTTGAAAGATTTTGCTTCTTTGTTTGCAAATAATACATCATATAAAGTATCATCTTCACTATAACCCATAGCTTTAGCTTCTTCTAAAACACTTGGCAGAGTAAGTTTATCATTTACCTTAGTTTCACCCCAAACTTCTTTTAATTTAAAGCGTTTTGCAAATTCCATAATTTGCCAAGTATCACTCATAGCCTCACCTACAGGCAGCACTTGCTGTTTCCAGTGTTGAGTTCTTCTTTCAGCATTACCATAAGCACCCCATTTTTCATAAATCATAGCACTTGGTAAAATTAAATCTGCCACCTTAGCACTAATTCCTGGGTAGCAATCACTCACAACAATAAAATTATCCATTTCTCTAGCCGCTGCTATCCAGTGATTTGCATTAGCAGTGTTTTGCCAAGGATTATTTACTTGCACCCAAGCAAATTTGATATTTCCATCTTCTAAATCTCTCATGATTTTTAAGTATGGAGCACCTGGTTTAGGATTGATTGTTTTTGCCGGAACTTTCCAAATTTTTTCGCTAATTTCTCTGTGCTTAGGATTTGCAACGACCATATCAGCAGGTAAACGATGCGAAAAAGTCCCTACTTCTCTTGCAGTTCCACAAGCACTTGGTTGCCCTGTCAATGAAAACGCACCGCTACCTGGCTTAGCTTGTTTACCAAGTAAGAAATGCACCATATAAGCTTGTTCATTCACCCAAGTACCTCTTGTGTGTTGATTAAAGCCCATAGTCCAAAAACTTACAACTTTTCTATTTTTTTCTATATATAAATTTGCTAATTCTTGAAGTTTTTTCTTAAATTCTTCAATGCTTTCATCTTCATTACCTTTAGCAACTTTAGCAACATAATCAAGCGTATAAGGCTCTAATGCTTTTTTGAAATCTTCAAATGAAATTTCCCAATGCGCATCAGGAGCACTTTGGTGTTTCATTTCAAATTTATCACCTGCTTTTACTCCTAAATAAGCCAAAGATACCGCTTCTTCTTCATCTACAATAATAGCATTTTGTTTTGCTACTGTATCTTTCTCACTTGCTTTAAATTTAGGATGGTTTGGATTATTTCTCATTCCATAACCAATATCAGCATAGCCTGTTGTAAAGATACAATGTTTTTCAATAAATTCTTTATCCATAGCTTCAGGATGATTATAAACAATCTCTCTAGCGATATAATTCCAAATAGCTAAATCAGTATTTGGCTTGAAGATGATTTCAGTATCTGCTATATGAGAAGTTCTATTAGAAAAAGTAGATAAATTTACAATTTTGACTTTATCTAAATTACTTAATTTTCTATCACTTACCCTTGACCATAAAATCGGATGCATTTCTGCCATATTTGCACCCCAAGTAATAATAGTATCAGTAAGCTCTATATCATCATAACAGCCAGAAGGCTCATCAACTCCAAAAGTTTGCATAAAACCAACAACCGCACTAGCCATACAATGGCGTGCATTTGGGTCTATATTGTTTGATCTAAAACCAGCTTTTACTAATTTTGCAGCAGCATATCCTTCTTGTATAGTGTATTGACCGCTTGCAAAAATTCCAATTCCTTCAACACCTTTTTCTTTGTAAGCTTTTTTAAATTGTTTTTCCATTTCATCAAAGGCTCTTTGCCAAGAAACTTGTTGAAATTTTCCATTTTTATCAAACTCACCTTTTGCATTTACGCGAAGTAAAGGTGTTACTAAGCGATCTTCTCCATACATAATTTTTGCATTAAAATAACCTTTAATACAATTTAATCCACGATTTACAGGAGCTGCTGGATCTCCTTTTACAGCAACAATTTTACCATCTAAACTTGCAACTAAAATTCCACAGCCTGTACCACAAAATCTACAAACAGCCTTATCCCAACGCCATTTATTCTCAGTATTAGCAAGTACACTACTTGGAACACTAAGACCTGCAACACCACAAGCACTAGCAATAGCGGTGTTTTTAATGAAGTCTCTTCTGTTCATTATATCCCTCGTTATTGTTTATTCAATGTATTTTAATACATCTAAAAAATATTACTACATTAATGATAAAATTTAAATTATAAAAAAGAATATTTTATAAGTATTTATAAATAGGAGTTTTTTAGTATATTTTTAAATATTTTTACATATTATAAACGCTAGTTAATTCTAGCGTTTTAATTGATTTACAATTCCAAGCATATCATCACTTGTAGTGATTGCCTTTGAGCCTGCCTCATAAGCCCTTTGCCCTGTGATAAGATCTGTCATTTCTTCTACAAGCTGAACATTACTAAGCTCCACAAAGCCGTGTTTGATGACAGAAAAACCGTTCTCGCCCGCTATACCTGCAATAGGCGCTCCACTTGCATCAGTTTCTACTAAAAGGTTATCCCCTAAAGCATGTAAACCTGCAGGATTGATAAAATTTACAAGTTCAATTTGTCCTATTTGAGTTTCAGCTGTATTTCCTGGCTGCATTACTGAAACTGTTCCATCACTTGCCACATTTATAGCAATAGCATCTTCAGGTATAGTCATTTCCGGTAAAAGTCTATAACCATCTGAATTTACTATGTTTCCTTCAGCATCTTTAGTAAATTGACCATTTCTAGTATAAGCTATAGTTCCATCAGGCATTTGAATTTGAAAAAAGCCATTATTACCAGCAATTGCCATATCAAGACCTGAAGTTGATGTTTGTTTTAAACTACCTTCACTAAAAATTTTACTTACAGCTGTTACTCTTGCTCCAAGCCCTACTTCAATGCCACTTGGATGTTTTGTGGTACTTGAGGTTGAAGTTCCTGCGTATTTCATCGTTTGATACATCAAATCTGCAAATTCTGCACGCGATTTTTTATAACCTACTGTATTAACATTTGAAATATTATTTGAAGTCACATCAATTTGTGTTTGTTGCGATACCATCCCTGATGCTGCTGTGTATAATGATCTTAACATTTTATCTATCCTTAGTTTATTTAGTACTTGCTAATTTATTAATAGCTTCTTGATTTAAATCATCCATATGAGATGTCATAACTTTTTGATACATCTCAACCATTCTATTTGCCTCAATTAACCCTACCATTTCTGTAACTGGATTAACATTTGATCCTTGAGTAAAACCTTGCTTAATGGCATTTGAATTTGGTAAATCTCTAATCTTGTTTAAATTATCAATTTTATACATATTATCGCCATCTTTTTGCAAATCTCTTAAATCATCAACTTGTGCTACAAATAATCTTGCAATATTTTGATTAGCTGCACTGATAATTCCATTTTTATCCACATTAATAAAAGAAGTAGAATCTCCTATGCGGATGCCATCATTTTCGGGATTATTAAAATAATCACTGCTTAAAACTCTGTATCCTTGACGGTTTACCAAATAACCCTCATCATCAAGTTGGAAATTTCCATCTTGACTTAATCTTATTTCACCATTATTTGTTTTAATCAAGTAAAAAGTATCTTCGCGAGTAAGAGCTAAATCCAAAGGATTATGCGTCATTTTCATAGAACCTACGCTAAAATTTGTATAGACATGATTAACCTGCGGAACTCTATCTATAGTTGTATTAACAAATCTTGCAGCATCTCTTGTGTGATTTTGTATAGGTAACTCATCTTGAGTTTCTTTAAAAATCCTTTTAAAATCTGCAATAACAACATTATCTCTTTTATAGCCACTTGTATTTACATTTGCTAGATTGTTAGTTACAACATCTAAACGATTAAATTGCGTAACCATAGCACCGGTGGCTTGATAATACCCATTTTGCATTATTTTTCCTAACTAAAATCTTAATTTTTCACTAATAAAGCAAAAGTCGTTCCAAAATATTTTTATTTGTTTTTAATTAATTTTTAGGCATAATATTTAGTTTTACACTCATTACTTAAATACAAGGGGTATCCATGGCTAATGAAACTAATGTTTTAGAAGAACTTTTCAAAGAAAATTCTAAAGATTATATCACATATGAAAAACTTGTCAAGTATTTTGCAAAGCTTCCAAACGCAACAAGTGCAAAAAAAATCCGTGATCTAATGGATAAATATAAAGTAGAATTAATCTCTTCAGCTGAAATTGCCAAAAAAAGAAATTTAGAAGAAGCAAAAAAGCTACAAGAGGAAAAACAAAAATTACAAGATACAAGTTTGGAAAATGAATTTGATTTAGCCAATGAAAATGATTTACTTGAGTGGAGCAGATCAGACTCTCCTGTAAGAATGTATTTAAGAGAAATGGGACAAATTGCTCTTTTAAACAAAGATGAAGAAATTGAAATTTCTAAAAAGATTGAGCTAGGCGAAGACATTATCATCGATGCTTTTTGTTCTGTGCCTTATTTGATTGATTTTATACTTGATTATAAAGAACCTTTAATTAATAGAGAAAGAAGAGTGAAAGAGCTTTTTAAAAGCTTTGAGGATGATGATAAAAGCGATGATGATAAAAGCGATGAAGAAATAGATTCTGAAGAAGAAAACGAAAATGAGGAAAATGAAAATTCTAATGAAAAAAAACCTAAAAAAACAAATAAAAAAGAAGATGAAAGAACTTTAAAAGTCATAGAAAGCTTTAAAGCATTAGAAAAAGCAAAAAAAGAATGGTTAAAAACTATATCTACTATTAATGCAGAAAAAAATGATGATGAACTATTAGATAAACTCATAATTGCTTTTAAGAAAAATATACTAAAAGAAAAACTAATGGATCTAGGTCCAACATCAAAACTTATTTCTGAAATAGTAAAATCTATGGAAACAGCATTAAAAAGTGATGAGGAATTTGATAAAGAATTAAAACGTTTAGAGTATCGCTTACCAATGTTTTCAGAAGAATTAAAACAAAGACACCAAGATATTTTAAAAGATATTACCAAACTTAGCAAAGAAGAAATTGCAGAGCGTGCCCTAGAAACTACCATGGTAAGCACTTATATGGAGATTAAAAAACTCATTCAAACTAAAGAAGCTAGTCAAAATTCTTTTGATTTAGAAAAAGATCAATTAAAAGAAATTCTAGAGCAAATCAAACGCGGTAAAAAAATATCTGATGAGGCTAAAACTAGAATGGCAAAATCAAATTTACGCTTAGTTGTAAGCATTGCCAAAAGATATACTAACCGCGGATTACCATTTTTAGATTTAATCCAAGAAGGCAACATAGGCTTAATGAAAGCAGTAGATAAATTTGAATACAAACGCGGTTATAAGTTTTCAACCTATGCAACTTGGTGGATTAGACAAGCTATTTCAAGAGCAATTGCTGATCAAGCAAGAACTATAAGAATTCCTATTCATATGATAGAAACTATCAATCAAATCAATAAAATCATTCGCGAGTATTTACAAAAAGAAGGTAAAGAACCGGATGTAAGTATTATTGCAAAAGAAGTAGGACTTAGTATAGATAAAGTAAAACAAGTTATTAAAATTACTAAAGAACCAATTTCCCTAGAAGCACCTATTAGCAACGAGGATGATGGTAAATTTGGAGATTTTGTAGAAGATAGAACCTCAATTTCACCTATGGATCACATCTTAAAAGATGATTTAAAAGAACAAATTGATGAAGTTTTAGATCAGCTTAATGATAGAGAAAAGGCTGTTATTAGAATGCGTTTTGGCTTAATGGATGATGAAAGTGATAGAACTTTAGAAGAAATCGGTAAAGAATTAAATGTCACAAGAGAAAGAGTAAGACAAATAGAAAGCTCAGCTATAAAAAAACTTAAACACCCAAAAGTTGGTAGAAAACTTAAAAACTACATAGAAGGTTGGAAATAATCCTTGCTAAAAAGCAAGGATTAGCTATCTCTAAAAAGCTTCGTTGCTAAGTGCGTCGCCCTGCTGTGATCAGTATCTTTTTTCAAGGTATTAAAAATTCTACTAATATACTCTTCTAAAGTTTGTTGAGAATTGTTGATTTTTTCTGTCTCATTTAAAACAACCTTACGATATCTTCCCTCGTTGTCTAACTCATAAGCTAAATCATTGTCGCTTAATTGTAGTTTTAAAATTTGAGCCAATTTTGCACGAGAATGCTCATCAAAAATAGGAGTCATTAATTCTAGTCTTCTTTCTAAATTTCTTGGCATCCAATCAGCGCTTGAAATAAAATAATTTGGTGTTGTATGTTTAAAATATAAAATTCTAGCATGCTCTAAATATTTTCCCACTATACTTCTGACTCTTATATTTTCACTATATCCTTTTACTCCAGGTCTTAAACAACAAATTCCACGCACAATAAGATCTATTTTAACACCTTTATTTGAAGCCTCATATAAAGCTTTAATCACATCACCATCTACCAAAGCATTCATTTTGGCTATGATTACTCCATCTTTTCCATAGCTTGCTTCAGTAGCTATCATATCTAAAATTCTTTCTTTGATTTGCTTTGGACTCATTGATAAAGTCTTTAAACGACGACTTTTGCTATATCCTGAAAGTATGTGAAAAAAAGTTGTAGTATCTTGAGAATATTCTTCTTTTGAAGTAAAATAACTCACATCAGTATAAATTTTAGCTGAACTTGCATTGTAATTACCCGTACTTAAATGATTATAAATTTTTAATTTATCCCCTTCTTTTCTAATCACTTGAGCTACTTTTGCATGCACCTTAAAACCAGTGATTCCATATACCACATGAGCCCCTGCATTTTCTAATGATTTTGCCCAATGCAAGTTATTTTCCTCATCAAAACGCGCTTTTAATTCTACCATTACAGTAACTTGTTTGCCATCGCTTGCTGCATCAATTAAAGCTTGAACTATGTTTGAATTTTTTTCTACTCTATAAAGAGTCATTCTTATAGAAACAACCTTAGGATCTTTACTTGCCTCTTTGATAAATTGATATACAGGCTCAAAACTCTCATAAGGCTGTATAGCCAAAATATCTTGTTTATCTATTGCACTAAATATAGATACATTATCCCCAAAAGGTGGTAAAATTTTTGGTGTATACATAGGATTTAGCAAATGTGTAAATTCTTTGTTGGAAATGATTTGCCATAATGAAGCTAAATTTAAAAGTATATTATACTCATAAATATCTTTATGAAAAATATTCATATGAGAACTTAAAAATTCAATCAACTGCTCATCTGCGCCTTTTTCTATTTGCAAGCGTATAAAAGCACCTTTTCTACGAAGTTTTAAACCCTGCTCTAAAATCAACATAAAATCATCAGCTTCTTCTTCTTCTATTTCCATATCTGCATTTCTAGTTACTCTAAAAGCAGCAGAAGATAAGAGCTTGTAGCCAGGAAAAATATGCTCAGTATGATAGCGTACTATACTTTCTATAGGCACATAAATATTAGAACTTACTTGATAAAATCTTGGTAAAACCCTAGGTATGCGTATCATGCCAAATTTTAAAAGTTCAGGGTGCATAGGATCACAAAGTTTTACCGCTAAAGAAAATGAAAGGTTATTTAAATGCGGAAAAGGATGAGTTGCATCAACTGCAATTGGAACTATCACAGGAAAAATATTAGAAAAAAAATGCTCATTACATTGCTGTTTTAAATCCTCATCAAGTTCTTCGTATGAGCGAATAAACAAATTTTCTTTTTCTAAATCTTGGGTAATTTTAGTAAAATACTGCTCTACTACATATTTTTCTTCATGTAGATAATTTCTAATAGCTTTAAGTTGCGCAAGAGGAGTCATTTCATCATTGCTTGTTGTGCTTATTCCTGCCACAAAAAGTTGTTTTAATCCAGCCACTCTTATCATATAAAACTCATCTAAATTTGTACAGTATATAGCAATAAATTTAAGTTTTTCAAGCAAAGGAAGATCTTTAGAGCATTGATCTAAAACACGAGAATTAAACGCAAGCCAAGAAAGTTCTCTGTTAATATACATTGATGGTTGAATTTGCATGATATACCTACCTTTATTTCTAGATATTTATATTTTAGTATTTCTTTCATTAAAATTTATTTTATTTGTATAATAGTAAATATAATTATATAAAAAAATAATACTTTTTTTATCTTATTAAAAAAATAATAAATGATTAATAAATATATATTTACTTTTTTGCCTTTATGGTGTTATATAATTATACACAAGTTCTTGTAACTTAAACTTCATTCAAAGGAGAGACTTTGAAAAAAGCAAACTCAAAACTTTTTGCTGTTTTCCTCTTCTTACTTGTAATTTTAGCAGGAGTTGGAATGTATACTTTCCATAATGCTAAGGGCACTTCTTATTTTAGCGATGCTAGTGAAAGCTGTAATAATTGCCATATTATGAACGAGGTTTATAATGATTATTTAAAAGCTTCGCACTCTAAAGAAGTTGATGGTAAACCAAGAGCAACCTGTAATGATTGCCATTTGCCACATAGCTTTTTTGAAAAATGGATTGCTAAAGCTCAAAGTGGCTTAGGACATGCTTATGCATTTACTTTCAAACTAGATTCTTTACCTACACATTTGAGTGCAAATGCAAAAAGTAAAGAAATAGTCCAAAATAACTGTATAGAATGTCACAAAGAAATTGCGAGTAACACTATCAACCCTACCCTAGATCCACATAAAGATAATGCTTTAAGTTGTGTATCTTGCCACCAAGGTGTTGGTCATAAGAGAGGATTTTAAATGAAAGGAGTATTTAATGAATAACAAAGGCATTTTATATAGTGCTATAAGTGCTACTATAGTAGCTATTGCAGGTGTATTATGGCTTAATCAGGACATTACAGCTAAAACAAATGATTCAGTAGGTGGGATCATTTCACAAGAAATTGTAAAACTTGGTGATGAAAATCCTACTTTTGATTACTGGGGAAAGAACTTTCCTGATTATTTAGACATGCACACAGCAGTAGAAAAACAAACACCTAATGCAACAGAATTTGGTGGAAATTTAGCTTATTCAAAGCTTATTCGCTATCCACAACTAACTGTTCTTTGGGCAGGTTATCCATTTAGCATTGATGCAAATGAAGAAAGAGGACACTTTTGGGTTCAAGTAGATCAAATGGATACAGCTAGAAATAATAAAGATTTCTTAAATGCACATGGTTTTACAGGATTTGGCGGTCAACCAACAGCTTGTATGAACTGCCATAGCGGATGGACTCCATGGCTTTTAAACAACACTGCAAAAGGTGATTGGGTAGCATTTAACTCTGCAAAATATTGGACTATGGTTAAAACTATCCCAGCTGTAAATGGAGCTAAAGAAAACTCACCTGAACACAGCGGTCCTCATGGTGGAAAAAGAATGGGTGTAACATGCGCAGATTGCCACAACCCAACAGATATGAGTTTAAGACTTACAAGACCAGCTTTAATTAAAGCATTAATTTCAAGAGGTTATGAAGCAGACGAAAAACAAGGTGTTAAAGCTTCAAGAAGCGAAATGAGAACTTTAGTATGCTCTCAATGTCATGTTGAATACTACTTCAAACCAACAGGCACTAAAGTGAAAACTATAGGCGAAAGTATTGCTAATGATAGTTCTAAAAAATGGTGGAATGGCACTCAAAAAACTTATGATGAGTTTGATTCTTGGAGAGATGGTAACAAGCCAATTGAAATCGAAGTTGATGGTATAGAGCTAGCATTTCCATGGAGTGAGTGGAAAAAAGGCGAGCCATTTAGAATAGAAATGATTGATGATTATTATGAAAAAAATAGAGAAAATTTTCCAAGTGATTGGGTTCATAAAATCACAAAAGCGCCAATGATTAAAATTCAACACCCAGAAAGCGAACTTTATAGTGGTGGAGTGCATGCTGCAAATGGTGTAAGTTGTGCAGATTGTCATATGCCTTATATTAGAAAAGGTGCAAAAAAAGTTACTAACCACAATATTACTTCACCTTTAGTTGATATTAACTCAGCTTGTAAAACTTGTCACACTCAAAGCGAAAGCTATCTAGCTAAACAAGTAAAAGATATTCAAAATTCAGTAGCCCATAATTTAAGAACAGCTGAATATTCTTTAGTAAGCTTGATTAAAGATATAGAAACTATTCGTGCAGAACTTGGAAAAATGCCTAAATTTCAAACTGATGGCAAAGCAGATGATGCTAAAATTTCGACTGAATTAAAAGAAGTATTAGAACTACATAGAAAATCTCAAATTAGAGCGGACTTTGTAGGTGCTGAAAACTCAACAGGTTTCCACAATCCTAGAGAAGCTTCGAGAATGCTTTTACAATCAGTTGATATGTCAAGACAAGGACAAACTAAGCTAGCAGAAATTGCAGCCAAAAATGGCATTAAAGATTTCAAAACTTCAAATTTAGGTTTTGAAGATATTCAAAAATTAAATCCAGGTGAAATTCACTATAAAGTAGATCTAAATGGTAATAAAGCAGGTGATCGCTACTATAAACACCAAGAAGTAAATGGTAATCCACCAGCAAAACTTCTTGAAGATGATAAAAATCTAAAACCTTATAATTATAAAGTAATAGATTAATCAAAATAAACCCTCGCAATCGAGGGTTTATTCTTTTATCAAACTTACATCCTCACCTTTTAAAATTTTATTCATAGTGTTCATAGCACACATTTTTCCACACATTGAACAAGAATTAAGTTCTTCAGGCTTTCTTTCATTAAACATTTTCTTAGCCTTTTCTCCATCAATTGTTAATTTAAACATTTTTTCCCAATCAATATCTTGTCTTGCTTTACTCATTTCATCATCTATTTTTCTTTCTTTGGGAAGCTTGGCTATATCTCCTGCATGAGCTGCTATTTTAGTTGCTACTATACCATCTCTTACATCTTCTAAATTTGGAAGTCTTAAATGTTCAGCAGGAGTTACATAACAAAGTATATCAGCACCAGCTGCTGCTGCAACTGCTCCACCAATTGCTCCACTTATATGATCATATCCTGCACCTATATCAGTAACTAATGGTCCTAAAACATAAAATGGAGCTCCATTGCAAATTCTTTTTTCAAGTTGCATATTAGCTTCTATTTCGTTAATAGCCATATGACCGGGTCCTTCTATCATCACTTGTACATCTTGAGTCCATGCTCTTTTGGTTAGCAATGAAAGTTCTATAAGTTCAGCAATTTGAGCTCCATCACTTGCATCATGAGTACAACCAGGTCTTAGTGCATCACCCAAAGAAAGTGTCACATCAAATTCCTTACATATAGCAAGCAAATCATCATAATATTCATAGAATGGATTTTCAGCATCATTCATTTGCATCCAAGCATAAAGAACTGAACCTCCTCTTGAAACTATATTAGTAATCCTATCACACTCTTTAAAAACCCTAGCAGCACGAGAATTTATCCCTGCGTGAATTGTCATAAAATCCACTCCACTTTTAGCATGATGATATACTACATCTAAAAAATCTTTTGCTTTAATATCTTTTAAATCTTTTTCTAAAAAACCTACCGCATCATAAACAGGCACAGTACCTATCATAGCTTTTGAAGTAGCAATTAGCTCATCTCTAAAACGACTAGTTTTACCATAATTACTAAGATCCATAATAGCTTCTATATTAAATTTGTGAGCCAATTCTACCTTTTTCATCTCTTCACTATAATCTACACAATCATTTGAAACACCTAAATTCACATTTACCTTTGTTTTAAGTCCATAACCAATACCATTTGGATCTAATGCTTTATGGTTGATATTTGCAGGAATGATGATTTTTCCACATGCTATATTTTCAAGTAAAAAACCTTCACTTACTTGTTCTTTTTGTGCAACAATTTGCATTTGCTTTGTGAAAATTCCTTCTTTTGCATAAGACATTTGAGTTTTCATTTGAATTTATCCTTGAAATAAATTTGGATAAATGAAGGGTATGTGAGTAGTTGATAAATTATCCCAACGCTAGCATTACCTAGTTCTGGTGCGGTCTAAGCTTTTAGCTTACTCTCAGCCTGTATCACAAGCTCCCGTCATTTATGCAAAAGAAGTATAGCAATAAATACAAAACAAAGTTTATTTTTTTGTTTGATTTTTAGCTTGCTTGCTAAAATGTAACAATTCTTCAGTAGTTTTAATGTAAAAAGGAATTTTTTTAAGACAGTATTTTAAAATTTCACTTGCAGCCAAAGCATCACTTAAGGCTCTATGATGCTTACTTTCAATACACAAAAACTCTTTTAGAGCATCAAGGCCGTATTTGGGACTTTCAATGCATTTTTTAGCTAAATCAATAGTACACAATCTTCTATTTAAAAGCACTCCAAAATCATTTTCATACATAGCTTTAGATATAAAATGATAATCAAAACGCACATTGTGTGCTACAAAAATGCTATCTTTTAAAAATAACTTAAAATCATTTAACACAGCTTTCAAAGAAGGAGCATTTTCTACCATATCTAAACTAATCCCGGTTAATTCTGTAATATTTTCAGGTATGCTTTCTACTTTTACAAAACTCTCAAATCTATCAATTTCTTTATAATTTTGAATTTTTACAGCACCTATTTCTAAAATTTGACCACTTTTTATCCCGCCAGTACTTTCAATATCTACAACACAAAATATCTCATCTTTTATTTTTGTATTTTTACTTTTTAAACACAAACAATTTTGTGCATTAAGCTCTACCCCTAGTCCTAAAAGCTCAAAAATATATAAATCAAAATCATAGTGGTTTAATTCTTCTATTTTTGCAAGTTCTTTTAAAACCCAAGGAAAAGGTTTATTTTCTTTGCTTAGTTTGATGATTAAATCATCGATTTGTTGTTGGCTCAAAATTCAAGCTTTAAAGAATTAATTGCTGTTTTTTTATCTTGCGAAGAAAAAATATAACTACCCGCGACTAAAATATCAGCTCCTGCTTCATCCAAATCAGGTGCATTTAAGCCATTTACCCCACCATCAACCTCTATAAAAACTTTAAGATTTTTTTTATCTATCATTTCTCTTAACTGGCGAATTTTATTATACACCAAAGGTAAAAAACTTTGCCCGCCAAAGCCTGGATTAACACTCATTAAAAGCACCATATCTACAAATTCTAAAATATGTTCTATGCTTGAAACTGGAGTATGTGGATTTAATACAATAGCAGGATGAATGCCGTTTTTTCTTATATACTCACACACCCTAATAGGATGGTTTTCAGCTTCTAAATGAAAACTAATAAATTTTGGTTTTATAGGTATAAATAAATCTACAAAACTACTAACATTATGCACCATTAAATGCACATCTAAAGGTACTGAAGTAATTTTTGAAATATTTTCAATCACACAAGGACCAAAAGTAAGATTTGGCACAAAATGTCCATCCATCACATCAATGTGCAACAAATCAGCTCCCGCTTGAGATACTTCTTTAATCTCATTTTCTAAGTTTAAAAAATTTGCAGACAATAAACTTGGCGCTACATACATTATATATCTCCAATAAAATAAAAAATAATTTTATCATACTTATTATCAAATTTTCTTTATGTATTTTTAATAATATTTGATTTTTTTAAGCTTGCTTTAGATATAATGCTAAAAATTATTTTTATTTCATAAGGAAAAATTTATGTCAAGAATTTGCCAAATTACAGGAAAAGGACCTATGGTAGGTAACAATGTTAGCCATGCTAACAACAAAACTAAAAGACGCTTTTTGCCAAATTTAAGAACAGTTCGTATTACTTTAGAAGATGGAACTACTAGAAAAGTTAGAGTTGCTGCTTCAACTTTAAGAACACTTAAAAAACAGAGTAGCAAATAATCCTTAATATAAACGAGGAATTATTATGTCTTTTTTGAAAAAGCTACAAAAATTCCTCAATTGGTCCCCTTCTCCAAAACCTTCAATCAACCTCAATGAAGAGCTTTACGAGCAACTTAGATTTTTAAGAATTCCTCTTATTGCTGTCGTAATAATGACACTAATTGGAGCTTTTGGTTATATGCTTACAAGTAATTATAATCTCAATGATGCTATTTACCAAGCTGGTATGACATTTACCACTTTAGGCTACACTGAAGTCAATCCCATACCAACAGCGGGTAGAATTTTTACCGTTATATATGTATTATTAACTTTTACAATATTTACTTTTTGCATGGGTTTAGTGATAGAAATAGTAAAAAAAGGAATCTTGTCTAAAATAATCAAGGAGAGAAGAATGCTTCATAAAGTTGCAAGATTAAAAAATCATTTTGTAATATGCTATCACAATGATTTTACCATAGAACTAGCACAGCAATTCAAAGAAAATCACATTCCTTTTGTTGTTGTTGATGAAATAGAAAATTTTAGCGAGATAGCTGAAAAATATAATTATCCTTATTATATAGAAAGTGCTCCACATACAAATATAGCCTTTTTAAAGACCAATCTTTCTAGCGCAAAAGGTGTAATTACTCTTAGCAATAACATAGCAGATAATATAGCCATCATTGCTTCAGTGAGATTGTTTGAAAAAGAATTACAAAGAATCAATCCTTATTTTATACTAGCTAGCTCAAGCAATGAAGACGAAACTGAAAAACTAAAAAAACTTGGAGCAAATTCCATAGTTTCTGCTACAAAATTGGTCGCACAAAGACTTAGTGCTATGTCAGCAAGACCTGATATGGAAAATTTATTAGAAAATTATCTTTACAAAAAAAATAGCCCTATTGATTTAGAAGAGGTTAAAATTCCTGACGAGTCATGGGTAAGATTTAAAAGACTAAAAGAAATCCATTTAAGAGATATGGCAAATGTTAGCATAGTAGGAATTTTGGAAAATAAAAAATTTACCCCTATGCCAAGAGGAGACACTTTAATAGGCACTGGTGCAAAATTGTTAATCGTTGGTACAGCAGATAGTATAAAAATAGCTAAAAAGATTATTAAAAATAAACAAAAACCTGACGAGTTAAAATACATTTAACTTATTTAAGCTATAATCAATAACAATAAAATTTCAAAAAAGGAGGCTTACATGCTACATGAATTTAGGGATTTAATCACCGAGTTAAAAGGCAAGGATATGCATTTTGATAAGTTGTTTGAAGAGCACAACAAACTTGATCACAAAATCAAAGATGCAGAAGAAGGTAGAATTCATCTAGATAGCTTAGAAATAGCAAATCTAAAGAAAGAAAAGTTAAAATTAAAGGATGAATTAAATACTTATTTATCAAATTATAAAAAATAATTTCTACCGATTTTTTTAACTTTTAAGGATTAAATATGTTTGGAAAAAAAAGTCAATTATCACAAGACTTTGAAAATTTACAAAATAAAATCAAAGAACTAGAAGAAGAAAACAAAAGACTTCTTTCAGAAAAACAAGAATTAATTAAAAATTATGAAAAACAACTTCAAGGAAATTGCGGAAAAACTGAACTTGAAACAAATCTTTTGGAAATGCTATTAAATGGTGTTTTAAAAGGTATTGCAAATGTTCAAAGTGATATGCAGGAAAATGTTAATAAAGCGGAAATGATTTCTCAATATTCTGATTCCTCTTTAAAAGATATGCAAGAGTTAAATTCAATAACTCACTCTATCATATCTTCACTTCAAAGCATTATAGAATCAGCTAATCGCTCAAGAGATACAGCGGGAAATTTACACCGCAGCGTTGATGAGATCACTAATGTTATTAACTTAATCAAAGATGTATCTGATCAAACCAATCTTTTAGCACTAAATGCCGCAATCGAAGCTGCTAGAGCAGGAGAACACGGCAGAGGCTTTGCTGTTGTTGCTGATGAAGTAAGAAAACTTGCTGAAAAAACACAAAAAGCAACTTCTGAAGTAGAATTAAATATTAACCTATTAAAACAAAATGCTGATGAGATGTATGGACAAAGTGAACAAGTAGAAAAAGTATCATTAGAATCTAATGAGCATATAGTAAAATTCTCTAGTAATTTTGCTCAATTAATTTCTAATGCAAATTCAACTAGTTCTCACGCTAAAAGCATTACCTCTGAAATATTCATATCACTAGCAAAACTAGATCATATTGCATTTAAATTAAATGGATATAATGAAATTATTCATGCTTCAGGAAAAACTTTATCTGATCATTTAAGTTGCAGACTTGCAAAATGGATTGCTGGTATTGGCAAGGAAAGATTTTCTGGCGGAAGAACTTTTGGTAAGTTAAATTTACCACATCAAAAAGTACATGAAAATATGAACCAAGCCGTTGCTTTAGCACATAATGAAGATACAAGTGATAAACTAGTACAAAATCAAATTTTAGATAAATGCTCTAATGCTGAAAAGGCTTCTGAAGATTTATTTGGAATCTTTAAAGAAATGCTTGATGAAAAAGATCTAAATATTGAAAATAAAGAGGAAAAATAAAAAGAGGTAAGATTAATTCTTACCCTTAAACCATAAATACGCATACTCAAGTAAAGGAGTTTTTATAGGATTTTCTTTAGAAAACTTTTCAAAATCTTTTCTTTTTATCCATACTGCTTGGATATCTTCCCCCTCAATTCCACCACCATTACCAATTTTATCATCTTCATTAATTTCAGCAAAAAATAAAAATTGTCTACTAACACCTGAACCAAAACCTGTATAAAATTCCCCTATTTTTTCTACAACCTTAGGAGCATAACCTAGTTCTTCAATACATTCTTCTTTAGCTATTTCCTCTAAACTCAAATCTTTATCAACAAGACCTGAACAAAGCTCTATGCTAAATCCCATCTCGTTTAAATTTAAGTTATTGCGTTTTTGATAATCCCATAAAGGAATTCTAAATTGCTTTACAAAAACAAAAGAATCTTTTTGAGTATGATATAAAAAAACAGAAACACTATCTAATGCTTCTATAAAATCCCAAGTGTATTTTTTGTTATCTTTACCTATATAAGTATATCTTTTAGGTTTAATATATTTTGAGTTAGAAAATTGCTCTTCTTGTAAATTTTTCATGTAAAATCCTTATAATTTTACATCTATTATAACAAAATAAAACGAGTATGAAAAAATATGAAAGAATTTAAAAGAGTTGCTACAAAAAGCAACTCTATAAAGAAAGCTAAAGAATATAAAGGCGGTTATTACATCATACCACCCATGCCTCCCATACCACCCATGCCACTCATATCAGGCATAGCAGGTTTGTCTTCTTTAATTTCGCTAATTGTAGCTTCAGTTGTTAAAAGCATGCTAGCTACCGATACCGCATTAAGTAAGGCTACTCTTTCTACTTTAACAGGATCGATAATACCGCTTTCAAGCATATTTACATATTCACCTTTTGCAGCGTCAAAACCAGTATTTTCTTCTTTACTATTTTCTACTGTATTTACAACTACACCAGCATCAAATCCAGCATTTTCAGCAATTTGTCTTAAAGGTGCTCTTAATGCTCTTTCTACAATAGCTGCACCAATAGCCTCATCGCCTTGCAAATTCAAGCTGATTTTTGATTTTGCTTTGATTAATGCAGCGCCACCACCTATTACTATACCTTCTTCAACTGCAGCTTTTGTAGCACTTAATGCATCATCAACTCTATCTTTTTTCTCTTTCATTTCAGTTTCAGTAGCCGCACCAACTTTAATCACCGCTACACCGCCGCTTAATTTAGCTAATCTTTCTTGTAATTTTTCTCTATCATAATCTGAACTTGTTTCAGCAATTTGAGCTTTGATTTGGTTAATTCTTGCATCAATATTTGCTTTTTCACCTGCACCATTTACAATAGTTGTATTGTCTTTATCAATAATCACGCTTGAAGCTTGACCTAAATCTTGAATACTAGCACTTTCTAAAGTTCTTCCAAGCTCTTCAGAAATCACTTCACCACCTGTTAAAATAGCAATATCTTCAAGCATAGCTTTTCTTCTATCGCCAAAACCAGGAGCTTTAACTGCTGAAATATTTAAAACACCTCTTAATTTATTTACAACTAAAGTTGCCAAAGCTTCGCCTTCAATATCTTCAGCTATAATTAAAAGTGGTTTTCCTGTTTTTTGAATTTGTTCTAAAATTGGTAATAAATCTTTTAAGTTGGCAATTTTTTTATCAAATAACAAAATAAAAGGATTTTGCAATTCAGCTGTCATTTTTTCAGTATTTGTAATGAAATATGGGCTTAAATAACCTCTATCAAATTGCATACCTTCAACTACATTTAATTCATCATTGATTGATTTTGCTTCTTCAACAGTGATAACACCATCTTTTCCAACTTTTTCCATAGCATCAGCGATTAAATTTCCGATTTTCTCGTCTGAATTTGCAGAAATTGTCGCAACTTGAGCTATTTCTTTTTTATCTTTAACTTCACGAGAAAGTTTTTTAAGTTCAGCTACTATAGCTTCGCAAGCTTTATCCATACCTCTTTTAACTTCGATAGGATTAGCACCTGCTGTAATATTTCTCAAACCTTCTTTAAAAATAGCATGCGCTAAAACTGTTGCTGTTGTTGTTCCATCGCCTGCTTGATCAGCTGTTTTACTAGCTACTTCTCTAACTAAAGAAGCACCCATATTTTCTAAAGAATCTTTTAATTCCACTTCTTTAGCTACACTCACACCATCTTTTGTGATAGTTGGAGCACCAAAACTTTTTTGGATTAATACATTACGACCGCGTGGCCCCATAGTGACTTTTACAGCATCATTAAGTTTTTTAACACCTTCATAAAGTTTATTTCTTGCTTCATCTGAAAAAAATATTTCTTTTGCCATTTTTTATCCTTTTTTATTTAATAATCCCTAAAACATCTTCAACATTAAGAACTAAATACTCTTCATTATCAAGTTTAATTTCAGTTCCACCGTATTTTGCAAACATTACTTTATCATTTACCTTAATATCTTCTATTTCTTTGCTTACTGCAACAACTTCACCATTTAATGGTTTTTCTTTAGCATTATCTGGTATAATAATCCCAGAAGCAGTAGTTTTCATTTCTTCTAAGCGTTTTACTAAAATACGCTTTCCTAGAGGTTGAAAATTCATTTTTTATCCTTTCTAAAATGTGCCATTTTTAGCACTCTTTGTTTTTGAGTGATAGAATTATACATTAAAGAAAGTTAATTGTCAATAAATTAAGTAAAATATATCATATAAGTTTAGTCTATATCACTAAATTTATATGATATATTATTATAAAGGTTTCTCATGAAAAAAATTCTTTACATTCTTTTAGGTGTAGTGTGTATAGTATTTCTAGCTATATATACATTATTATTTACAAGCATGGGTAATGCTTTTTTAAAGCCAAGAATCGAAACGATTATTGCTCAAAAAAGTGGTATGAATGTTAAATTTGAAAATTTTAAAATTAGTTTTTCACAACTTGACATTAAAGCAAATATTGATGATAAATTTTTTGCTAACATAGAAGGTGGCATATCACCTTTAAGACTAGGATTTAATTTAAACTATCTTTTAGGACTTAAACAAAACTATATTCAAAATCTTGGCTTAAAAAGTGATAAAGATTTTACATTTAAAGGTAGTGCTGTAGGTAAAAGTAGTGATTTTTTAGTAAAAGGTAATGGGTTTTTGTTTGATTCTAATCTTAGCTTAGATGCAAAAATTGTTGATTTTTCTCCTATAAATCTTGAATTTATTGGTAAAAATATAGATTTGGCTCAAATTTTAGATTTTGCTAATCTACCAAGATAT
This sequence comes from Campylobacter lari, assembly GCF_004357905.1. Taxonomy (NCBI): domain Bacteria; kingdom Pseudomonadati; phylum Campylobacterota; class Epsilonproteobacteria; order Campylobacterales; family Campylobacteraceae; genus Campylobacter; species Campylobacter lari. Next base: position 69,033 of record NZ_SMTT01000001.1, on the reverse strand, counting down.
GCTCAAGGAAAAATTAGTATTATAAGTGATATACAAGCTAAAGATTTAAAACCAAATGGTAATGCTTTGATTAATTTTTACACAAGTTCTATCAACAATACTCTAATTGAAAAAGATTTTAATCTAAGCTTACCAAAACAAAGCTATATAAAAGGTGAAATAAGATCTTTAATCCAAAGCAATGAAGTTATTTCTAAAAGTGAAATTTTAAGCAACTTCTTCAAACTTTATATACAAAAAAGCATTTATGATATAGCAAAACAAAGCTTAACTAGTGATTTTGATATCAAAATAGATGATTTTAATCAATTTTCATCTCTAGCCAAAATGAAACTCCAAGGTAAAAGTCAAATTCAAGGTAATTTACTTTTTGCAAACAATCAATTACAAAAATTAGATGCTGACTTACTTGGATTTGGTGGTAGCTTAAAAGCTGTTTTAGAAAATAATAATCTTAATATCAATACAACTAATATAGAAGTAGCAGAACTTTTAAAAACCATATCCATACCTGCCTTTATTAATTCTAAATTAGTTTTAGATTTAAAAACACAAGGGCTTGATTTTAAAAATTTCAATCTAAACACTAGGTTAAACAATGCAAATATAAATGTTATGGAATTTAAAAAACTAAGCAATCTTGATTTTCCAAAAACAAATTTTAACTTACAAGCTAAAGCAAATGCGAAAAATTCTTTGATTGATTATGAAGCTTTACTTGATTCAAACTTAGCAAAAATACCTCAACTAAAAGGTTCATATAACCTTACAAACAAAGATTTAAATGTACAAATCAGTGCTTTTATAGATAATCTTAACAAATTAAAACCTTTAACCAAACAAGATCTCAATGGACCTTTAAATTTAGATGCCAAAGTTGATCTTAAGTCAAATCAAATTCAAAATCTTGATGCAAATATTAAAATCATGCAAGGGCTTATCAATGCAAAATCCAATGGAAAAAGTTTACAAGCAAAAATTGATAATATAAAATTAGAACAACTTTTTCCTTTGATAGGACAAAAAGTTTTAGCATTTGGTAATGTAAATGCAGATATTGACTTAAAGTCACTTGATTTTAACAATATTAATGGTGATTTTAAAGCAAATATTAATTCTTCTTTTAATGAAGTAGAATTATCCAAGCTTTTAGAGAAAAAATTTCCAAAGAATACTTCAGCAAAAATCAATCTTGATGGAAAAATTTCTAAATCAATCATTGATTTTAACGCTAAAGTTTTAAGTTCATTTGCAAATATTAATTCATTAAAAGGTAAATTTGATCTTAATCAAATGGATCTAATAAGCACTTATAATATATCATTGCAAGATTTTTCTAAGTTAGGATTTTTAGTTGATAGAAACTTAAAAGGCAAGGCTGATTTTGAAGGAAAATTTGATTTTAAAAACGCTTTAATAGATGCAAGTATTAATAGTAAAAATATATTTAACGGCTCATTAAATGCCACTTTAAAAAATAATATTTTTAACGCTAAAATGCAAAATACCGATCTTTCAAATTTAACTCAAAGCTTAGATTTACCTGATTATTACCAAGCAAAATCAAATTTAAGCATTGATTATAATCTTTTAAAAGAAAGTGGTGTAGTGCTAATGAATTTAGCCGATGGGCAACTTAAGAAAAATCTCATCACAGGTGCTTTAATGTTACTTTTACAAAAAGATATCACTCAAGATGTATATCGCAACGGTGAAGCCAAAATAAATATCAACAAAAATCTTATAGATTTAAATTTAAACCTAGTGGCTGATAGAAGCAATATAAATATTAGCAAAGGTAAGGTTGATACAAAAAGTACCAAATTAAACATTCCTTTTAATATCGTCATTGATAGAGCAAACTTCAAAGGTGTTATAAAAGGAACAACGCAAGATCCTAAAGTAAGTCTTGATACAAAAAGTGTTGTAAATTCTATTGTTAATACAATAGGTGGAAATGCTAGTGATGGTGCTAAAAATACAGGTAAAAAAGTAGATCAAGCAATAGATAAAATTTTTAACAAACTCTTCTAATAAATCTAGCCTTTAAAAAAGGCTAGATTTTTATTAAAATAAACCAAATTTACCATCTTTTTTCTTATATAACACCCTCATTTTTGCATCTATGTCATTAAAAACTAAAAATATATCTTTACTTGCTTTTAATTTTTCCAATGCTTCTTCAATTTCCAAAGGCTTATATAGCTCAAGTTCTGTTGGAACTATCTCATCTTCCTCAATCAAGCTCGGTAATACTAAATTTTCTTTTATCTCATCTTGATGTTTATGGGTAATATTTTTATCATGCAATCTTCTTAAAACCTTAGAAATTCTATCAATGGCTAAATCTATAGCAGCATATAAGTCTTTATCTTTTTGCTTTACAACCACTGTATTAATACCGGCTAGATTAATGCTAAATTCAGCCCAAAATCCTTTCTTTCCATGCCTTTCATCAGCACTTATAACACAACGCGCAGAAATCACATCTAAGCCATATTTACTTAAAGCATCAAAGCTTTTTTCCACATACTCTTTTATAGACTCAGTTAGCTCAAATTGCTTTCCAACTATACTTGTATTCATTACTTCTCCTTTTTATGAAGTTAAATACATTATAGCACTTTAATCGTAAAAAAATAACTTTTTAAATAAAAAATAAATTTAAAATTTTAAAGGATCTAGAATAAGTACACCATCCTCTGAAAGTTTTTTACCTTGAAAGTGTGTTTTACAAAAAGAAACAATTAAAGCATGAAAAATTTGATAAAGCTCATATAATTTACATTCTTTTTTTAATAAAACACACAATTCTTGTTGATTTTTAGTTATGTCTTTTTTTAAAAAATCTGCCAACTCATCATAACTTTGACACTCATAGCCTAAATAATTAGCTATTTTTGCACTATAAGCATCAACTACTAAAACTTCTTTTTTGCATATATAATTTAAAATTCCATCAGCACTTTCTTGACCAAAACCCTTAATATCCAAAAGCCATTCTCTATCAACTTCTTCTTTAAAAAGCTCAAAAGAATTAAAGTATTGAAAATATTTTTGAGTAAAATTTTTAATATATTTTGCCTTAGTATTATAAAATCCACTTGGCTTTATTAAAAACGCTAAATCTTGAGTGTTTAACTTTGATAAATCTTCTATCTTAGCAATATTTGCTTGTTTTAAATTTGTCAAAGCTTTCAATACATTTTTCCAGTTTGTATTTTGAGTTAAAACTACAGAAATTAAAATTTCAAACTCACTTAAAGTATTATTTTCTAGCCATTCAAAATCTTTATAATCAATATTTGCATTAACTAAAGCTTTAAAAATTTCATATCCACTCATGCTTTTTCACTCTTTCTTAAATGCATCAAAATAGCCTCAATTACATCATCATCGTCTTTACTTTTTGCTTTAATGACTTCTTTGCTCTCATCATCTTTTACAAAACAAATATTTTGTTCATAATTGCTCACTAATTTATAATGTTTGCTAGCTAAAATTTTTATGATAATTAAATCCAAAAACTGCTTTGTGAAGATATCAGGCCTTCCAAAACGATCATTCATCTCACTTTCTATCTCATAAACTTCATTAGCACTCATACACTTACTAAGTCTTCTGTAAAGTTCTAATCTCAAACGATCTTCACTAATATACTCACTATTTAAAAAAGCATTGATATTAAGCTTTAGATCTATTTTTTTCTCTTTAATTTCTTCTTTTTTACTTAGCTTATTAATTTCATCTTCTAACATTTTAAGATACAAACTATAACCAATTTGTTCTATATGTCCACTTTGATCCACACCTAATAAATTTCCACCCCCACGAATTTCTAAATCATGGTAAGCAAGCACGCTTCCTGAGCCTAAATAAGAATTGCTCTCTAAACTCATAAGTCTTTTTAAAGAATTTTTTGTGATTTTTTCCTTATCTTCAATCAAAAAATAACAATATCCTTGCTTAGCACTACGCCCTACTCTTCCTCTAAGTTGGTGCAAATCAGCCATACCAAAGCGATCTGAATTTTCTACTATAATAGTATTTGCATTTGCTAAATCAATACCACTTTCAACTATAGAAGTACAAAGCAATAAGTCATATTCTTTATTTTCAAATTTAATCATTTCTTCTTCAGTAGTTTTTGCATCAATTTTAGAATGCAAGATTAAAATTTTTAGATTTGGAAACAAATCTAAAAGATATTTTTTACACCCATCAATACTTGCTATATGATTGTGTATATAAAAAATCTGTCCTGCTCTTCTTAATTCTCTTGAAATAGCTTCTTTAATCAAAGCGTCATTACTTTCTCTAACAAATGTACGCACATCCAAACGATCCTCAGGTGGAGTTTGTAAAACACTATATGACTTTAAAGAGCTAAGAGCTTGATTTAAACTTCTTGGTATAGGCGTTGCCGACATAGATAGAATATGTGAATTTTTACTTAGTTCCTTGAGTTTTTCTTTTTGTTTTACACCAAATTTATGCTCCTCATCTATCACGACTAAACCCAAATTTTCACACTCAACCCCTAAAAGAGAATGCGTTCCAACCACTACACAAGGCTTATTTTCTTTTAAAAATGCTAAAACTTGTTTTTTTTCTTTAGCACTAGTAAAACGATCTAGCTTAAAAACCTCTATATCAAAAGAATCAAATCTTCGTTTTAAGGTTTTAAAATGCTGGGCTGAAAGCAAAGTAGTTGGCACAAAAAATAAAGCCGTATAACCACTTTTTACACAAGTAAATATAGCGTTCATAGCAACTTCTGTTTTACCAAAACCCACATCGCCACTTAAAAGCCTATCCATCACCTGCATACTTTTTAAATCTTGAGTGATTTCTTGACAAACTTGACTTTGATCTTTAGTGTAAAAAAATCCTGCCTTATTGATAAATTCATCTTGTAATTCTTGAGAAATTTTTAATTCTTTTGCTTTTATCAAAGCTCTAGCCGCTGCTAAAGAAACTATATTTGAAGCAATGGCAAATAATTTTTCTTTTAATCTTTCCTTGATTTTTAAAAAACTTCCTTTTCCAAGCTTATCAAGTAAAGGCACGCCACCACTTGCACCGATATATTTATCAATCATATATAAATTTTCAACAGGCAATAAAAGCTTATCGTTATTTAAATACCCAAGAGCGACAAATTCTTTTTTTGCTCCCGCTATTGCAATAATCTCAAGACCTAAAAATTTAGCTACACCATAATCTTCATGCACAACAAAATCGCCAACTCTAAGCTCATCTATTACCAAACTTGCTTTTCTAACTCTTTTGTTTTTTTCTTTTTTATTTAAAGATATGATAAGCTCATCTTGAGTACTTAAATTAATTCTTTCTTGGGATATTTTTAATTTAATATTTGAAAATTCTTCTAAATTTAAAGCTTTAAACAAAGCTTCATTTTTTGCCAAAATAGTAATTTTTTTATCTTTGTGAAAAGTGAAAAAATCATAATTATAAGAACTTACCAAATCTTTATAAAATCTTGGTTCAGATAAAATATTTTGATTGATTTTGCTAATATCTTCTTCAAAATCATTTACATCAAATTTTTTTATGCTTACAAAATTTAAATCTAAATAATCACAAAAATCATCAACACACCAAAAACCTAAAGAATTAACATCATTTATAATGCTTTGACTTTGGAAATTTTGAATTTTTTCTTGTAAATTTTCATATTGCTCTTGACTAAAAGCACTCAAAAAAGGACAAATTTCTATATTGGAGAGTTCAGTAGGGATTGATTTTTGTGTATGTATATCAAAATATCTTATACTTTCTATCTCATCTGAAAAAAGTAAAATTCTAAAAGGTTGTTCTTCATTAATCGCAAAAATATCTATAATATCCCCGCGTATTGAAATTTCACCCTTATCTTGAACTATATCTACAAACTCATATCCACTATGTAAAATTTCTTCTTTAAATTTCTCTAAAGCAAGAAGTGAATTTCTTTTAAGAATAATGTTTTTTAGATGCTTTTTACCTGGTAACTTTTGCAAAATTGTTTTTATAGGAGATATTAAAATTTTATTTTCATTTTCTTTATGATAAGCATTTAATACTTTACAAATTTCAAAAAGTTCTTTAGAAAAAGAGCGTAAATCGCTACCAAATTCTGCTCTAAAATCAGGTAAAATAAAAGTTTTTAATTTTAAAAATAAGCAAACTTGAGCTAATTCATCTGCTTCTTTATCATTCTCACAAATTATTAACTCAGTTTTATTACTTAATAAATATTCATATAATTTAGCTTGCATTTTCTGAATTTTCTATACTCACATCAATAGTTGCAAGCTCTTCTTCTTTTTCAATTATTTTACTACTTCCGTTAAATTTCCCACCATTTTCAATACTTAATTGTTTAACTATGATATTACCATTAAGTACACCGCCGGATAAAATTTCTAAAGAATCAACTTGCATTTCTCCCTCAAAAACTCCATTGATTACTATCTTACTTGCCTTAACTTGTCCTTTTAAAACACCACTTTTACCTACCACTATCACATTAGAAGAATTAATTACTCCTGTGATTTCTCCATCTAAATGAAGCATAGAATCAAAATAAAATTTTCCTTCTATTTTTGCTCCGTTTGAAATGACTGTAGTTTCGGATACTGCAGCAATAGAGCCTTTATTAAAGATTGCCATGGCACTCTCCTTTCTTTTTCAAAAATTTGTTCATAGTTTTTTCGGTTTAAATCTATAAAAATCTTAGGATCTAAAAGTTTATTAATAAATCTAACCTCATAATGCAGATGCGGCCCCGTAGAAAGACCTGTATTTCCTGTATAACCCAACAAATCACCTTTTTTTACAAATTGCCCTGCTTTGACAACATCCTGACGCGTCATATGCGCATAAACCGTTTTAAAACCAAAATTATGGATCAAAATCACTGAGTAACCATAACCATTATTGCTATATGCAGCGTATTCAACCACTCCATTTGCAGGCGCATAAATAGGAGTTTTTAAAGCTGCTCTTAAATCAATACCTGGATGAAATTCTTTTTTATTTAATATAGGATGATGACGCCATCCGAAATTACCTGTGACTCCATTATCTTCTATCACATGACCATTTGGAATTTGTGTTAAAAATAAATAAGCTTGATCATTAGTAAGTTTGACTTTTTCTAATCTTTCTGGTATATCTAAACTTTCATCTTGCTTTAAGCCTAAATTATCCTCAATATCTGCAAGTTGGGTTTGGAGTTCATCATATAAGGCTGTTTTTTCCTCTAAACTTTTTTGCATACTCTCATTTTGAGAAAACAATTTAGTATTCTTTGAAGATAATATTTCTTGTTCTTTTAAAAGCTCTGAACGCTTATCTGCTAGATAATTAATATATAAAGCACCTAAAACTATAACAACAAAAACAAAAGTAGTAAAATAAATTATTACTTTTTTTATAATCTGACTTAATAAAAAATGTCTAGAACCATTTACATCTGTAATAGTTAGCGTAAATTTATCTTTCATTATAGCCTCTTAAAAATTTTTCTACCAATACAAAAGAACCAAAAACTAAATATAACTCATCCTTTTTTATTTGTTCAAATTTTTGATAAACAATATCTAATTTTTCTAAATTTTCTAGCAAAACAGAACCCGCCAAAGGTCTATCTTTACTTTCATAATCATAAATTTCAACTATTTTTATTATAGGTTTTAAGACCTTTAAAAGTTTATAAGAATCTTTATCTAAAAAGCAATTATAAACTAAATGAACTTTTTTTTCCTTGAAAATTTCAACTAAAGCTAAAGCCGCCATTTCATTATGTCCTACATCAATAAAAATATTTTGACTTATTTGCTCGCACCTTCCTTTTAAATCAAGTTTTGGTAGATTTTTGATACTTTGAATCAATTCTTTTTCATTTTTAGCACAAATTTTAGAAAAAGCTTCTAAAGCTAAAAAAAGATTATCTTTTAAAAAAGTTGCAAAATTGTGCTTTTGAATATATTCTTGCACATAAGGATAAATAAAATTATTTTTTTCTAGCAAACTGATACTTAAACTAGCTTGTTTTAAATTTGCTATTTTTTGAGCCAAATTTAATACTTTTGCTTCTTGCTTATGATTAATTAAAGCTTTAGCACTCATGGCTTTTAATTTTGTTCTTGCTATTTCTTCTAAATTTTTACCTAATAAATCTTGATGATCAAATCCTATTTTAGTAAAAATACTAAAATCTATTTCAAAAACACTTGTCGCATCATACTCCCCACCTACTCCGGCTTCTAAAATCACATAATCACAATCTTTAAAAATAAAAAAAGCTAAAAAAGTAGCGTATTCAAAATAACTAAGTTTTTTTACATCTTCCAAAAAAACACTTTCTAGTTTTTCATGCGCTTTTTCTAAAAGTTCATTGCTTGCAATTTTACCATTTAACCAAAATCTTTCATTAAATTCAAAAATATGTGGACTTGTATAATGACCTACTTTATATCCTTGCTCTAAAAGTAAAAGCGCTAAAAATCTACCCGTACTTCCTTTACCATTAGTGCCAATAATTTGGATATTTTTAGTTTTTGGAATAAATTTTTTATACTTCTCATACATGCTAAACATAAAAAATCTACTAATTTTTTGCACATACATAGTTTTTTGTGAAAGTGTTTGTTGAAATTTCATGCTAAGCTTTTTGGATTAATTCTTTTAAAATATCACCATCTGGAAATTCTTTTTTTTCTATGTAAGAAGATGATAAAATAAGTTTAACCACTTCTTCTTTATAAATAAATTTATAATCATCTATAAGCTTTAAGGCTTTTTCTATAAAAATCTGAGCACTTTCTAAATTTTTACCTGGAAGTATAACCAAATAAGAACTTTCATCTAAAATCCAAATTTCACCCATATCTTTACATAAATCTTTAAGTATCTTTTTAAACTTTCCACTAATTGCCTTAAAACTATCAACACCATAAACATTAATAACATGCTCTATATTATTAATTTTAAAAAAACATAATGCATAATTAACAGCATAAAGCTTATAGTTTTCATCAAGTTTTTTAAGTTCTTGAGCAAGACTCCACTGCTCTCTTTGCTCATCATCACTTGTAGCTTGAATTTGAGTTTTAATTTGCGCTATTTGCTCGTTTGCATACAAAAGTTTATCTTTTAGTGTATCAAAATTAATTTGAACATTACCATTTTCATCTTTAGTTAAAGCATTAATAAATTTCACATCTTCTTGGCTGTTATCATAAAGCTTTGATACCATTTCATTTAAGCTTTCTAAGTGCTGATTAAAAAAAGAAAGGTTTTTTTGTATATAATATTTATCTGTTGCTTCTTTTTTTTGCAACATTAAATAATACTCATGTGCAAATTCTTTCCTGGCAATTAATTTAGGATTTTCTTTTAAATTTTGTTTAAACTGCTCAAGCTCTTTACTTGCTCCAAACAAAGACTCCAAAGAAGCTAGTAAAAGTTCAGCCTGCTTCTCATAAGATCTCTCCTTTAACATAACAATGAGTTTTTCAACTAAAGTGTGAAAATCCAAAAACGCTCGAATATTAAATTCTTCTAATTTTTTTAAAAGCTCATAATCCTCATAAGATTTTTCAAGCTCTCTCCATTTAGCCCTTAAAAGATATATGGTTTCTAAATCCATAGCTTGAGATAATCTGTGTTGAGTAATTTTTGCTAATTCTTTGATTTTTTTATCTTTGCTAATACTAAGCTGTTGCACAATCAAATCAAGCAAAGCATAAACATCTTCATATTTTCTACTTACTTGCCTATTAAGTCTAGAAACTAAAAACATCAAAAACTCATCAATAGTTCGAATGCTTTTTCCTTTTAGCTCTTGCTTATAAATATCATCTAAAAGATTAGTATATTTTTCTATCCTTGCTTTATTAAAACTCATCACTCCCGCTTTTTTAGCACATTCTTCAAATACCTCACTATAATTTTCAGGAGTTGGATGCAACTTACGCTCTTTTAATTTTATCAATGTTTCTTTTGCAATCTCATTGATATGACTTGCCATTTATTTATAACCCCTAATAGCTATGATAGAAACAAATTCATCAAAAGCCTCACTTGATGCATTTTTAATTGCTTCAAATCTAGCTTGATCGCTAATAATAGAATTTGGATTAATATCAAAATTATAACTTCCCTTGGTATTTACAACTTCTTCTTTACCATTTTTATAACGCATAAGAAATTCCAAGTAAAGCTCTGCTTTATAATTAACTACATAACCATTTCTATCATACACCATAGGATGAAATTCTAACTTTTTCATCGTAACTATAATAGAACTATCTGCATTATGCTCATCTGTGACTTTTCTGCCAAGCTTATTAAGCATAGCTTCTCTTAAAATATCTGTTATATAAACACTATTTTCGGGATCTTGTTTACTAATATTGATTTTCAAAAATACATTTTCACCCAAAACCCTACTTGCCATTTGAGATGATGGGATATATCCACAAGATATAATAAAAAAAGCAAAAAAAGATATTAAATATTTTTTCATTTAACCACCAAATTTACCAATTTCTTATCAATATAAATTTCTTTTACAATGGTTTTTCCTTCTAGCCATTTTGCAACATTTTCTTTAGCCAAAGCTAAAATCTCATCTTCTTTAGCCTCTGAATTTATTTCAATCTGTGCTCTTTTTTTACCATTAACACTAATAGCTATATTAAAACTATCTTTTACAAAAACTTCTTCTTTTATTTTTAATACTTTAAAATTTTCACATTTAAACAAATGCTCGCTAAGCTCAAAACAAACATGAGGGATAATAGGCTCTAAAATATTTAAAATAATATAAAAAGCTTCTTTTAAAACTTCTTTATGATTTATAGCATTTAAGGCATTTAAAGCTTCCATACATGCAGCTATTAAGGTATTAAAGGCAAAACTTTCTTCATAAACTTCAAAAGATTTTTTCAAAGCTTCATATACTTTTAATCTAGCATATTTTTCTTCTTTATTTAAACTTTGATGATCAATTTCTTGTAATTTTCCACATTCTAAACTCATAGCCTTTTCATAAAGCCTATTGATAAATTTAAACGCACCCTCTAGCGCACTATCGTTCCATTCAAGTTCTTTAGCAGGTGGTGCAGCAAACAATATAAACAATCTTGCGCTATCTGCTCCATATTTTTCTATAATATAATCAGGATCTACTACATTACCCTTAGATTTACTCATCTTAGCACCATCTTTAGTGACCATTCCTTGGGTTAAAAGTCTATTAAAAGGCTCATCATCTTTTAAATAACCCAAATCTCTAAGTGCTTTTTGGAAAAATCTAGCATAGAGTAAATGCAATATCGCATGTTCAATCCCGCCAATATATTCATCAACATTCATCCAATAATTAACACTTTTTTCATCTACTGCTTTTTCTTGCCATGTTTTATCATCACTTGCAAAACGCGCAAAATACCAAGAACTTTCAAAGAAAGTATCTAAAGTATCGCTTTCTTTTTGTGCTTTTTTACCACATTTTGGACAAATGCACTCTTTCCATATTTCATGCTTATCAAGTGGATTTCCCTCTCCATTTATAATCACATCTTCAGGCAAGGTAATAGGTAAATTTTCTATTTTTTGAGGAACTATGCCACAAGAATTACACTTAATCATTGGTATAGGAGCACCCCAATATCTTTGTCTAGAAACACCCCAATCACGAATTTTAAAATTGGTAACCTTTTTACCAATACCCAAAGATTCAATTTTTAAACTAATTTTTTCTCTAGCATCATTACATTCTAATTGATCAAATTCGCCACTATTGGTTAAAACACCTTCTTTTAAAGTGTAGCATTGTGCATCATTTTCATCTTTATAAATTACTTTTTTTATAGCTAAATTATAAGTTTTTGCAAACTCATAATCTCTTTCATCATGAGCAGGCACACTCATAACAGCCCCACTACCATAATCACTTAAAACAAAATTAGCTACCCATAAAGGAATTTTTTCTTTACTTAGTGGATGGATTACATGAAGATTTAAAAAATATCCTTCTTTTGGCGCAGCTTGTCTTTGGCGGGGTGTTTGATTTTGTATATTTTGAATTTTTATGATAGTATCTTGATCTAGTAATTTTTTATCAATTAATTCGTTTACTATTTCATGATCAGGTGCTAAAGCAATATAAGACACTCCATAAATAGTCTCAGCTCTTGTTGTAAAAACATTGATCTTTTTTGCACTGATTTTATTATCATTTTCTTCTATATCAAAATCAAAACTAAGCCCTGTGCTTTTACCTATCCAATTTTCTTGCATAGTCAAAACCTGACTTGGCCATTTTCCTTCTAATTTTTTAAGATCTTGCAATAATTCATCTGCATAAGCGGTAATTTTTACATAATATCCTGGCATTTTTTTTCTAATGACTTCATGTCCGCAACGCCAACATTTGCCATCTTCAACTTGCTCATTTGCCAAGACTGTTTTATCATTCTCACACCAATTAACTTCAGCTTCTTTAGTATAAACAAGTCCTTTTTCATACATTTTAATGAAAAATTCTTGCTCAAATTTAGTATATAAAGGATCAGAAGTAGCAAACATTCTTTTTTTAGAAAAGGAAAAGCCCAAAGAAGCAAGTTCATTTTGCATATAATCAATATTTTCATAAGTCCATTTCTTAGGATGAATACCGTGTTTTATCGCAGCATTTTCAGCAGGCATACCAAAACTATCAAAACCTATAGGATGTAAGACATTAAAACCTTTTTTTCTATAATATCTAGCCATAGCATCACCTATGCTATAGTTTCTCACATGTCCCATATGAATTCTACCACTTGGATATGGAAACATAGATAAAATGTATTTTTTTGGTAAAGAAAAATCATCTTTTGGCTCAAAATATTCTTTTTCTTGCCAAATTTTTTGCCATTTTTTTTCTATTTTACCTGCCTCATACGCCATTTTAACTCCTAATTTTCTTCTTGACTTTTTACTGAATCAACTATAACTAAAATCATTGAAAAGATATTAGCTATCAAAGCACCAATTGCTAAAGTATAAACCATAACATTAGCCTCTGGATTAATTTGTATTAAAGCAAAAGCTGGAATTAAATGCAAATCAGCCACTAAAGAACTAGCAAATAATTCAGCTGCTAAGAAATTTCTAACTCCGATTTTCAATAAAGTAGAAATTAAATTCACACAAGCTGCAATAAATAATGCAACTTCATTTTGATCATATAAAAATCCTGCGGTTGTAGTTAAGCTCATTAGAGCAAAAAAGATATAAATAACCTTACCCCAATTCATTTTTACACCGTTCCTTTTTCATACATCGCTCTTAATTTCTCTTTTTCTTGTTTTTTCTTTACTTTTTCTAATTCTTTTTGACGATACTGCGTAACACTAAATTTAAACCATAAAAGTGCTGGACTTGCTACAAATATAGAACTTGCAGTACCTGCCACAATACCCACTATCATAGTTAGAGCAAAACCTTCTATCATAGATCCACCAAAGAAATAAAGCACTACAACAGTGATTAAAGTTAAACCCGTTGTTAAAGTAGTTCTTGATAAAGTTGCAGAAACTGATTCATTAATAATTAAATCAAGTTTTGAATTTTTACTTGTTTTAACACCTTCTCTAATCCTATCAAAAATAATAATCGTATCATTTAAAGAATATCCAAGCACAGTTAAAACAGCCGCCAAAATATCTAAATTTACATCTATTTCAAATAATGCAATAGCGCCTAAAGTAATGACTATATCATGAATTTCACACACAATAGAAGCCATAGCAAAACGCCATTCAAATCTCACTGCCAAATAAATCAAAATAGCAATCAAAGAAATTCCAACCGCCATAAGACCTTTATTACGCAGTTCATCTCCTACTTTTGGACCTACCACATCCACACGGCGCACTTCAAATTTACCTGTATCTTTTAATAAATTTGCAATACTTACTCCAATGTCACTTCCCAAGCTATCGCTACTTCCTGAAAAACGAATAATCACTTCATTAGCACTACCAAATTCAGTAACACTAGCACCTTTTAAATTTTCATTGATAGCTAAAGCTTTGCGAATTTCAGCCAAAGGAGCTTTTTGCTCATATTGAAGTTGCACTAAAGTTCCACCGGTAAAATCAATACCAAAATTCAAACCCTTAGTAAAAAGGATAAAAATAGAACCAAAAAATAAAATAAAAGACAAAGAGATGGCTGCAAATCTCATTCTCATAAAATCATAAACATGTTTTTGACTAAAAAATTGCATTAAGGTCTCCTATATCCAAACCATAATCTTGTATTATTGCTTTTTTCCATACGGTTCATAAACATTTCAAACATACCATGAGTTCCAACAATAGAAGTAATCATCGAAACTAAAATCCCAATACTCAAAGTCACCGCAAAACCTTTTACCGCACCTGTTCCATAAGCATAAAGTACCACTGAAGTAATAAGCGAAGTAATGTTAGAATCTAAAATCGCGCTCATTGCATGCTTATAACCATTTTCAACACTTTGCCTTATGCTAGCACCTTCTCGCAATAACTCCCTAATTCTTTCATTAATAATAACATTAGAATCTACTGCCATACCCACAGTCAGTACAAGTCCTGCCATACCAGGTAAAGTTAAAGTTGCACCAAACATAGCCATTACAGCAATAATCACTAAAATATTTGCCACTAAAGCAATATTAGCAAAAATTCCTGCTATACCATAATACATCACCATAAATGCAATAACTAATATAGAAGCACCTGCTAGGGCTATCATACTCATTTTAATACTATCAGCACCCAAAGATGGTCCAACACTTCTTTTTTCAAGCATTTTAACCGGTGCTAAAAGCGCCCCACTTCTTAAAGCAATGGCCACATCATGAGCTTCTTCAACAGTAAAGCTACCACTAATTTGACCACTACCTCCACCTATTCTTTCATTAATTCTTGGAGCTGAATATACTTTATTATCTAAAACTATAGCTAAGCGTTTGCCTACATTATTTCCTGTATAGTCTCCAAATTTTTTAGCACCTTCCGAATTTAAGGTGAAATTAATCACAGGAAGATTATTACTTTGCGCAAAACCTACTTTTGCATCTGTTAGCATAGAACCATCAAGAATAGGTATAGATTTTACTAGATATTTAATTTGAGGATTTTTTGCATCTTCAAAAATTAAATCTCCATATTCAGCAGCCTGAGCTGGAGTAAGATTATTTACCTGATCCATTCTAACATCATCTACTTCCATTAATTGCAAATGTGCAGCTTTTGCGATAAGCTCTCTAGCTCTAGCCTCATCTGCAGCAGTTTTAATACCTGGAAGTTCAACTAAAATTTTATCCTCACCTGATCTTGCTACATTTGGCTCTGCAAGACCAAATTGATCAAGTCTATTTCTAATTGTTTCTACAGCTTGCAAAATAGCTTGTTCATGAGTTAATTTAATTTCTTCTTGGGTTAAAGAAAGTGTGTAGTGTAAATTTTCGTGTGTAATAGCCAAGCCTTTAATGTCTTTTAACAACAAATCAACCTTAGCTACATCATTTTCATCCAATAAACTAAATTCAATACTAGTATCATTTACTTTGATTTTATCAACAATAATATCTTCTTTATTGATAGAATAACTAAGAGAAGAGGCTATGGATTTAACCTTTGACTTAACTGCCTCTTCTACTTCTACACCTAATAACATATGCAAACCACCTTGTAAATCAAGTCCTAGGTTAATCTTAGCACCACTTTGGGTTTGCATAAAAGAAGGTATAGAAAAAACAAGCCCTATAAGAAAAACTACAAAGAAAATAATACTTCTATAAGTAATTTTTCCACTACGCATCAATTTTCTTTGCTATAAAATCTCTAGAAATTTTTACAACTACATTTTCATCATTAAGCTTAACTTTGATAAAATCCTCTTCTGGTTTTACCACCTCGCAAATTATCCCACCATTTGTGATGATTTTATCTCCTTTTTCTAAAGATGAAACCATCAATTTATGGTCTTTTGCTTGTTTTTGTTGTGGTCTAATAACCAAAAAATAAAAAATCGCAAAAAGCACAATGAGAGGCAACAATGAAGTCCAAATATTTCCGTTTTCTGCCATTTCTTCCCCTTTTTTTTAAGTTCATAAATTCTAATTCTACCACTTTTAAAATAATAAAAGCCTTTTTTTCTGCACTTTTATTGTCAAATTTTATTTATTTTTCTTTTTTTGAAAATTTACTTTTCGAATTTATCTCACCATTTTTAAGCATATATGGTTTAATTTTATTACTAAGAAACAAAAGTAAAGCAGGATATTTTTACACCGGTTTTTTTATAGGAATTTTATGGTTTTGGTGGATAGGTTTATCATCAATTTATTTTAATTTAGCTTATTTAATTCCTTTAGAAATTATCTTAATTGGATTAATTTATGGATTTTTGTTTTTTATATGTTTTTTTCTTAAATATGATTTTTTAAGGCTTTGTGGAATTTTTTTACTTTGTTTTATTCATCCTTTTGGCTTTGATTGGCTAAATTGGGGTGTTTTAAGTGTATATGGAATCTTTGATGCAAGTTACCGAGGTATTATAACTATGTTTTTGACTGCTTATTTTTATTATGAAAAATATATTTCAAGATATTATAAAATAGCAATTATTCTAATCCTTATTCTAATCGGAGCTCAATATAATCAAAAACAATCACAAACACTAAATTTAGACTATAAATTAATCCAAACTAATATCTCTCAAGATCAAAAATTCATACAAGAAAATTTACAAACTCATTCTAAAGATATATTTTATCAAATCAACAAGGCCATAAAAGAAGGTAAAGAAGCAATTATTTTTCCTGAAACTGCTTTTGCTTTTGCATTAAATAAAGCACCAAGTTATTTACAAGCCTTAAAAGATTTATCAAAACAAATCATCATCATCACAGGTGCTATAAGCACTACACCTAATCATCTATACAATAGTACTTATGTATTTGACAATGGCAACATACAAGTTTTTAACAAACATTATCTTGTACCTTTTGGAGAAGAAATTCCTATATTTAAAAACTTTTTTAAAAAATATCTTTTAAATATTGATGAATTTTCAAAAGGAAAAGAATTAAATCAATACACTCTAAATAATCAGCTCATCACTAATGCTATCTGCTTTGAAGCTACAAAAGAAAAACTTTACAAACACTCAAAAATCATCATCGCTATTTCAAACAATGCTTGGTTTAATTTTTCAAGTGAGTATAAATTACAAAATTTTCTAATGCGTTTTTATGCAAATAATTATAATGTAAGTATATATCATGCAGTTAATGGAAAAGAAAATGCGGTAATTAAACCAAAAGAAGTATTGATTTTAAAGATAAAAGAAAAACTTTTAAAGCAAAATGAAGCTTAAAAGCTTCATTTTATAATGCCTTAAATTCATCAAGTGCGTCTAATTTTTCCCAAGGATAATCAGCTTGACCCACTTGACCACGAGCAGCTACATCAGCATACATGAAAGTATCTTTACTTGGTTTATCAAGATTGAATTTATTTTTAATCCAATTTGGAGTTAATGGGAAAGTTTTCATCACAAAATCACTTAAAATATCATCATTTAATCTTGTATTTGTTCCCATGCAATCCACACTTACAGAAGTTGGTTTAGCCACACCTATAGCATAAGAAAGTTGTACTATACATTTTTTAGCAAGCCCTGCTGCTACAATATTTTTAGCAAGCCATCTTGCAGCATAAAGTCCGCTTCTATCAACCTTAGTATAGTCTTTAGAAGATTGTGCACCACCTCCTATTGGAGCATAGCCACCAAAGCTATCTACTATAAGCTTTCTTCCTGTTAAACCACTATCATGTAATGAGCTGTGATTTACATATTTTCCCGTTGGGTTGATTAAAATTCTTGTTTTTTCTGGGCAAAAAAGCTCTTTTGGTAAATTTGAATCCAAAATCAAATCCATCACCAAAGCTCTTAAATCTTCTATTTTCATACTTTCAACACAAGGAGCTGAAACTACAATAGTATGGATACTTTGAGGTTTGCAATTTTCAAAATTTTCTTTATTTGCATAATCAATTGTAACTTGAGTTTTAATATCTACTCCAAGTTTATCAGGATTGTTTTTTGCAAACTCATATACTTTATCACAAAGCATTCTAGCATAAGAAATAGCTGCTGGCATATATTCTTTTGCTTCATTGCTTGCAAAACCAAACATTATACCTTGATCACCTGCTCCAATCTCTCCATCTTCTTGATCAACACCTTGATTGATGTCAGGACTTTGCTCATTTAAAAATACCATTACATCTAAATCATCAGGATGCAAACATTGTTTTTTGCTAAAATGCGGATTTCCATTGTAACCAATATCTGCTAGAGCTTTTTTTACAATATTTTCATAATCTTGTTTTTCTAGTTTATATTTTGATTTAATCTCACCACCAATTACTACTTTATTTCCTGCTACAAAAACCTCACTAGCAACCCTTGAGTCTTTATCATGAGTTAAAAAGGCATCAACTATAGAATCAGCTATAATATCAGCACATTTATCAGGATGTCCTGCACTAACAACTTCAGAAGTAAATAAATACATATTTTATATTCCTTATCATAAAAAATTCTAGCTTTATTTTAACACAAGCTAACTTAAAAATCAAAAAGCTTATTTAAGCTTTACTTTGCTAGAATAAATTTAAATTTATCACTACAAAAAAGGTAAGAAATGAGTTTATTTTCTTATGCAATCAAACGCTATAAAGATGGAAATCTTATTTTACAAATTTGCATAGGTATTGTTTTAGGAATTTTAGTAGGTATTTTTTCTAAAGATTTAGCTATTTTTGCAAATATTTTTGGTGCTTTATTTACAGGAGCGTTAAAAGCTATAGCGCCAATTTTAGTTTTTATTTTAATTTTAACAACCATTTGCACAAAAGAATTTAATCATGGAAGTGAGAAAATAAAACACATTATTTTCTTGTATATTTTTGGAACCTTTTTAGCTTCTTTAAGCGCAGTTAGTATAAGTTTTATCTTTCCTGTAGAATTAGTATTAACCGATATTGAAAAAGCTTCCACTACAAGCCCTGCGCATATAGGCGAAGTATTTAAAACCTTACTTTTTCAAGTAGTAGATAATCCTATCCACGCTTTATCTTCAGGAAATTATTTAAGCATATTAGCTTGGGCTATTGGTGGAGGTTTTGCTCTAAGACATTGCTCTAATGATGCAAAACAACTTTTTACTGATATAAACGAGGGTGTATTAAAAATCGTTAAATTTATAGTCAAGCTTGCTCCTTTTGGAATTTTTGGACTTGTGGCTAATTCAGTTGCTCAAACAGGAGCAGCAGGACTTTTAAGTTATATTAAATTATTAATCATTTTAGTTTTAACCATGTTTTTTGTAGCCTTTGTAATTAATGCTTTAATTGTCTTTGCTTATACGAAGAAAAATCCTTATCCTTTGATTTTTATTTGCTTAAAACATAGTGCTGTTTTTGCATTTTTTACAAGAAGTTCTGCAGCAAACATCCCTGTAAATATGGCACTTTGCTCTAAATTAAATATCAACAATAATCTATATAGCATTTCTATTCCACTAGGAGCTACGATTAATATGGCAGGGGCAGCTGTAACTATAGCTATACTAAGTCTTGCAGCAGCTCATACAGTAGGTATTGAAATAAATTTTTTACAAGCTATGCTTTTGAGTGTATTAGCTGCATTTGCAGCTTGTGGAGCTAGTGGGGTTGCCGGAGGTTCGCTTTTACTCATACCGCTTGCTTGCTCTTTGTTTAATATCGATTATGATATAGCTATGCAAGTAGTTGCGGTTGGATTTATCATAGGGGTTATTCAAGATAGCGTTGAAACAGCTTTAAATAGCTCAACAGATGTTTTATTTAGTGCTATTTGTTCAGATAATGAACTTAATTTAAAAATTTAAGGAGGACTTATGAGGCATTTAATTACTACAAAAGATTTTAACAATGATGAAATCTTGACTTTATTTAAAGAAGCAAAAGAATTTTTAGATGAAAAACCGCGTACATTTTTAGAAGGAAAAAGTGTCACAACAATTTTCTTTGAAAATTCAACACGCACTCAATCAAGCTTTGAAACAGCCGCAAGAAGACTAGGTGCTAAAGTTTTAAAATTAGATGTTTCAAGAAGTAGTTCAAGCAAAGGCGAAACACTTTTTGATACTGCTGCAAATTTAGACGCAATGGCGCCAAGTGCTATTGTAGTTAGACACAAAAACTCAGGCGTGCCTCATACTTTAGCAAATTACACTCATTGTCCTATAGTTAATGGAGGCGATGGTAAACACGCTCATCCTACCCAAGCTTTGCTTGATCTTTTTACTATAATGGAGCATTTTAACTATAATGTAAAAGGTAAAAAAATAGCGATAGTAGGAGATATTAAAAACTCACGCGTTGCTGCTTCAAATTTAGAATTATTACCTCGTTTTGGTATTGATATCACCCTAGTGTCCCCGCCTCATTTTATGCCAAATTATCCTATTAAAAAAACAAATAAACTAAAAGAAGTTATTGATGATGTTGATATTATCATGAGTCTTAGAACACAAACTGAAAGACACAATATTCCAACCTATGCATCGCTTAAAGATTATGCAAATGATTTTTGTATTAGCAAAGATTTAATAAAAGATAAAAATCTCATTATCTTACATCCTGGTCCTGTGCATAGAAATATCGATATTAGTGATGAAGTAATGGCTGATAAAAGATGCAAGGTTTTAACTCAAGTTAAAAATGGTGTTGCCATTAGAATGGCTGTATTAAAAAAACTCATTTTAGAAAGCTAAAATCATGCAAAATTGGAACTTAAGTACATTATTTAAAGATGAGCAAGAATTAAATCTTTTTTTACAAAAAATCCAAGATGAAGCTTGTGAATTTAAAAAACAATATGAAACTAATCTTCATAGTTTAAGCAATGAGCAATTTTTACAGGCTTTAAAAAATTATGAAGAATTAATCTTAAAGCTTTCCCACATACTAACCTATGTGTATTTAAATTTTGCTCAAGATACTACCAAGGGTGCTTTTTATGCAAAATATGAAAATTTAAGTAAAAAAATAGAAGAAAATCTTTTATTTTTTGAGCTTGAATTTTGCGAGTTAAAAGAAGAAAAAAGTAAAACTTTCATCACATTTTGCAAAGATTATGAGTTTTATTTGAACAATCTTATCAAACACAAAAAACACAATCTTTCTAAAAAAGAAGAAAGAGTTATCTTGGTTCTATCAAGTACAGGTTCAAATGCATTTGCAAGATTATTTGATGAAACCTTTAGTGCTTTAAAATTTAATTTTGAAGGGCAAAAATTAAGCGAGGAAGAAATTCTAAGCAAGCTTTATGATAAAGATAGAAGCATTAGAAAAAAAGCTTCAAAATGCTTTAGCAAAACCTTAAAAAAGCAAAACAAACTTTTAGTATATATTTTTAATATGATTAAAAGTGAACTTGCCAGCATTTGTGAGTTAAGATCTTATGAAAACCCAGAAACTCCAAGGCATATAAGAAATCAAATTTCTAAAAAAAGTGTTGATGCGCTTATTAGTGCTAGCGAGAATAGCTTTGATATCGTTTCTAAATTTTACAATGCAAAGAAAAAAATTCTAGGATATAAAAAGTTAAAAGATTATGATCGTTATGCACCTATTGGAAAAGAAATGCAAGTTGATTTTAATCAAGGAAAGGATATCGTTTTAAAAGCCTTTGAAAAATTTTCTAAAGATTTTTATATGATAGCAAAAGAAGCTTTTGAGAATAATTGGATCGATGTTTATCCTAAAGAATTTAAACAAAGTGGAGCATTTTCTCACTCAAGCACGCCGCTAAGCCATCCTTTCATACTTTTAAACTATACCAACCAAAGACGCGATCTTTTTACCCTAGCTCATGAGCTAGGCCACACTATACATCAAAAACTTTCTTATAAAGTAAGTTTTTTAAATCAAGATACACCTCTAACTACAGCAGAAACTGCTTCAGTGTTTGCAGAAATGTTGATTTTTGATTACATTAAAGAAAATTTAGACAAAGAGGAGCTTTTATCTTTATATGCAGCAAAAATCGAAGATATTTTTGCTACTCTTTATAGACAGATTAATTTTACTACTTTTGAACGCAGATTTCATGCTAAAAAAGAAGAACTAAGCGCTCAAGAACTAAGTGAAATTTGGCTTGAAGAATCAAGAAAAATGTTTCAAGATAGTGTAGTTTTAACCAAAAACTATGGCCTTTGGTATTCTTATATACCACATTTTATACACTCTCCATTTTACTGCTATGCTTATGCTTATGCACAACTTTTAGTTTTAGCACTTTATGGTCTATATAAAAGTGGCAAATGCTCTAATTTTACTTCAATTTATATTGAGTTTTTAAGTAGTGGGGGAAGCAAAAGCCCAAAAGAACTTGTAGCTATGTTTGGCTTTGATATAGAAAGTGATAAATTTTGGAATATAGGCTTAGAGCAAGTTAGGATACTAGTAGATGAATTTTTAAGGCTAAGCAATGATTGATAAAATTTTAAATAATAAAAATTTTATAACTTTAATGCAAAAAAGCATTTATGAATGTTTGCAAATTTTAATCCAAGAAGATATTGAGTTTAATATCATTGTAAATACTAAATTTGTTACACTCGAACCTCCTTTACCACCAGAATTAGATGTAGTGAGCAAAAATCCTTATTGTCTTTTTGCACTTGGTGGTTATACTTTTAAATCCATAGTTTTAACAAATGAGCATATAGAATTTCACGCAGGTTTTGGACCTGATGATTTTGCAACCTTTGTGAAAGTGGATTTAGGGGCAATTACTCAAATTCAAGTTGAAGATAATATCATTTTTGTCAATTTTTCAAACTATTTTAAAAAGCAAAATGATCAAAAGTTAAAAGAAAAATCCATGAATGCTTTTTTAAACAATCCCAACAATAAAGATTTATTTAAAAAATGAGTTTTTTTGAAGGTTTAAATGATAGCCAAAAAGAAGCTATCATGCATATTGATGGAGCTATGCTAATACTAGCAGGTGCAGGTAGTGGAAAGACTAAAACCATTACCACTAGACTTGCCTATTTAATCGATCATGTAGGTATTCCTGCGCAAAATACCCTCACGCTAACCTTTACAAATAAAGCTGCTAATGTAATGAAAACAAGAGCCTTAGCACTTTTACAAGATCAAAATTTACATAATCCCCTTTTATGTACTTTTCATAAATTTGGTTTGTTATTTTTAAGACTTTATAGCGAAAGAATTAATAGAGCAAATAATTTTGTCATTATTGATACAGATGATAAAAAGAAAATACTAAAAGATTTAGCTAGCGAAAATTTGCAAAGCTCTTTAGCAAGCATAGGTGCTTATATTTCAAATTTTAAAAATCAAAGCAAAAGCGCTCAAGAAATACGCAAAGAATTAGAATTTTTAAAAGATGAAAAAAACAAAAATTACGAAGAAATCATTCATTTATATGAGCAATATGAGCATTTTTTAATCCAAAATAATTTCATGGATTTTGATGATTTACTCATGCTAACTAATAAAATTTTAGAAGATGAACAATTTGCACAAGAGCAAAGTCAAAAATATACTTATATAACAGTAGATGAGTATCAAGATACTAATGCCTTACAATATCAAATTCTAAAAAAACTTTGCACGTCTCATGAAAATATTTGTGTGGTGGGTGATGATGATCAAAGTATTTATGGTTGGCGTGGAGCTAAAATAGAAAATATCTTAAATTTCAAAGAACAATTTAACAATGTAAAATTAGTCAAATTAGAGCAAAATTATCGCTCAACTAGCGCTATTTTACAAGCTGCGAATGAGCTTATAGAACATAATAGAAAAAGACTAGGAAAAACTTTAATTTGCACCAAAGATGAGGGCGAAGAAATCACAATTTTACAAAATGATGATGAGAAAATTGAAAGCTTTAAGGTTGCAAGAGAAGTTTCAAAACTTTTAAACTCAGGGATTAATCCTAGTGAAATAGCCATACTTTATAGAGTAAACGCCCTATCTCGTGCTCTTGAAGAAGCTTTTAGCAAAGAAAAAATTCCTTTTAAATTGCTAAGTGGAATTCGTTTTTATGAAAGAGCTGAGATTAAAGATATTATTTCTTATTTAAGATTACTTTCAAATTTAAATGACGATTATTCTTTTAAACGCATTATCAACCGCCCTAAAAGAAATTTTGGTAATGCAAGTTTAGAAAAGCTAGAAAATTATGCCAAAGAAAATCATTTGTCTTTATTTGAAAGCCTATGTGCTTTGCAAGGAAGTGGATTTTTTAGCAAAAAAACAGACAAAGAATTAGAAAAATTCATACTAAGCATACACAAAATCAAAGAAAAAGATGATTTACTTGCAATGATTTTAGCCTTAGAAGAAGAATTTAAAATCAAAGAATTTTACAAAGATAACCCAGAAGGCGAAGATAAACTTTTAAACATAGATGAACTTTATGCTAACTTAAAAGATAAAATCACTCATGGAAATTATAATGGCTTAGATGATATTTTAAATGAAATTTCTTTACTTAATGAGCAAGATGGACTTGATAAAGAAAGTATTTGTATTATGAGTATTCATGCAAGTAAAGGACTTGAGTTTGATTATGTTTTTATCATAGGCTTAGAAGAAGGATTTTTCCCACTCACTAGCGAATCAAGCAATATAGAAGAAGAAAGAAGACTTGCCTATGTAGCAATCACTAGAGCCAAGAAAAAACTTTATTTAAGTTATGCTAATTCTAGATTTTATAAAGGAAGTCGCACAAGATTAGAAAAAAGTAGATTTTTTGGCGAGAGTAATGTAATCAAAAAAGAATTAACACTAGATCATCAAAAAAATTGCTACAAAAAAGGCGATTTAATCAAACATAAAATTTTTGGCATAGGCAGAGTCACTGGGGTAAGTAAAATAGGTGCTGAAGAAAAACTCACGATTAATTTTGGAGGCATAGAAAGAATGATAATGTCAAGTTTTGTGGAAAAAGTGATATGAATAAACTTTTTGTAGCTTATAAACCAAGTGGTATAAGTTCTAATGCTTTTTTAGGCAAACTCAAGAAAAAATATAAAAACAAAAAAGCAGGTTTTTCAGGAACACTTGATCCTTTTGCAAAAGGTGTTTTACTCATAGCCTTTGATCAATACACAAAACTTTTTCGTTTTTTTGATAAAAATCCAAAAGTTTATAAAGCAACACTTTGGCTAGGCGTGCATTCACTAAGCCTTGATAATCAAAATATCAAAGAAATCAATCTTATAAATGCTTTTGATGAGCAAATTTTAGAACAAATTAAAAATGAACTTTTAGGTAAAATCACCTACACCCCACCCGCATTTTGTGCAAAAAAAATAGATGGAGTGCGCTCTTATGAGCTTGCAAAAAGAGGTTTTGAAGTCAATTTAAAATCCTGTGTTATGGAAATTTTTTATACTAAAATTTTACACTATAACCACCCCTTTTTAACCATAGAAATAGCAGTTAGTGAGGGTTCTTATATACGCTCTTATTGTGAATTATTTGCTAGAAAACTTGGTATTAAAGCCACATTAAGCTCATTGGAGCGTTTAAGCGAGGGAAGGTTTTTTTATGAGAATGAAAAAGAGTTAAATCCTTTAGCTTATTTAAATCTTAGAAAAAATACGATAAAATACCCCCAAAAATTACACAATGGACAAAAAATATTTTTGGACGATTTGGAAATTCAAGAAGAAGGTAGCTATATTTTAGAAGAAAAAGATTTTTTTTCTATCATTTCTATCCAAGATAATCAAGTGCAATATTATTTAAATAAGGTATTAAAATGTTAATTTTATCAAGAAAAGAAAATGAAAGTATAAAAATCGGAGATGATATAGAAATCAAAGTAGTTCAAACAGGCAAAGGCTATGCTAAAATAGGCATCGAAGCTCCAAAGTCTTTAATGATACTACGCAAAGAGCTTATCGAGCAAGTAAAAAGTGAAAATTTACATGCAATTAGCGATGAAACGATAAAACTTGACGATCTGAGTAAAAAGCTTAAAAAATGAAAGCTTACGCAAAAGCTAATATTTTTTTAAAAATCATAGGAATTGATTTAAGATCTTATCATTTATTACAATCACGCTTTATTTTACTAAAAAATATTTTTGATGAGTTAAGCTTTAGTGATGAAAAAACCAAAGAAGGGTTTGAAATCACTGGAAATTTTACTCAAGATACTATCATACACAAAGCTTATAAAGAATTAGAAAATTTAGGTTTTTCTAATGAATTAAATGAATTTTTTAAAGACAAAAGTTTAAAGCTTATCAAAAACATTCCCATAGGCGGAGGCCTTGGTGGAAGCAGTACTGATGCGGTTGTATTTTTATTAATGATCAACGAAACTTTAAATTTAAAACTCAACCAACAACAACTTAAACAAATCTGCCAAAAACTTGGCTCTGATTTAATCTTTTTTTTAAGCGGATATGATAGTGCAAATGTTAGCGGGTGTGGCGAGATTGTAGAATATTTTGAAGATGATTTTGCCCAACTTGATTTTACTTTTCCAGCTATTGAATGCTCAAGTGCAAAAGTATATAAAGCATTTGATGAAAGTTCATATGATTTAACAGCGAATTTAAATTTAGCCAAAACACTTAAAACACTCAAAACAAGTGAAATTTTAGAGTATAAAAATACTGATTTAAACGACTTATTTGCTCCTTGTGTAAAAATTTATCCTAAAATGCAAACTTTTCTTAATGAGGCTTATTTTTTAAGTGGAAGTGGAAGTGGAGTTTTTAAGGCTAAATGATGAAAAAAACTATAGTAAAAAACAAAAAAGCTTTTTTTGATTATGAAATTTTGGAAAAATTTGAAGCAGGTATTGTTTTAAAAGGTTCTGAAGTAGTGGCATTAAGAGCTAGTAGAGCAAATTTGAAAGATTCTTTTGTGCGTATTATCAAAGGTGAAATTTTCTTACTTAATGCTCATATTTCTCATCTTAGCACTACACATTCTTTTTATAAGCATGATGAAAAAGGTGCGCGAAAACTTTTAATGCATAAAAAGCAAATCGATAGGCTTTTTGGTAAAATTAGCACCCAAGGCTTTACTATAGTGCCATTAGAACTTTATTTTAATGAAAAAAATAAAGCAAAAGTCTTAATAGCCTTAGCCAAAGGAAAAAACTTACACGATAAAAGAGAAAGCTTAAAGAAAAAACAAGCAGATCTTGAAGCAAGAGCTGCTATGAAAAATCATTATTAAAAAAGGATTTTGATGAAAAAATTTACTTATTTGTTTTTTACATTTGCTTTTGCATTTTTAATAAGTGCTTGCTCAAGTGAAGAAAAAATCGAAAATGAATTTGCATTTGCTGAGTATAAAATGGGTGATGAAATTCTTTTAAAAAGTGTCAATGGTGGCGAGAAAATCCTAGTAAGAACACAAAATGGTTTTGTAGTAAAAGGTGAAGAGAGTAAAATTTTGATGTTTGATTTTTTTGGAACCTTTTGCACACCTTGTCAAGAAGAAGCCACTCATCTAACAAGTTTGTGGCAAAAAAATGCTGACAATTTTATCATCATAGGACTAAGTCATTTTGAAAATGTTAGCGATCAAGCTGTAAAAGATTTTGCCATTAAATATGGGGCTTATTATTTCTTAAGCAATTCTAAAGAAAACGATAGAATTGTTGCACAAGCATTAAAAGATATCAACTATCAAAGCATGGAACAACTTCCTTTTAAAGTAGTTTTAAAAGGTGGAAATTATCAAGATCTAACAGATTTTTGGAATAAAGACTCAAAAAGTTATGTGAAATATTATCTTGGAAAAGTTTCTACTGAGATTATGCAAGAAGATATTACTAGGATATTAAATGGGTCTAAAAAATGAAATTTTAGAACAACAAAAACTAGCAGAACCTAAAATGTTTAAGGTTTTGCTTTTAAATGATGATATTACCACTATGGATTTTGTAATTGAAATTTTAATGAATATTTTTCATCATGATTTTGAAAAAGCAAGTGCAATTATGCTTGAAATCCATCATCAAGGAAGCGGAGTTTGTGGCATATATACAGAAGAAATTGCACTTAGCAAAAAACAGCAAGTTGACATGGCAGCAAAAAATAATGATTTTCCACTCCAAACAAGGATAGAAGAACAATGAAATATAAAGAATTGATTGACTCATTTATACCAAATGCAAGACATTTAAGCTTTATCAATCATCATGAATTTATCACTTGTGAGCATTTGCTTTTTGCTTTAGTTAAGCTTAGCAATGATTTTAAAAATCTACTTGAAGAAATCGGAGATGGTGATTTACAAGGCTTTGAAAATGAATTAAAAAATTATCTAGCTAAAAATAATGAAATTTTAAAAAAAGAAATAGAACCTATTTTTTCTGTGATCTTGGAAAATATATTACACAAGCTAAATGCAAAAAATCAAACAAGTGTGATTGATTTTATCATTGCACTTTGCAAAGAAGAAAAAGCTTATTCTTATAATATCTTAAAAAAACACCTAATAGAAGAAGAAAAAATAAAAGAATTGTTACAAAATGCTGAATTTGAAAATTTAAAAACCCATACCATAGAGCTAGTTGAGCTTGCAAAAAAAGGCAAAATAGATCCTGTTATAGGTAGGAAATTTGAACTTGAAAGAATGATGCAAATTCTAAGCCGTCGTAAGAAAAATAATCCCATTTTAGTTGGTGAACCAGGTGTTGGTAAAAGTGCCATTATAGATGGGCTAGCACTAGCTATAGCTGAAGAAAAAGTGCCAAAACATTTAAAAAACTCAAAAATTTATAGCCTTGATATGACAAGCTTACTTTCGGGGACAAAATATAGGGGTGATTTTGAAAAAAGGTTAAAAGATATCATTAAAGAATTAGAAAATATCCCTAATGCTATTTTATTTATAGATGAAATTCACACCATAGTAGGAACCGGCGCAAGCAATGAAAGTCATGCAGATATGTCAAATTTATTAAAACCTGCATTAAGTAATGGCAATATCAAATGCATAGGTGCAACTACTTTCATAGAATACAAAAATACCTTTGATAAAAACAAAGCTCTAAGTAGAAGATTTGCAAAAATTGATATAGATGAGCCAAGCGAAGAAGAGTGTTTTTTGATCTTGCAAGGCTTAAAAAGCAAATATGAAAATTTTCACAAAATCAAAATCAGTGATGAAATTTTACAAACAAGTATAAAACTAGCAAAACAATTTTTACATGATAAATTTTTACCCGATAGTGCAATTGATTTAATTGATGAACTTGGCGCAAGCTTTGCTTTAGAAGATAAAAAAAGTAAAAAAATAGTAAAAATAAAAGATTTAGAAAATACTTTAGCAAGAATGACACATTCTCATAAAATTTATGAAAGTGATCAAGGTAAAATCTTAAAAAATTTAGAGCAAAACTTAAAGCAAAATATTTTTGGACAAGATGAAGCCATTAAAGCTTTGTGTTCTATTTTAAAACAAAGCTATGCGGGGTTAAAAGGCAAAAATACCCCAAAAGGCGTGTTTTTATTTACCGGTTCAAGTGGAGTTGGTAAAACCGAACTTGCAAAAAATTTAGCACAAATTTTAAACCTTAATCTTGAAAGATTTGACATGAGTGAATACTCGCAAAAACATGATGTGAGCAAACTCATAGGAACTTCAGCAGGTTATGTGGGCTATGAAGATGGCGGCTTGCTTAGTAACAGCATTAGAAAAAATCCATTTAGCGTAGTCTTATTTGATGAGATAGAAAAAGCTCATCCTGATTTAACTAATACCTTTTTACAAATTTTTGATAATGCAAGTTTAACAGATAATAGTGGATTAAAAGCTGATTTTAAAAATACTATTATCATTATGACTTCAAATTTAGGTCTCAAAGAAAGTAATGAACTTGGTTTTTTAAGCAGTGATAAAGAAAAAAGTAATAAAGCCATAAAAGATTTCTTCGCACCTGAATTTATCAACCGTATAGATAAAATCATTCATTTTAATGACTTAAGTCAAGAAATTTTAGAACAAATCGTTCAAAAAGAACTAGATTTAATGGCAAAAAATTTAAACAACATCACCATGGAAGCTGATAAAAAAGTAAAAGAATTTCTTGCTAAAAAAACTAATAATAAAGAATTTGGAGTAAGATTATTAAAGCGCATTATTGCCGAAGAATTAGGCGAGAGATTAAGTGATGAAATTTTATTTGGAAAATTAAAAAATGGTGGTAAATTAAAACTCAAACTTTCCAAAAATGAAAAAATTGAATTTGTATTCTAAACTTTTAAAAAGCCCTGATGATGCGCCTGTTTTTATTAGTGAAAAACTAGAAGTAGATTTTATACCTCATGCTTATAGCTTAGGGCTTTTTCCATGGACTAGCAATCCTGTTACTTGGTGGTGTCCTTCTCCTAGAATGGTGCTTTTACCTGATGAAGTGCACATACAAAAAAGCATAAAAAAATCTTTAAAAGCTTATGAAATAAGACTTAATTTTGATTTTAACTCGCTTATAAATCATTGTGCAAAAAGAAAAAAAACTTGGATAAGTCAAGAATTTATACAAGTTTATACAAAGCTTTTTGAGCAAAATTTAGCTCATAGTGTTGAAGTTTATGAAAATGATGTTTTAATCGGCGGTTTATACGGACTTATAATAGGTAAAATATTTTTTGGTGAAAGTATGATAAGTCTTAAAAAAGATGCCTCAAAAGTAGCTCTAATAAGACTTTGTGAGCTTTTAAAACCATATGATTTTTTAATAGATTGTCAAGTGCCTAATGAGCATTTAAAATTTATGGGTGCTAAAGAAATGACAAAAAAAGATTTTTTGAAAACACTAGAAAAAAAAGTTTCACTTGAAAGTGGCTTTAAAAATTTCAAAAATTTACTATAAAAAGATATACTTATACATAAATAAAATTGCATAAATATTTTGGAATGATTTTTGCTTTTAGTCTATAAAAGCTTTATTTTAAAGGAAAAATTATGATAAGCCCTTTTAAGTCAAAAGAACTTATTGTTGATGCTTTAGCAGGAAGAAACCTAAGAAGTCAAATGATTAATTCTAACCTTGCAAATGTTGATACTCCTTTTTATAAAGCAAGAGATATAGAATTTGAAACTGCTTTAGTTAATAGAGCAAATGAAATTTTCAAAAAAAAAGATACTAAAGAGCTTGAATTAGCAAGCACAAATACAAATCATCAAAAACCTTGGAAATTTCCAGACCCTAATAAATCAACTATTTATTTAAGAGATGGGCATTTGGCAAGAAATGATGCAAATACAGTAGATCTTGATGTAGAAACTACTGAAATGAGCAAAAATACTATGATGATTTCTGCTTTAGATGGTGTTTTAAGAAGACAAAGTAATATTTTTTCAACCATCATAGAAACAAGCTCTAAATTAGGCTAGGAGAAAAATAATGGCTTATTTAAGTGATTTTGATATTAGTGGATATGGACTTAGTGCTCAACGCTTTAGAATGAATGTAATTAGCTCAAATATAGCTAATGCTAATACTACTAGAACAGCAGAAGGTGGTCCATATAGAAGAAGAGAAGTGATTTTTAAAGCAACTGATTTTAACGAATTGCTAAACAAGCAAATAGCTAAAGATAATAATTTTTTAGAATATGAAAATCCTTTAAACGATCCTGCTTCGCAAAAAGATGCAAAACCTGCTATAATGAGCGTAGTAGTTGATAAAGTTGTAAGAGATGATAAAGATTTTCGTATGAAATTTGACCCATCTCATCCAGATGCGAATGAACAAGGTTATGTTGCTTATCCAAATATAAATCCTGTTATTGAAATGGCCGATTTAATAGAAGCAACAAGAGCTTATCAAGCTAATGTAAGTGCCTTTACTAGCACCAAAACTATAGCACAAAGTGCGATAGATTTACTAAGAGGTTAATAAATGAACACTATTAATGGTATAAATCAATTTAACAATGTTAATAACAAAAACAATAATAACAACACAAGCAACATAGGAGATGAGTTTTCGAGTTTATTAAAAAATTCCATCAACGATCTTAATAAAACTCAAGAAACCGCCGAAGCTGCTATGGTAGACATTGCAACAGGTGAAGTCAAAGACTTACATCAAGCTGCAATTGCGATTAGCAAAGCTGAATCAAGTATGAAATTTATGCTTGAAGTTAGAAATAAGGCTATAAACGCATATAAAGAAATTTCAAGAACTCAAATTTAATATATGCTTTCAAACACCATTAGAAATAGGGTTTCAAAAGTAGCTTTTGCTTTTTGTATGGCTCTGTTTTTTATGGCCTTATTTTTACTTTCTACTTTTTTTCTAACCTCAAAACGCCATATACCAAACACTCAAAAAGAACAATATTTTTCCGCTCTTAGAGGCAATATCATCACAAGCGATAATTTTACCGTAACTTCTAGTAGGCAAATTTATAGAGCTGAAATTGATCTAAGGAGCTTAAATCCCGATAAAAAGGATTTATTTTTAACTCTTTTTCAAATTTATAGTGGCGCAAGTGATGAACAAATGCAAGATATAAAAAAAAGAATGCTTGCAAAGAAAAAAAGAAGTTATAATTTTATTTTACTCCAAGATATTAACTCAAAAGATGCAAGTTATTTAAAAGAACTAGCTAAAAAACTTTATACTCAAGGTTTTTTTAAATCCTTCACAAATAATAATGGCAGAGTGGAGACAAGAGGGCTTGATATTATAGAACACAAAGAAGATCGTGTATATATGCCAAAAGATTCACTTACTCCAATCATAGGCTACACAAGAACCTATATGGATGAGCAAAGTGAAATTTTTAAAAATGTCGGCATAAAAGGTTTGGAAAAATACTATAATGAATGTTTAAATCCTTTGCAAAATGCTAAAATTCAAGGTTTAAGAGATATAGGTGGTAATATTATCTTAAATTTGCATTCTTATGAACAACGGAAAATAGATGGTTGTAATTTATACTTAAATATTTCCTTAAAACTTCAAAAAGGTTTAGAAAAAGCTATCGATAAAAGAAATGAAGATCTAAAAGCCAATGAAATTATAGTTGCCATCATGGAAAGCAAAAGCGGAAAAATTCTAGCACTTGCTAGCTCAAGAAGATACGATCCGCAAAATCGCGGAAAAGATCTATCTGTGCTCAATGCAAGTGCCATAGAATATGGCTATGAAGCAGGATCTGTTATAAAACCTTTTATATTTACCACTGCATTAATGCTTGATAAAATCAAAGTTGATGAAATCATTGATACTCAAGGTGGACAATACAAACTTGGTCGTTTTACCATACGCGATGATCACAAAAAAAACAAAATGAGCATGGAAGAAGTTATTACTTACTCTTCAAATGTCGGTATGATTAAAATTGCCCAAAGATTAAGTAATCTTGAAATCATCTCAGGACTTAGAATTTTTCGTTTTGGAGAAAAAAGCGGTATTGATCTTCCTTATGAGCAAAAAGGAGAAATACCAAATCCAAAAAGATTAAGAGAAGTTGAAAAATCTGTATTAAGTTATGGTTATGGCTTGAAAACAACTTTTATACAACTTTTAGCTGCTTATAATGTATTTAACAATGATGGAATTTACATCACCCCACAAATTGCAAATAAAATTTATCAAGATGGGCGTTTAATAAAACTTGATGATGAAGTTAAAAAAGAAAAAATTCTTTCAAGCAAAGCTGCCAAAGAAATGCAGCAAATTTTAATTAATGTTATAGAAAAAGGAACCGGTAAAAAAGCACGAACTCAAGGTATCATTATAGGTGGAAAAACGGGTACAGCTAGGATTGCTGAAAGAAAAGGCTATACTTCAAATCGCTATAATGCCTCGTTTTTTGGCTTTGCAAATGATGAGAAAAATACCTACACCATTGGAGTTTTAGTAAGACATCCTACCAAAGCTTATAGTTATTATGCCGCACAAAGTGCTTTACCTATGTTTAAAGATACAGTAAATCTTTTGATTAAAGAAAGTTATTTAAAACCCATAATAGAAAGCAAAAACAATGACATTAAAAAATAAAATTACAATAATAATCTTTTTTATATTGATTTTTTGTTTCGCTTATTTAAAGTATTGGGTTTTATTATTTATAACTTTACTTGTGTTTTTAGTTATATTGTATTTACTCAAACTGCAATCAAAAAAGATAATCCACAAACCAAAAACAAAAGAAACTCTTAAATATTTGATACTATCAGATATTCCGCTTAAAAATATAGATACAAGCAATGTTAACAATATTGAAGGAGTGTTTTAGGATATAAGATCCAATAAGCTCTAAATAACTACAACAAAAAAGCTTAAAATTCATTGCTGGGATGTTTCAAATGTATTATGATTTTTTTGTGAATCTATTTTCAAAATTCCTTTTTCAAAAACTCCAAAATTTAATCAAGATTTAAACAATTGGAATATTGATAGTGTTATAAGCACACAAAGTATGTTTAGTGGATGTATAAATTTCAATCAAAAACTATCAAACTGGAATTTAGAAAATATCCCGAGAAAAAAATATATGTTTTTTAATACCGCTATAAAACATTAATATAAAAACTATATTTTTACTTGATTTAAAATAAACTCTATAAACTCATCACTATCATTAGGACATTTAATAAGCTCATAATCGCTTTTTGCTAAGTGCCTATATTCAACTCCAAGCTCAAAAATCGTTTCAGAACAATCTATACAAAAAGATACAGGATAAATCAAAGCTTTTTGATCTAAACTTTCTAAAATATCACTTGTGTTAGGCTCAAGCCATTTAACTGGACCTAGTTTTGATTGATATGATAAAATGATTTGGTCAAATTTATTTTTAAGTTTTCCTTTTAAAATATCCACATGCTCTTGCACATGTTTTTCATACAAATCACCTTTTTTAATCACTGAAAGCGGTAAAGAATGCGCAGAAAAAATCAAAGTTTTATAATCGTATTCTCTCTTTTTTTCTAAAATATGCTTTATAATCATTTCATTATAAAGTTCATCTTTATAAAAAACATCAATGATTTTTACATTAGCTTGGTTTTGGATATTTCTTAGCTCATTTTCCACTACTTCTAAAGAACTAGTTACAGTGGTTTTAGAATGATGAGGATACAAAGGAAATAAAATAATTTCGTCATTTTTTTGAAAATCATATTTTGAAAAAACCTCATTTGCAAAAGGTGGTACATAAAGACTAATAAAATCGAATTTATATTCTCTAGTTTTAGAATTTAATTTATCACATAAACTTTGTGTGATTTGAGTAAGTGGAGATTTTCCACCCATTTTTTCATAGTTTTGTTTCATAGCTTTTAATCTTGATTTTCTTATCATAAAGGCTACAAATTTTCTTAAAAAAACATTTTTTATCCCTAAAATATAAGGATCATTAAACATATTTTTTAAAAAAACTTCACATTCGTCAAGTTTATTCACCCCGCCCATATTTAAAAAAAAGATATGTTTCATTATCAAACACCTTCTAAAATTTCTTGTACTCTCAAAGCATCTTCAATGCTAGCCAAATTTTCACAAACCCCATTTTGTAAAAACTCGAAAAAAGCCTCATGCTCAGCATATAAAGGAGAATTTTTATATAAATTTGGAATTTTTTGCATATTAATAAAAAGTTCAAAATTTTTAAGATCAAGTTCATAAGTATGTTTTTTACCTAAAAGTGTGATCTTTCTTATAATACATTGTCCATTCCAACTATCATGGATATTTGCTAAAATATTTTCCAATTTTAAACCTATCATTACCTCATCTTCAAATTTATCATGATGAAAGCTTTTATAAACATTTGCTTTTAAAATTTGTTCTTGACTTAAAAATCTAACTAAGTCAATATCATGCACACTAAGATCACTTAAAACACCCACATCATTTATTCTTTGTGGATAAGGAGAAATTCTTTGTATGTTAATACTTATAATCTCATCTTCTAAAAGTTTTTCTTTTAAAGTTAAAATAGCCGGATTAAATCTCTCACAAAAGCCCACCCCTACTCTGACTTTATTTTCTCTAGCTTTTTGCTCTAAAATTAAAATTTCATCTACATTTAATGCCAAAGGTTTTTCTATCAAAACATTTTTTATTTTAGGAAAAACCTTTAAAGCTATATCTAAATGCGTATGAGTAGGCGTAGCAATGATAACACCATCAAGATTTTGTGCTAAAAAATCATCAAAATTTTTATGAAAAAAGTGTTTAAATTTATCTTTACAGAAAGGATCATAAAGATGAATTTCTTTTACTTTTAAATTACGCTCGAGTTCTCTTAAATGGTTTTTACCCATTTTACCAAGGCCTATAAGCCCTATTTTCATTTAAAAGCCTCAATCACTCTAATTTGGTGTTCTTCTTTTAAAAACGCACTCATAGGTAAGGATAAAATTTCATCACTTAATAGCTCTGTATTTGGCAAATCACCTTTTTTATAAGCAAGACAATCGAAAGCTTCTTGCAAATGAAGCCCCAAAGGATAATGCACCGCAGTAGGTATACCTTGCTCTTGTAATTTTTGCATGAATTTTTCTCTATTCTTTACACGCACGCTATATTGAGCCCAAGCACTCACAAAATCATCTTTTCTTGGCGGTAAAATACAATTTTTTAAATTTTCATCATAAACTTTTGCTATTACTTCTCTTTTTTTAATCTCTTCATCTAAGTATTTTAATTTCACATTTAAAACAGCCGCTTGGATGGTATCAAGCCTTCCATTAATACCGATGTATTTATGCTTATATCTTTGCACTTGTCCATGATTTAAATAAATTTTTATTTTTTGCGCTAATTCATCATCTTGGGTAAAAATCGCCCCGCCATCTCCATAAGCACCTAAAGGCTTAGACGGAAAAAAGCTTGTGCAAGATATATCAGCTATAACACATGATTTTACACCCTTTTGACTAGCTCCAAAACTTTGCGCACTATCTTCTATCAAAGCAATGTTTTGACTTTTACAAAGTTCTTTTAAAGCAAACATATCAGGCATAAGCCCAAAAATACTCACAGCAATTATAGCTTTAGTTTTAGGCGTGATAACACTTTGAACTTTTTCTAAACTAAGATTATAATCCTTAAAATCAATATCTACAAAAACAGGCTTAGCACCGATTAGAGCAACCATTTCAGCCGTAGCTATAAAGGTAAAACTTGGTACTATTACCTCATCATCCCTACCCACACCCAAAGCCATTAAGGCTAAAAATAACGCACTTGTGCCACTTGAACAGCCTATTGCATGTTTGACACCTACATATTTAGCCAAATTATTTTCAAATTCTTCTAATTTTGCACCACCTATAAAAGAGGTGCTTTGTAAAACTTCACCAATAGCCTCATCGATTTCATTTTTATAAGCATTATATTGAGCATTTAAGTCTATAAAAGGAATTTTCATTATATTAACCTTATAAATTTAAAATCATGATTATAAGATAGTTTTACTTAATTTAAAGTATTTTTGGTATTATTTTAAGCAAAAAACTAGCTAGGAAAATCTATGGATATAAGAAAAGAATATTTAGAATTTTTTAAATCAAAAGGACATGAAATCACTCCTTCAAGCCCTTTGGTGCCTGATGATGCAACTTTACTTTTTACTAATGCAGGTATGGTACCTTTTAAAAGCATATTTACCGGAGAAGTACCACGCCCTAATCCTCCGCGTAAAACAAGCTGTCAAACTTGTATAAGAGCTGGTGGAAAACATAATGACTTAGACAATGTAGGCTATACGGCAAGACATCATACTTTCTTTGAAATGCTTGGGAATTTTAGTTTTGGAGATTATTTTAAAGAACAAGCTATTGCTTATGCTTGGGAATTTGTAACTGAGGTTTTAAAATTACCTAAAGAAAGATTATATGTAACCGTTCATGAAAGTGATGATGAAGCATATGAGCTTTGGCAAAAACATATAGAAAAAGAAAGAATTTATAAATTTGGCGATAAAGATAATTTCTGGCAAATGGGCGATACTGGACCATGTGGACCTTGTAGTGAAATTTTTTATGATCAAGGCGCTGAATATTTTAATTCTAGCGAAGATTATATGGGTGGAGATGGAGATAGGTTCTTAGAAATTTGGAACCTAGTTTTTATGCAGTATGAAAGAAGTGCAGATGGAACGCTTACTCCATTACCAAAACCAAGTATTGATACAGGCATGGGGCTTGAAAGAGTTAGTGCTATAAAAGAAGGAAAATTTAGTAATTTTGATAGTTCTTTGTTTATGCCTATTATTGAGAGTATTGCAAAACTTTGCGGTAAAACTTATACTTATGAAAGCGGAGCTAGTTATAGAGTAATTGCTGATCATATAAGATCAAGTGTATTTTTACTTGCTCAAGGAGTTGGGTTTGATAAAGAAGGCAGGGGCTATGTTTTAAGAAGAATTATGCGTCGTGCCTTAAGACATGGATATTTGTTAGGTCTTAAAAGAGCTTTCATGTATGAGCTTGTAGATGTAGTTTGTGAGTTAATGGGTGGGCATTATACTTACTTAAATGAAAAAAAAGAATTTATTAAAGAACAAATCAAACTAGAAGAAGAAAGATTTTTAAGCACTATTGAAAATGGTATAGAAATTTTTAACGAAGAACTTAAAAAAACTAAAGATATTTTTAGTGGTGAAGTAGCTTTTAAACTTTATGATACTTATGGTTTTCCGCTTGATTTAACCCAAGATATGCTAAGAGAAAAAAATCTTAGTATAGATGAGGCTAAATTTAATGAGCTTATGCAAGAACAAAAAGATAGAGCTAAGGCTTCTTGGAAAGGAAGTGGGGATAAAGCAGTTAGCGGGGACTTTAAAGTTTTATTAGAAAAATTTGGTAAAAATGCTTTTAGTGGCTATGAAAATTATGAAGAAAAAACTAAAATCATGGCTATTTTGGATGAAAATTTTAAAATCATAACCGAAACTAAGGCAGGAGATATAGCGTGGTTAATGCTTGAAAAAACTCCATTTTACGCAACAAGTGGAGGGCAAAGTGCTGATATAGGTTTTATCAATGAAAATGAGGTTTTAGATACACAAAAATTCTTTGATATTAATCTTAGTCAAGTGAAATTAAAACAAGATCTTAAAACAAACGATGAAGTGTTAGCTTGCATAGATACTAAAAAAAGAGAACAAATCGCAAGACATCATAGTGCGACACATTTATTACACCATGCTTTAAGAGAAATTCTTGGCTCACACATTAGCCAAGCAGGCTCTTTAGTAGAACATAATAAATTAAGATTTGATTTTACTCATCCAAAAGCTCTAAATAAAGAAGAATTAAAGCAAATAGAAGCTTTAGTAAATACCTACATCATGCAAGCAAATGAAACTAAAATTGAAATTTTAGCTTTAGATGAAGCTAAAAAAAGTGGTGCAATAGCTTTATTTAGTGAAAAATATCAAGAAAAAGTAAGAGTTTTAACCCTAGGAGCTAGCAAAGAGCTTTGCGGTGGTACTCATGTGAAAAATAGCTCTGAAATAGGAAGTTTTTACATCATCAAAGAAAGTGGTGTTAGTGCTGGGGTTAGAAGGATAGAAGCGGTGGTAAGTAAAGCTGCACTTGATTATGTTAGTGAAAATTTAAAAGAGCTTAATCAAGCCAAAGAAGAATTAAAAACTCAAGATATTTTAGGCTATGTAGCAAAATTAAAAAATGAAATAGTCAGTTTAAAAAATGAATTAAAAAATTCAAACAAAACAGAATTAAACTCTAAAGAACTAAATGGCATTCAATATTGTATACAAAAAATAGATAGTGGTGATATAAAAACTATGATAGATGAGTTTAAAAACAAATTTAACAAAGCTGTAATTTTACTTTTACAAGAAAAAGAAAGTAAGATTATCATAGCAGCAGGTGTTAAAGACACTTCGTTAAAAGCTGGTGTTTTGGTAAAAGAAATTGCACAAATGCTTGGTGGAAACGGTGGCGGTAGAGATGATTTTGCAACAGCTGGCGGTAAAGATACAAGTAAAATAGAACAAGCACTTGATCATGCTAAAAAAATCATAGAAGAAAGTCTTGCTTAATGCTTTATTTAGCTTCAAGTTCGCCTTCACGCGTTGCTTTATTAAAAGAAGCAAATATCGCTTTTGAACAAATTATTATCGATTATGATGAGAGTTTGGTAAAAAAAGATAATCCAAGCTCTTATGTGCAAAAAATTGTTTTAGAAAAAGAAAGACAGTTTTTTGCAAAATATCCTGATTTTAAAAATGTTTTATTTGCTGATAGCATAGTTTGTGCTCAAAATATCATTCTAACTAAAGCTAAAAGCGACAATGAGGCTTTTAATATGCTCAATTTGCAAAGTGGCAAAAGCATTAGCGTTTTAAGCGCGATGATTTTAGTTTTAGAAGATAAAAAGATTTTTAATCTTAGCAAATGTGATTTGATCTTAGATAAATTTGATTTAAAAGATATGCAAGAATACATTGATTCAAAACTTTATCAAGGTAAAGCCGGTGCTGTGATGTGTGAGGGATTTCATAAAAAATACATTAAAAAAATCATAGGCCATCAAAGTACAGCACTAGGGCTTAATATAGAACTTTTGAAAGCATTTTTATGATAAAAATTTTAAAAATATTTCTTTCTTTTTGTATAGTATGTATGGTTGGAGTTTTTATATTTATTGCATATTTGTTTTCTGATTCTGATTTAAATCAATATACCTTTAAAGATTACAAACCGCCTCTTACAACACAAATTTTTGATAAAAATGGAAAATTAGTTGCAAATGTTTTTGAGCAACACCGCTTTTATGCCCCTTATGAAGAACTTCCACCAAGACTTATAGAAGCTTTGGTAGCCATTGAAGATACTAGCTTTTTTGAACATGGCGGGGTTAATATAGATGCAATTTTTAGAGCAGCTATTAAAATCATAAGAAGCGGTGGAAAAACTATGGAAGGAGCTTCCACTCTTACTCAACAATTCATAAAAAATACAGAATTAACTCCTGAGCGTACTTTGAGCAGAAAGCTAAAAGAAGCTTTGCTTGCATATAAGATAGAAAATACTTTAACTAAAGAGCAAATTTTAGAAAGATATTTAAATTTCATCTTCTTTGGACATGGATATTATGGAGTAAAAACTGCTGCGCTTGGGTATTTTAGAAAAAATTTAGATGAGCTTAGTTTGAAAGAGATTGCCATTTTGGTAGGTATGCCAAAGGCTCCAAGTACTTATGATCCTACTAGACATTTAGATCTTTCTTTAGCTAGAGCAAATAGCGTAGTACAAAGAATGTATAATCTTGGTTGGATTTCTAAAGAAGAGTATGAAAACGCCTTAAAAGAAATTCCAAAAGTATATGATGATACTTTAACACAAAATGCAGCCCCTTATGTTACTCAAGAAGTTTTAAAACAACTAAGCGGGATTAAAGACTTAAAAAGTGGTGGCTATAAAATAGAGCTTGCCATTGATCTTGATGTGCAAAATATTGCAAGAGAAGCCTTAAAATTTGGCTATGATGAAATAGTTAAAAGAGATAAAGATGCAAATTTAAGCACACTCAATGGAGCTATGATAGTAGCAAATCATCAAAATGGAGACATTTTAGCCTTAGTTGGCGGGGTAAATTATACAAAAAGTAATTTCAACCGCGCCACTCAAAGCTTAAGACAACCGGGGAGTTCTTTTAAGCCTTTCTTATATCAAATTGCCATTGACATGGGCTATTCTCCTATGAGTAAGGTTGCTGATATTTCAAGAATTTTTGAAAGTACTAAAAAAGATGAGAAAGATTGGAAACCTAAAAATTATGGTGGAAAATTTCTAGGACTCATAAGTTTAAAAGAAGCGCTAACTGG
Organism: Campylobacter lari; assembly: GCF_004357905.1. Lineage (NCBI taxonomy): Bacteria > Pseudomonadati > Campylobacterota > Epsilonproteobacteria > Campylobacterales > Campylobacteraceae > Campylobacter > Campylobacter lari. The sequence continues at coordinate 27,087 of NZ_SMTT01000001.1, read as the reverse complement.
CTCAAGAAACCTAGCTACCATAAATTTAGCTCTTGCCCTAGGACTTGATGTAATCCACGATAAGCTTCAATTTATGGGCTTTGAAAACATACCGGTTGATTTATCTATAGTTTTGGGTAGCTTTGGAATTTCCATTTATGATTATGCTAAACTTTACACGGTATTTGGAAACTATGGTGTGCAAAAAGACTTATTACTCATTAAAAGAGTAATCGATAAAAATGGTAAAATAGTAGTAGAATTTAATTCCGGAGAAAGAAAAATCAGTGAACCTGAACAAGCTTTTTTAGTCAATGATATGATGCAAAATGTTGTAAAAAAAGGCACTGGGCGTAATGCTAGAGTAGAAGGGATTGAAATAGCTGGAAAAACAGGTACTTCAAATAAAAGTATAGATGCGTGGTTTTGTGGCTTAACTCCTGAAATAGAAGCTATCATTTGGTATGGAAATGATGATAATAAGCCTATGAAACAAATAGAAGGTGGTGCAAGAACTGCTGCGCCGGTTTTTAAAGAATTTTTAACAAAATACTTAGAACTTTATCCTGATAGCGCTAGAAAATTTATCATCCCAAAAGGGGTTTATCAAGGAATTTATGAAAAACAAAGAGAGTACTACACCAATACTTCTCCATTTCCAAAAAACAACCCTGCTCTATCTGAAAATAATGAGGTAATTTTTTAAAAATATTTTTTATAAAATAATAAAAATTATCCTTCTATTTTCCTTTATATGTTTTAATATCACAAAATATATAAAGGATGCTTCATGAATATCACAAACGAACAATTATATAACAAAAGACGCCATTTTTTAAAACTAGGTGCTGGAGCTTTAGTTAGTTCAGCTTTAGTTCAATCTGAATTAATGGCATTAAATTTCTTTCCTGATCCTAACAATGAAAAATTAAATTTAAGTGAAGAAAAAATTGCAACTAATTATGTTAATTTTTATGAATTTTCTACTGATAAAAAAAGAGCTGTTGAGCTTGCAAAAAATTTCAACACAAATGGTTGGAAAATAGAAGTTAGCGGGGAAGTTGAAGAACCTTTGACTTTAACTATGCAAGATTTATTGGCTTTTCCATTAGAAGAGAGAATTTATAGATTTCGCTGTGTTGAAACTTGGTCCATGGTGGTGCCTTGGGTTGGTTTTGAATTGCGTGCTTTAATAGAAAAATGTAAAGTTAAAAGTGAGGCTAAATTTATAAAATTTACCACTCTTTTTGATAAAAATCAATTTGCCGATCAAGCCTCATTTTTTCCAACTCTTGATTATCCTTATGTAGAAGGCTTAAGATTAGATGAGGCTATGCACCCACTAACACTTATGGCTGTGGGCATGTATAAAAAGCCTTTATTAGGACAAAATGGAGCACCGATTCGCCTTGTAGTTCCATGGAAGTATGGCTTTAAAAGTATAAAATCTATTGTAAAAATAGAATTTACCAAAGAACAACCTAAAAGCACATGGGAGTTAGCAAACCCTAGAGAATATGGATTTTATGCTAATGTTAATCCAAATGTCTCTCACCCAAGATGGTCTCAAGCAAACGAGCGTCCTTTGGGAGATTTTTTCACTAAGCCTACGCAAATGTTTAATGGCTATGAAAAAGAAGTAGCGCATTTGTATAAAGATATGGATTTAAAGGTTAATTTTTAATGAGCAAAAAAGTTTATAATATCAGTGGATTTTTAGCTTTTGTTTTAAGTATTGTTTTTAGTGTTTATCAAATCATGCAAGAATTTGATATTGTAAAATCTGTATATTTTTATAGTGGTGTATTTGGCTTAATCTTTTTTGGATTAAGCCTATTTTTTTCACTTTTAAAGTATAAACACACAAAAGATTACCCTAAATTTTTAGGTTTTTATGCATTTTTTTGGGTTTTGATTCACTTTTTTAATTACTTTGCTTTTAGTAAAAATTTAGATTTAATGCTTTTTTTCAAAGATACTTTTAGTAAAAATTTAGAATTTAGTGGTTTTATAAGCTTTTTTATACTCACACTTATGTTTATAAGCTCATTTAAGCTTTTTAAAAAATTAAGTAAGATAAGAAAACTTGGCTATTTTTGCTTTTTACTAGTATCTTGGCATTATTTTTTATCTGCAAAAATACCGCAAATTCCACATTTTTTAGCACTGAGCCTAGCTTTAATTTTCTTGTTTTTTAAATTATGGAATAATTACAAAAAAAGAAGAAGTAAATATTTACAAGCTCAATCATTATAAAAACATTTTATATTTTCCACAAACCCTCAACAGAGAGTTTGTGATTTAATCATCGTTTTTAATACTAATATAAACTAATGCTAAAAGCATATAGGTTACTAATCTAGTAGCATCAGGCAAACCATTCCAAGTTTTACTCATCCACATGCCAAACCACTCTGCAGCCACCACTTGAAAACCAAAAAACCATAACAAACAACAACAAGTTAAAGCAATGATTCCAAATTTTTTAGCTTCATGGAAAGTTTTTACATCTAAATTTCTTGCTTTAAACATATCTAAAGCACCTTTTAAAGCAGTCAGCATAATAAAAGCTTCAAAACAAATAATAAAGATATAAGCAATATGATGGATCGTAGAATTTGTAATAGCCCTATAAATAATAGCATTACCTAAATAATCAGGCTTAGTATCCATACTCATAACATGTTTTACAAACTGAAAATTTGAATTATAATCAGTTATATTACCAAAAACAACAATAGCAGCCAAAGAGGCAACGGTAAGCAAGATAATCATTTTAGAATATCTTATTACACTCATCATAGAAAAACTACAATTGCAATTCATTAAATACTCCTTTTTGTTAAAGTTATATTAATATAATACAACAAATATTAAATAAAACTGAAATATCTAACGCAATCTTAAAGAATTGACTACAACCGTTACTGAACTAAAACACATTGCTAAAGCTGCCAAATGCGGACTAAGACTTATAAATGGCACAAGACCTGCCGCAATGGGAATACATAAAGCATTGTAGACAAAAGCCCAAAAAAGATTAAGTTTGATGATATTTTTAGTTCTTTGAGAAAGCTCAAAACAATAAGCTATTAAAGATAAATCATCTTTTATCAAAATCAAATCTCCGCTTTTTTTAGCAAGCTCACTTGCTTTAGAAAAACTTATGCTTGCGCTAGCTAAATTTAAAGCAGGAGCATCATTGATACCATCTCCTATAAAAAGAACTTTTTCTTTTTTGATTTTTTCTTTTATGAAATCAAGTTTTTGCTCAGGTTTTAAATCAGAATAATATTCATCAACATTAAGCTCATTTGCTATTTTAGTAACACTTTTTTTATTATCACCACTTAAAATAATACTTTTTATACCTTTTTGCTTTAAATTTGCTATCAAATTTTTAGCTTCGTTTTTAAGTTCATTTTTTAAACAAACCCCGCCAAGACAAATATTATTTTTTGCAAAATACAAACATATAGGTGCTTGATCTTCAAATTCTTGCAAAAATTGCTTGCTTTTTTGTATATCAACACTATTTTCAAGCATTAATTTTTCATTGCCTATTAAATATTTATCATCATTTTCCTCATAAAGCAAACCACTACCCACTAAAACACTTAATTTTCCTTGTAAATTTAAATTTACATTCAATTTTTTAGTAAAAGCCTTTGCGATTGGATGTGAGCTTAAATTTTCAATTTGCGTGAGTTTTTGAAAATTTTCTTGAGTTAGATCATGCTTATAAACACTTAAATCATCTTGACTTAAAGTGCCTGTTTTATCAAAAATAGCAAGTTTTATACTAGCTAAATTCTCTAATACCGCTGGATTTTTTACTAAGATAAAATTTCTTGCACCATTTGCTAAAGCACTAACTATGGCTATAGGGGTTGCTAAGCCCAAAGCGCAAGGACAAGAGATTAAAAGAGTGGCACAAGCATGTAAAAATGCTGCGTTGACTCCTTCTTTAAAATACCAAAAAACAAACACAAAAAGCGATAAAACAATAATACAAGCTACAAAATAAGCTGAAATTTTATTAGCTAAATTTGCTAAAGGTGTTTTGATATTGCCTGCTTTAAAAACAAGATCTTTAATTTGTTCTAATGAGCTTTCAATCGCCTTTTTACTAGCTTTAATCTTTAAGCTTCCATTAATCAACACACTTCCTGCTAGAATTTCATCATTTTGCTTTTTCAAAAGTGGTAAAAATTCTCCTGTTAAAAAACTCACATCAACCTCAGCCTCGCCTGCTATAATCACCCCATCAACAACAACGCTTTCACCCTCTTTTACTAAAATCACATCATTTTCTTTTACAAAAGCACTAGGTATGCTTTTTATACTTGCATCTTCTAAGATTATATTAGCTTTTTTAATATCTATATTTTTTAGTTTGTTTTGATATTCTAAGGATTTAAATTTAGCCTTTTCTTCTAAGTATTTACCTAATAAAACAAAGCTTACAATCATCGCTCCGCCACTAAAATACAAATAACCATCTTTACTAAATACCTCAAAATACACAAAAAAAGAATATATAAAAGAAGTAAAAGCACCTAAGGATATCAAGGTATTCATATCTAAATTTTTATGTTTTAATCCTTTAAGAGCGTGGATAAAAAAACCTTTTCCACAATAAAAAATCGCTATCATAGATAAAAACATTTGAATTAAAGCAGAAACATTTCCTTGAACAAACATTTCAAAATACATCACAATAGAGCTTAAAATTATACTCATAATAAGCTTTGTTTTCATATTTTTAAGCTCTTTGAGTTTAAATTCGTATAAATTTTGCTCTTCTTGTAATATTTCAAAACCCAAAGCCTTAATTTTTTCTTTGATCTTTGCTTCTAAAGATAAATCTTTAAGCAAAAACACTCCACTAGAATTGACATAAGAAACACTTACATCTTCTACCCCATCAATTTTTGCACAAACTTTTTCTATAGCATTAGAGCAATTAACACAAGTCATATTGCCTATTTTTAACTTTAACTCATGCTTCATCTATCTCAAAACCTAAATCTTGCAATTGTTTTTTAAACTCTTCAACTTGCTCTGCTTTTAAATCAATCTCTATGCTTTTATTTTCAACACTTATTTGCATAGCACCAAATTCATCTTCCAATGAAGCTTTGATTAAATTTACACAACTTTGACAATTAATATTTTTAGTTTTTATATTCATTTATTCTCCTTTTTCTCTGTATTCATATTTATAAGTGTGAAAAATTTTATTTTTTATAAATTTAAAACCCATTTTTTCATAAAGCATTTTTGCATTTATATTTTCATCTTCCACGATTAATGAAAGCTTTTTGCCATTTTTCAAAGCTTCATTGAAGGCATATTCAATCAATTTCTTAGCAATACCTTTCCCTCTTGCCTTTTCATCCACGCAAATACTATCTAAATAAAACTCATTATCACATTCTTTTAAAACTTTTTCATTAATTCCTAAAAATTCTAAATGCTCATTTAAAGGCTTATCTAGCTCATCTGCCAAAGCCCCATCATAAAAACAAATCACACCTAAAATTTCATTATCTTCTTCATAAACATATATATTTTCATAGCTTAAACGATTATTTTCTTGAGTGAAGAAATTTTCTAAAACCTCTATGGCTTTTTGATGATCATTATAGCCACTAAGTTTATATATAAAATGATCCATTGCCAAAGCAAGCAATTGTATGCATTTTTTAACATCATCTTTCCTAGCTTTTCTGATCACTCTTTTGCTCCTTTAAAATCAAATTTAGACTTCTTAGTTTATACTTTTAACTTTAAAACAATATAAGAAAGAGAGAATTTATGGGAAGAGCGTTTGAATATCGCAGAGCCTCTAAAGAAGCAAGATGGGATAAAATGAGCAAACTTTTTCCAAAACTTGCAAAGGCTATACAAGTAGCAGCAAAAGAAGGCGGAGCTGATCCTGATATGAATCCAAAGCTTCGTAGTGCCATAGCTACTGCAAAAGCTAATAATATGCCAAAAGACAATATCGATGCAGCTATTAAAAGAGCAAGTGGAAAAGATAGTGCTGATATTAAAAATATCCACTATGAGGGAAAAGCAGCACATGGAGCTTTAATCATTGTTGAGTGTATGAGTGACAATCCTACACGCACAGTGGCTAATGTAAAAGCAATTTTTAGCAAAAATGGTGGAGAAATTTTGCAAAATGGCTCTTTGACTTTTATGTTTTCACACAAAGCTGTTTTTCATCTTGAAAAATATGATGGAGATTTAGAAGAACTTGAACTTGAACTCATTGATGCAGGACTTGAAGAACTTGAACAAAATGATGAAGAATTACTAATTATAGGTGATTACACTGCTTTTGGTGAACTTAGTAACGCCATAGAAAAAAAAGGCTTAGTGCTTAAAAAAGCAGGACTTGAATATCTTGCTAATAACCCCGTAAGCTTTAGTGAAGAGCAACTTCTTGATATTGAAAAATTGCTTGATAAATTAGAAGATGATGATGATGTACAAGCAGTTTATACCAACATAGAATAGGAGCAAAAAAATGCTTAAAAAAATCGACATAAAAGATGCAAAAAAATACAATTTTGCTATCATTAGCACCGAAAAAGGCGATATGAAATTAGAATTATTTCCCGATGAAGCACCACAAACTGTGTGTAATTTTGCCAACTTAGCCAATGAAGGTTTTTATGATGAGCTTGTTTTTCACCGCGTGATTCCAAATTTTGTAATACAAGGTGGCTGCCCTTATGGTATAGGTTCAGGTGGCCCTGGTTATGAGATAGAATGTGAATGTGACGATCAAAAACACAAGCACTTAAGAGGTAGCTTATCTATGGCTCATGCTGGTAGAGATACAGGTGGTTCACAATTTTTTATCTGTCATAGCCCACAACCTCATTTAGATGGAGTACATACTATCTTTGGACAAATCAATCCTGAAGACAAAGAAAGTTTAGAAGTACTAGATAGCATTAGAGCAGGAGATAAAATCAAAACTATCCAAATTTTAGAAAAACTTTAATTTTACATCTCCTTAAAATTGTGCTATGATTTTTTAAGGAGATTAGTTATGCATTTTATTTTTATTTGTATTCATCTTATCTGTGCTATATTTTTTATAGCCTATGTATTTTTTGATGTTTGTGTTTATTGCTTTGCTTATAAACACGAAAACAAAGAAGATTGCGATAAAATTAAAAAAGCCTATACCAAATCAAGTATTTTTATTTTTGCTAGTATTTTTATCTTACTTTTATTGAGTGGTTTTTATCTTTTAAGTTTTTATGAATTTAATTCTTTTTGGGATTTTTTTGCAAGCAATTTTGGAGTATTTTTATTTATCAAGCTTTTGCTACTAATAACAATGTTAGCTTTAACTTGTTATTCTTTGTTTTTTATAAAAATTTTAAAAAGAAAAGATCCTTTAAAATCTCACTTGATTGCATTGATTTTATGTATTTTAATAGTCATTTGTGCAAAAGCCATGCTATATTTTTAAAACATTAAAACTAAATTTATATCATTAGTTTAAAAAATTAAAGGGTGTTTATGCTTGGTGATATTATAGATTTTTTACTTACTCTTGCAAAAGATTGGGGTTATTGGGGGATTATCTTTCTTATGTTTATAGAAAGCTCCTTTTTTCCTTTTCCTAGTGAAGTAGTGATGATACCTGCTGGATATTTAGCTCATCAAAACGAACTTAACTTTTGGCTATGTCTACTTTGTGGGACTTTTGGAGCTCTTTTGGGTGCTTTATTAAATTATTACTTATGTTATTTTTTAGGGCGTAATGTTATTTTAAAAATATGTAAATATTTTGGAGTTAATGAAACAAAATTTGCTCAGTTTGAAGCCTTTTTCAATAAACATGGTGAAATATCAACATTTAGTGGTAGATTAATCCCTGGATTGCGTCAATACATTTCTTTACCTGCTGGACTTGCAAGAATGAATTTGAAAAAATTTATATTTTATACTAGTTTGGGAGCTGGAATTTGGTGTTTGATTTTACTTATATTAGGTTATATTTTAGGTAAAAATGAAGACTTACTTAAAGAATATCTACATTTTGTTATTATTGCTTGTATTATTTTTATAAGTATGCTTTTAGCTATTTATATTTATATACAAAAAAAGAAAAATTACACTTAATTTTTTTAACTTCCTTAAATTACCTAGTGCATATATTTTTAATATTTTTACAAAAATATTTTAAATTTATAAGATTTTATATTTTAATTTTGATAAAATCTTTAAAAACTATTTTAAAGAATATTTATGCAAAAACCATCAATTCAAAATTTAACTAATTTTTTAATCGAATATATTAGCGTTTTTCTAAGTGCAGGAACTTACACAGCAAGAGTAGCAAAATGTGTTGGAAGGATAGCTAATGCGTATGGTTATGAAATTAATATGAATTTTTTCTTTCATCATACTACGCTAAATATTTTTGATAAAGATGATAACTCTATACAAAGAACCTACATCATACCTAACAAACACAATCATATTAATTTTAAACTTATTTTAGAACTTAGTGCATTAAGTTGGCAAATTCATGATCATAAATACAACCTAGAAGAAGCTAAAATTTCTCTTTTAAAACTCAAACAAACCAAAAGAAATCCTTTTTTAGCTAATTTATTTTTAGTTTCAGCAGCAAATTCGGCCTTTTGTAAGCTATTTGGGGGAGATTTTTATGGATGTTTATTTGTATTTTTAGCTACTTTGGTGGGTTTTAGTTTGAGAGTTTTACTCACTAGAATAAAAATTGATTTAAGAATTCAATATATTTTTTGCTCTTTTTTATCTTCTTTTATTGTGTTTTTTGGAGTGGATTTAAAGCTTATACAAGAAGCAAATATTGCTTTGGGTTCTAGTATCTTGTATTTAATACCTGGAGTTTATTTTATAAACTCAATTATAGATATTTTAAAAGATCACATACTTATGGGTTTTAGTCGTATTATTAGTGTGGTGATATTGGTATGCTGTATTGCTATTGGAATTTATACCACTCTTAGCATTAGTGACTTTGGAATTTTAAGATGATTGATTATTCTTCTATACTTTGGGATATGTTTTTTGCAGCTTTAACAGGATTTGGTTTTGCTTATGTGTGTAATCCACCCTTTAAAACACTCATACTTTCAGCCATATTAGCCGCTATAGCTCATGGTATGCGTTTTACTCTAATGGGGTATTTTGGCTTTCAAACTTTAGCTATTGCGACCTTTATAGCTTCTTTTAGCATAGGTTGTCTTGGTTTGTTTTTGGCTAAGATTTTTAAAACACCCGCTGAAATTATAGCTTTTCCTGCTCTTATCCCTATGATACCCGGAATTTACGCATACAAAGCTATATTGTATTTGATTTCTTTTATACGCTCAGAGGATATTGGCGAAAAAACTAATTTTTTGATTCATTTTTTTGATTATTTCTTTACAACACTTTCGGTAACATTAGCTCTAGCAGTAGGAGTAAGCATAACCTTGCTTTTATTTTTTGAACAAAGCTTTATGATGACAAGAAGTATTAAAAAAAGCAAAAATCACGATCAAAATTAATCGTGATTCATTTTATTCTTTGCCTCTATTCCCATGAGTGCAAAAGCTGTTTTAATACTCAAGGCACATATGGCAAAAAGTTTTAAAAGCTCATCTTCATTGCTTGAGCCAACAACTTTATTTTCATTATAAAATTTATGAAATAAAGAGGCTAAATTTTTTAAATAATCAGGAATTTTTTGCAAGGCTCTTGATTCGAATGCATCATTAAGTACTGCTTTTAAATTTAAGCTTTCAAACAAAAGATTCATACCATCTTCATTTAAACTCTCAAATTTAGCATATATAACATCATTTACACTCTTACCTGCTTTGGCAAATACTTGATGAATTCTCGCATGAGCATAATTAATATAATACACAGGATTAGAGCTATCTTCTTTTTTAAACTCATCTACATCAAATTCCAAATGCGTATCACATTTTTTGCTGATAAAAATATATCTTAGCACATCACTACCAAGTTCTTCTAAAACATCACCCATTAAAATGAAATTTCCTGCTCTTTTACTCATCTTATAAGGCTCGCCATTTTTTAACAATGAAACCATTTGTGCTAAGATAATTTCAAGATTTTGACTATCATGACCTAAAAATTCCATAGCAGCTTTCATTCTAGCTATATAGCCGTGATGATCAGCTCCCCATATATTGATACACTTATCATAACCACGACTCATTTTATCTTTATGATAAACTATATCAGCAGCTAGATAAGTTCCTTTTCCATCATCTTTAATAATCACACGATCTTTTTCATCACCTTTAGCACTTGATGCAAGCCATATTTTACCATCTTGCTCATAAGTACCACCATGCTCTTTTAAGGCTTTTAAAGTATTTTCTAATTCACTATAATAGCTTGTTTCACTCACATAAGTATCAATAAATATCTTAGCATCGGCTAAATTTTGCTTAATAATTTTTAGCATTTTATCCTTAGCCCAAAGCGCTAATTGTGGAATATTTCCTTCTATAAAAAAATCTTTTTCAAATTCAGCAAAAGCCTCTTTTGCTACATCTATAATATATTCACCTTTATAATACTCATCAGGATATCGAACTTGCTCTTTTAAACAATGCTCTTTTACTGCAAGCAATATAGAAAGACCTAAAAGATAAATTTGATTACCCGCATCATTAACATAATATTCTGTATCAAATTTATATCCTAAATGTCTAGCAACCCTAGTTAAAGTATCACCAAAAATAGCCCCTCTAGCATGCCCTATGTGTAAAGGTCCTGTTGGATTTGCACTAACATATTCAAGTAAAAAACTCTGCTCTTTTTTTTCATCTTTTGCAAATTTTTCACTATCACCCAAAGCTTGCGTAGCCAAAGAATTTAAAAAAGCCTTTGAAAGCTTAAAATTTACATAACCATTTAAAGCCTCTACACTTTCAAAACAATCACAATCTTTTAACTTAGCAACAATATCATTAGCAATTATTATAGGGTTTTGCCTTAATTCTTTAGCTAAAGAAAAAGCCAAAGGTGTAGCAAAATGGGCTAGATTTTTATTCTTAGGATTTTCTAAGATAAAATCTCTTCCTAGTTTCTCTTTAATTTCTTTATAAACTAAAGTTTTCAACGTATCGCCTTAAGCTTTTTTTGTTTCTTCATTATTTTCTTTTACCAGCACATCTTTTTCGTTGATTTTTTCAATTTTTTGTGCATCTTCTTGAACGATTTTTTTATCATCATCAGTATTCATTTCATCTTTAAAAGTTTTAATACCTTTTCCTAAACCTTTAGCAAGCTCTGGAATTTTTTTAGCACCAAAAAGTAATACTACAATAAGTAATATAATTAACCATTGGGTTCCACTTGGCATATGCATTTTATTCTCCTTTATTCCATTGAATTTGAATTTGTTTTAAATCATGTTTTGTACTTTTTAATTTTGAAGCTTCAAAAACTGCTTCTAACTCCCTATAGCTTTTTTCAAGATCATCATTTATGATTAAAAAATCATATCGGTCCAAATAAGCCATTTCATCACTAGCATTTTCTAATCTTTTGCTAATATCTTCTATTTTATCAGTATTTCGCTTAAGCAATCTTTTTTCAAGTTCTTTTTTATCTTTAGTTGTGATAAATACAGAAGTAATATAATTAGGCATTTTTTCTTTAGCTATGCAAAAGCCTTGCACATCTATATCAAAAATGACACTTTTACCCTCTTGCAATGCTTTTTTTACAGGAACTAACGATGTACCGTAGTAATTTTTATGCACTAAAGCCCATTCTAAAAAATCACCTTTTTCTATACCTTGTTTAAATTCTTCTTCACTGATAAAAAAATAATCTACTCCATTTTTTTCATTTTCTCTAGGAGCTCTTGTTGTGCTTGAAATAGAAAAATAAATATTATCTTTTTCTTTAAAAAGCCTTTGAAGCAAGGTACTCTTACCTGCTCCACTTGGTCCTGAGATAATTAAAATTTGACCGCTCAATGTTTATCCTCATCAAAGCTTATATTGATGTTTATATTCATCTTCATACCTTTCAAGGCTGCCTTTAAAGTATCATCAGTAATACTTGAAGTAATGGTTTGAGCTATACTCTTACTAAGCTCATTTACCATTTCATCTTCTTGTAAATTTTCTATTTTTTCTTGAGTGCTTAATATATTTTCTTCTTTCTTTTCTACAATAGCTGGAGCAAGCTCTTCGCCTAAAGCTAACATAATATCATTTTCATTTAAATTTGCAAACTCATCTTGTGTATCGTCTAAAATTTCGCTCATATTTTCCTCTATATTTTCCTCTATATTTTCCTCTATATTTTCCTCTATATTTTCCTCTATATTTTCCTCTATATTTTCCTCTATATTTTCCTCTATATTTTCCTCTATATTTTCCTCTATATTTTCCTCTATATTTTCCTCTAAATCAAAAGCTTGCGTATTTTCATTGTTATCTGTTTCTTGAGTGTCAAAATTTTGCATTAACTCACCATCAAGACCATTAAATTCTTCATCAAGCTCATCAATAGCGGCCAATTCTTCTTTTATCTTATCTTGAGTACTTAGCTCTTCTTCTTCTAGTTGAAAATCATCTATACTTTCATTTTCAAATATTTCTTCAACCATAGGCTCATTTTCTTCTAAAGCTATTTTTTCTTCTTTTTCCTCACCAATAAATTGAGCATCTTCAGGTAAATCATCAAAGCTCATTTCTTTTTCACCTATCTCTTCAACCATAGGTAGTGTATCAAAAGAATCAAATTCAACAGGGGTTTCTTCTATATTTTCTTCTATATTTTCTTCTATATTTTCTTCTATATTTTCTTCTATATTTTCTTCTATATTTTCTTCTATATTTTCTTCTATATTTTCTTCTATATTTTCTTCTATATTTTCTTCTATATTTTCTTCTATATTTTCTTCTATATTTTCTTCTATATTTTCTTCTATATTTTCTTCTATATTTTCTTCTATATTTTCTTCTATATTTTCTTCTATATTTTCTTCTATATTTTCTTCTATATTTTCTTCTATATTTTCTTCTATATTTTCTTTATCTAAGCTATCTGAAAAAACTAAATCATCTTCTGTTTTCTCTTCATCTATTAACTCACTTGTTGCATCAAACATATCATCATTTTTTAATCCATCACCTAAATTCTCTTCAAAAAAATCTTCTTGTAAATTTAAATCATCTTCACCCAAATTTTCTTCATGTTCAGACAAATCAATACCTTCTAAAAGTTCATTTCCATCCAAAGGCATATCTTTACCAACAACTTCCTCATCATCAAAATTTAGTTCATCTTCGCTCAAAGCATCTTTTTGAATATCATCCAAAATCCCATCTCCGCTTAGAAGATTTATAAAATCGGTAGGTAAAAACGGTTTATACAAACACTCTATACCTTCTTTTTGTTCTAGGTTTCTAGGTAACAAATAAATCAATCTATCACATTTACTTTTTAAATCATCTAAATCAGCCTCAATATCATGATCTATAATAATTACATCATAAAATCCCTCAAGCTCCTCAATATCCTTGAGCTCCTCAAAATCATAACCTAATTTTTGAACCCCCAAACTAATTAATTTTGAAACAGCTATATTGGAATTTATTAGCAAAACCCTCATTATCATCTCCCAAGAATAAAAAATACATTATTTTAAAACATTTTTAATTATTTAATGCTTATATATTAAAAAATAACAACTCCATATGCTCAAAACTTTTTACTATTAAATTTTTAAAATATTGCATCATAATAAGTAAAATAGCAATAAGAACCGCGAAAGACAAAAATATCTTGATAGGATAACCAACCACTAAAAGATTAAATTGCGGCATAGTTTTCATAAGCATGCCAAAAATCACATCTGATAGCAAAGAAATAGCTAAAACAGGAAAAGCCATAGAAAAACCAAGCACAAAAATATTTACCATAGCTTTATTTAAATAAAGCATTAAATTTTCATGTGGATAAAATCCACCTAAACTAATATATTCCAATGAATTAGATATAAAAAGCAAAATCAAATGATGTCCATCAAAAGCTAAAAATACAAGCAAAGCTAATAAATTTAAAACTTGTGAAATTACAGGAGTATTTGCACCTGTTGTGGGATCCATAACACTAGCCATTGAAAAACCCATAGTAAAAGAAATCTGCTCACCTGCCATTTGCAAAATGGCAAAAGTCATTTGCAAAATCATTCCTGCTATCATCCCAAAAATAACTTCACTTAAAAGATATAGAATAAAAAAAGAATCAGGTGTATTATTTTCAAGCTTAGCTAAAGGGTATAAAAACATTGTTAAAAACATTACCAAAGTTGTTTTTACCACCAAAGGAATACTATTATGAGAAAAAAAAGGGAAAAAAACTATCAATCCACTCATTCTAGCAAACAAAAGCATGAAAATAACTACATTTTCATCACCTAAATATTTAACAAATTCCATGGTTGTTTAAGTGAAAAACCTTATCACATTTTTTAGCAAGCTCTTGATCATGCGTAACAAAAATTAAAGCTGCATTATTTTCTTTGATATAATCAATCAAAATATCCATTACATTTAAAGCATTTTTAAAATCTAAATTTCCGGTAGCCTCATCTGCAAAAATAATTTTTGGCTTCTTGCTTAAAACCCTAGCTATACTTACTCTTTGCTGTTGTCCACCGCTTAGTTTTGTGATTTTTTGATTCATTAAATCTGCAATATCAAGTTTTTTTAATAATTCATAATCAATATTCTGGCCGCTTAAAACACTCGCAAGTTCTATATTTTCAAAAGCCAAAAAACCTTTAAATAAATAATGCATTTGAAAAATAATACCAAAATCTTTTCTACGAATTTCTAGCAAAGCTTCATCATCTAAGTCGTATAAATCTTGATTATTATAAAAAACTTTTCCCGATTGAGGTTTTAATAAGGTAGATAAAATATGTAAAAGAGTAGATTTACCACATCCACTGCTTCCACATACTGCAATACAATCTTTTGTATTTAAAGTAAAATTTAAATTTTCAAAAAGCGGAATATCAAAACTATGGTTTAAATTTTCCGCTTTTAAAAGTTCCATTTTTAACCAATTTGTGCAGCAACTTCAGCAGCAAAATCTTCAGTTTTCTTTTCTAGGCCCTCACCTACTTCAAAACGAATAAATTCGACTATTTTGATAGTTCCACCTAGTTCCTTTTCTTTATCAGCAATTACTTGTTCGATAGTTTTTTTATCATCCATTACATAAAACTGACCCATTAAAGTAAGTCTGCTATCAAGTTGAGAGTTATCTGCTATAAAACTATTCAACTTACCTGGGATAATATTAGGCCAAATTTTTTCTGGCTTACCTTGTGCTTGAAGTTCAGCCTTAATAGCTTCTTCAGCTGCTTGAATTACCTCTTGAGTTAATTGTTTTCTGCTTGCATATTTTGGAATTTTATGCTCTGGTTTATTAGGATCTTTTAATCTTCTTCTTTCTTCATTTTCTTTTTCTAACTCAGCAACTAAAGCTTTATACTCATTTTCTACAAAATCCATATCAAGCTCTTCATAAGATAAATAACTTGGCTTCATTGCAGCAATATGCATACAAATATGTTTTAAAAATTCTCCACACTTGCTAGCCGTAGCTTCACTATCGCAAGCTGCAGCAATAACTACACCAACACGACCATTGGTGTGAATATAACCATTTACTATGCCATTAGCACCTGCTTTTAAAGTAGCAAATCTTCTAACAACTAAATTTTCACCAATAGTTGCAATTTGACTTTTTAAATACTCTTCAAATTTAACACCATTAATCTCACTTGAATGTAATTCTTCAACATTTTGAAGACTCTTGGCTTGAATATGTGCTGTTGTATCTTTTGTTAAAGCAATAAATTGTTCATTTTTAGCAACAAAATCTGTTTCTGAGTTAATTTCACTTACAGTTGCACATTTAAAATCATCACTTACTTTTACACTTACTAAACCTTCAGCAGCTAAACGATCAGCTTTTTTATCAGCTTTTCCAAGTCCTTTTTCTCTTAAAAGTTGCACTGCTTTTTCAAAATCACCATCTGTATCTTTTAAAGCATTTTTACAATCCATCATACCTGCGCCAGTACTCTCGCGCAGTTCTTTTACCATTTGTGCAGTGATTTCAGCCATTACTCTTTATCTCCTTCAAAATCTTCTTCACTCATAGCTTCTTCTAAAACTTCTTTTTTCTCTTCTTCAGAAATAGGCTGTTCTTCGCTAACTTCACCATCTTGCTCTCTTAATGCTTTACCTTCATTGATTGCTTCAGCCATTTCTTGACAGAAAAGTTGGACCGAACGAATTGCATCATCATTTCCTGGAATTGGGAAATCAACTAAATCAGGATCGCAGTTTGTATCTAGTGGAGCAACTACAGGGATTTTTAATCTATTAGCTTCTTGTACTGCAATTTTTTCTTTAACAGTATCAATAACAAAAATCATATCAGGTTGAGTTTTCATATATCTAATACCACCAAGATATGCTAGTAATTTTTCTTTTTTTCTAGTAAGCATTAATGCTTCTTTTTTAGTTAAAAGTTTAATACTTCCATCTTCTTCCATTTTTTCTATAACTTCTAATTTTCTAATTGATTGGCGGATAGTTCCAAAATTTGTCATCATACCACCAAGCCATCTGTGATTTACATAAGGCATACCACATTTTTCAGCGTATTCTTTAATCGCTCCACCTGCTTGTTTTTTAGTTCCAACAAATAAAATTGTCTTACCTTCTGCTGCAGCGTCACGAACAATGTTATATGTATATCTAAAATATCTAAGCGTTTTTTGCAAATCAATTACATAAATACCTTTTCTTTCACCAAAAATAAATTTTTTCATTTTTGGATTCCATCTTCTTGTTTGGTGTCCAAAGTGTACACCACACTCTAACAAATCTCTCATGCTTACCATGAAATTCTCCTTGAAATAAAATAATTAGGTTTATTCCTCCGCATTCTTTAACCCATAAGCAACCTAATAAGGAAATTAATGCGTGTGAAATGAAAAAATATTATATCAAATTTTATTTTATATTTAGCTTATTATTGAAGAAAAAGAACGCCACAAGGCGTTCTTTGAGTAAATTAGTGTAGTTTAGACCAAACTGATCTTTTCCAACCTATAGCAAAAATACTTAAGATAGCAAAGAATATCATAATATAAATTCCTGTTTGCTCTCTTTCTTCTTTTTTACTATCACCAACTTTTTCAAGATAACTAATAACTTGAGTTTGTGCTTTTTCATTTAGACCAACTCTTGGCATAGCAGTTCCATGAATTTTCTTTTGAGGTTCATTGATAAAGATTTCAAGATAATGTGCGCCTTTAGAACGAATCATCATAGATAAATCCGGAGGCGTCATACCAAGATAATTTTTTAAATCACTCATCTTTGAACTTGAAACAAAACCATCATATTTTACATCATGGCATCTTCCGCAAGCATTTTCAAATGTATGTTTGTTTTTAGCAAAATCAAATTCTTTTGCAATTAAAGCCGTTTTTGCTTGCTCTGAAAGCTCTTGGTTTTTAGCATATTTTTCTTCTAAATCTGCTTTTAATTTTGTATCAAATTCCTTCTCATACTCACTAGCTGTATTTTTAAAGAATGCAATTAAATCTGCTAAATCTTGATTATCTTGTGCTTCATCACCACTTAAAGGATAAGCAGGCATTAAGAATGGATTTTCATCGTTAAATTTATGTGAAATTTGCAAAGCCTTAACTGGATCAACAATCAGTGCTGCTAAAAATTTCTCATCATAAATAGCACCCGCATCACTTAAATCAGGAGGTGTTACACCTAAAGAAGAATCTGTAATAGTAGCAGGAATTCCGACGGCTTTCACACCATGACATGCAATACAATTTCCTTCAAAAAGCTCTTTTCCTTTTTGTGCATTACCTTTACTAAAATCAATTTTTGCGATTTTTTCCCATAATTGCTTGGTAGCTTCTTCTTGGCTTTTAGCAAGCTCTAGTGCTTTTTGAGCATTAGCTATAGCTTTTTCACTTCCTGAAGCATTAGCATCTATTGCAGCTTTTTCTTTTAAAGCAACTTCGCCTTTGGTAAATTCTACATCAGCTTTTGCAAAGTCAAAATTAACCGGAGTTGAAGGAGGATTCATCACTGAATGTGCATAAGGCTCAACCCCCCAATAAACTAAACCTGTGAAAAAGACAACTACAAAAAATATTTTTAATTCTCTCATTATTAGCCCCTTTTTCTTTCCATGATAGTAATAATTGGTAAGACTACTAACAATAATAGTAAAAATACCATAGAAGCATAAAATCCTATCCAAGCATTAATTCCTGTTGGAGGAAGCTTTCCATAAACTGTTAGTACAATTAAATCTATCAATAACACCCAAAACCATGCAAAAAACATTGGTCTTTCGTGTGCTGGTTTCACAACATCACTTCTATCAAGCCAAGGTAACAAGAAGAAAATAATTTGTGCTATACCAAACGCTGCAAGACCTATATCAAAAGCTTTAATGCTTCCAACATCAAAGAAAAATCCTCTTAAAACTTCATAACTCCATAAGAAATACCACTCAGGATAAATATGAGGAGGTGTTTTTAAAGAATTTGCTGGGTCAAAGTTAATTGGATCCATTGCGAAATTAAATTTAAAACACACCAAATAGAAGAAGAAAATCATAAATAACGCAATATACATAAAATCTTTAGCTAAAAATCCTGGCCAAAAAGGAATAACTTTAGAACCTTTTGTATCACCTGCTAAATATTTTTCAGCTTCCAAATCAAAATCAATTTCTTCTGAAATTTCATTATTTACATGAGGAATTCTTAAAGAATAAAAGTGGAATGCAATAATTGCTAAAATTACAATAGGTAATAAACACACATGCAGCATAAAAAATCTAGTTAAAGTTGGATCTGATACTGCAAAATCTCCTCTTATCCAAATAACTAATGCATCACCTATAAAAGGAATTCCGCCAAAAAGCTGAGTAATAACTTGAGCAGCCCAAAAACTCATTTGTCCCCAAGGTAACATATACCCACTAAATGCTTCTGCTGAAAATACAACAAACAAAAGCATACCGCTAATCCAAATCATCTCACGACCCTTTTTATAAGAGCCATAATAAATTCCCGTTAACATATGGATATATATGATTAAAAACACAACTGAAGCAGCCACACCATGCATATGACGCCAAAGCCAACCATACTCTACTTCTTGCATGATAGTTTTATTAACACTATCAAAAGCCAAAGCCACATCTGGCTTATAATACATTACTAAAAATAGACCTGAAATAAATAAAATAGCAAAAAGAGTTGTCAAGATAACACCCATTGCCCATAAGAAGTTAATTTGTTTTGGTATCCAATACTGAGCCATTAAAACATTAAAAAGCTTATTTACAGCTAATCTTTGATCAAGCCAATCTATAATACCACTAGCTTTTTTTATCTGTGCCATATCAAGCCTCCGCAATCATTTTTTTATATTCTGGACCTTCTTCACCTAACACTAATTTAGTTCCATCAATTCTAAAAGGAGGAATGTCCAAAGGTCTTGGAGGAGGACCAAATACATTTTTACCACTAGTGTCAAATTCGCCACCGTGGCATGCGCACTTAAACAATTTCTCACTTGGAGCATAAGCTGGAATACAGCCTAAATGCGTGCAAAGACCAATAACTACAGTATATGCAACATCACCCACAATAACATCCCTACTGCTATCTTTTGCCATATCCGCATCTTTTTTTAAGATAAATATAGGCTTTTTACGCCACTCGATTGTTCTTAATTCGCCTTCTTTCATACCAGAAAGATCTACGGTAGTAATACCTGCTGCTTTTACACTTGGGAGCGGATCCCATGTTTTTTTCATTGCAACTAATGAAAAAGCACCACCCACAGCAGCTACCGTTCCAAAGGCAAAGCCCATAAAGCTTCGTCTACTTTCAGATGTAGCCATTTTACTTCCTTTGTTTTGATTTATTTGTTGTAAAGTATAGCAGTTTATCTAAAAAATAATAAATTTTTTCTTTATATAAAAAAGCTTTATTTAAGATATGCAAGTATTTATTTAAAATAACAGAAGTGTATTTATTTTCAAATCAAAACAATAGATAAGTTAATATCATCTATTGTTTTTCATTTTGATATAAATATGCAAAATATCTAAAGCAGCAGGGGTGATACCACTAATTTGCGAAGCAGCAAAAATAGTTGGCGGATTAAATTTTTGCAGTTTTTCCACCACTTCATTACTCAAACCACTTACACTTTTAAAGTCAAAATTTTCAGGAATTTTTAAGTCATTTAAGTTTTTCATTTTTTCTATTTGTGCTTTTTGCATTGCTATATAATGATAATATTTTGCTTCATTTAAAATTTCATTTAAAGAATACTCATCCATTTTTGCAAACATTTCATCTAGAGCTTTTAATTTTTCTATATTAAAACTCGCTCTTGCAACAATTTTTTGCAAACTTACTATTGAGGTAATTTTTTCTTCTTTAATGCTTTGCAAAAATTCATTATTTTGATTGCTTGGTGTCCATGTAGTTTGAAGTAAAAACTCAAGTCCTTTCCTAACATTTTGCTTTATATTATCAATATATGCATAGTCTTCTTGACTTAAAAGTTTAAAATTATGTCCATATTCTCCAAGTCTTAAAATAGCATTTTCTTCTCTTAAGAGCAGTCTATATTCAGCTCTTGAAGTAAACATTCTATAAGGCTCTTTTGTGCCTTTCATTACTAAATCATCGATTAATACCCCTATATAAGCCTCATCGCGTCTTAATACAAAAGGCTCTTTTTCATCAATTGCTAAAACCGCGTTCACTCCTGCCATAAAACCTTGTACAGCTGCTTCTTCATAACCAGTAGTTCCGTTAATTTGCCCAGCACAATACAAATTTTTAATCTTTTTAGTTTCTAAAGTATGTTTTAACTCCGTTGGATCAATATAATCATACTCTATGGCATAACCAAAACGCGTGATTTTAGCATTTTCAAAACCTTTTATACTTCTTAACATCGCAATTTGCACTTCATAAGGAAGTGAGGTAGAAAAGCCATTGATATAATATTCAGTAGCATCTTTAGTTTGTGGCTCTATAAATAAATGATGACTTTCTTTATCACCAAAACGATTAATCTTATCTTCTATAGATGGACAATATCTTGGACCTATACCTTCAATTTGTCCTGTAAAAAGCGGAGCGCGGTAAAAGTTACTTTTTATAATCTCATGTGTTTTTAAATTTGTTCTTGCTATATAACATGGAAGTTGATTAGGCTTGAAATTTTTTGTTTTAAAACTAAAGGCCTTAGGGTTTTCATCTCCGGGTTGAATTTCTAAAACACTAAAATCAATACTTTTAGCATCTACTCTTGGACAAGTTCCTGTTTTTAACCTCCCTACTTTTAAACCACTTTGTTTTAAATACTCACCCAAATTTACAGACGCAAGCTCACCTACCCTACCTGCTTGAAGCTTAGTTTCACCTATATGGATAAGTCCATTTAAAAAAGTTCCTGTTGTAAGTATGATTTTTTTAGCAAAATATGTATTTTCTAAATTAGTTTTAACGCCCTTAACCTCGTCATTTTCTATAAGTAAAGACAAAGCTTGCTCTTGAGAGATTTCTAAATTTTCAAGTTTTAAAAGCTTATTTCTAGCACAAATTCTATAAGCGTCCATATCAATTTGCGCTCTACTTCCACGCACTGCAACACCTTTGCTTTCATTTAAAATTCTAAATTGAATTCCAGCCTCATCGGTAATTTGTCCCATAAGTCCACCCATAGCATCAAGCTCTTTTACCAAATGTCCTTTTGCTAAGCCGCCTATAGCAGGATTACAACTTGCAGCACCAATTTGCTCGATTAAAGTAGTTAAAAGTAAAGTTTTTTTGCCCATTCTAGCAGCCCCGGCACTAGCCTCAACTCCAGCATGCCCGCCACCTATTACGATTATATCATACATATTTTGACCTCATTTTTATAAAAAAGGCAAAAATTATATAATATTTTTTAAAATAAAACACTAAAAATACTTTTTGAAATTTAAAAGTTTTGGATAAAATCTCATAAAAATTAAAGGTATTGAATGTTTAATGGATTAATCCGCGAATTAGCCTTTGTCAAATCATATCAAAACAACACTTTAAGATTAAAAGCAAGTTACAAACCAAAACTAGGCGATAGTATAGCAGTTAATGGTGCGTGCTTGAGCGTAACAAAACTTTTTGATGATGGCTTTAATCTTGAACTTTCTTATGAAACAAGAACTCACATAGCTATTGAAAATTTAAAAGACTATGTGCATATTGAACCTGCATTAGCTTATGGCGATAGAATAGATGGGCATTTAATGCAAGGACACATTGATGGTATTGGCGAAATTACTAATATTTCTAAAAAAGAAAACGGAGTTGATTTTTATATTAAATGCCCTGATAATATACAAATTTATATGGCAAATAAAGCAAGCGTAGCTATAGATGGAGTAAGTTTAACTATCAATGAAGTTTTAAAAGATAGTATTCGTTTGACTATTATTCCTATAACCTTTAATGAAACCTTGTTTAAAAATTACACCATAGGAAGACGCGTCAATATAGAAAGTGATCTTTTAGCAAGATATATACACAGACAATTAAATTATAAAAAAGAAATTTCATGGCAACAAATAGACAAGATTACATCACTTTATTAGAAAATGATTTCGCAAAAGCTTTTGTAGCCTTTGATCAAGATTATAATATTTTTAGAGCAAAAATTTGTAATAATATTTTTCCTTGGGAAAATTCTATAAAAAAGTGTGTATTTTTAAATCAAATTCATTCTAATATCATCACTCATTATAATAAAAATTTTCACTTTAATGCTGATGGGATAATTAGCAATGAAAAAAATATAGCTTTGTGTATTTTAAGCGCTGATTGCCTGCCTTTGCTTTTATATGATGATAAAAATAAAACCATAGCAGCTTTGCATTCAGGTAGAAAAGGTTGTTTTGAAAATATCTTAAAAGAAGCTGTTTTGAAAATGCAAGAAAGTTTTAACACTCAAACCAAGAATTTAAAACTCATCATTTCAGCAGGAATTTGTGCTAAAAATTATGAAATTAATGGCGAGGTTTTAAACCACAGCAAAGAAAATTTTGCGCATTTTTTACATGAAAATAAGCTTGATTTAAAAGCATTAGTTAAATTTCAAGCAAAAGAATTAGGTATTAATGATATTTTTGATATCAATCTTTGCACCTTTGATGATGAGAGATTTTTTTCTTATAGAAAAAATCAAACTCCAAAGCGCATTGTTAGCGTGATTTATTTAAAGGATTAAAATGTATGAAGTAAAAAATCTACTTGCTTTAAAAATTCTACAAAAAGCTAGAGAATTTGGTGATAATGACTTAAGCAATGAACTTTTAATCACTCAAATGCTAAATCATACCCCACAAACTCTAAATCAAAACGATACTAAAAATTTAAATGAATTTATCACAACGCTTATAAATGCTAAAGAAAAAGCTAAAATGAGCAATAAATAATTTTAATTTTTCCAAGTTAAAATAAATTTTGTTCCTTTCTTTAACTCACTTTCTACTTTTATTTTTATATTATGTTCTTTACAAATTTTATCTACCAAAGAAAGTCCTATACCAAAACCACCTTGATTTTCATTAAATCTTGAATAACGCTCAAAAATATTAGCCAAATTTTCCTTTGCTATGCCACAACCACTATCTGCTATTATAAGTTTTTGCTCTAAAAGTGCTATTTTAATATGTCCATTTTTTATATTATATTTTATAGCGTTATTAACAAGATTATCAAACATTTTAAAAAATTGCTCTTTATTAGCATAAATTTTTCCATTATCCTCTAAAACAAGTTCTAAGTCAATATTTTTTTGCTCTAAAAATATCTTGAAATACTCCATTCTTTCTTTAATCAAATTTTTTAAAAATATCCAATCCTTTTTAGCCTCATAAGCTTGAGAAAAATTTAAAAAAGTTAAATCTGAATACAAATGACTCAAAGTCAAAGCAGCTATTTTTACACGCTTTAAAGCCTTAATTTCTTCAAAATTCTTTTTTCTTTCTAAACTCTCTACACTCATTAATATTGCACTAATTGGGGTATTAATCTCATGAGTGGTATCTTTTATAAAATTATTTAAAAACCTTATTCTTGCTTCTAAAGGCTTGAGTGCAAATTTAAGTATTAAATATCCTACCAAACTAACAAAAATCAAAGAAAATACCATAGCTAAAGCAACTTTAAATCTTATAAATCCAAGCTCTTTAGAGATATCATCGCCTTGTATTAAAACTCTTAAACGATTTACATCTCCTAATATTTCTAAAGCACTTTGATTTTGATTATCAGCAAGTAACAAGCTATTTAAATTTATATCAGCTACATAAATCAAAGTGTTATTGTTATAAATATTCGCATTATTTAATTTAAAAAAAGTTGTTTGAGCAGGTAAATCAAGATTAGAAAAATAAACCTTAGTTCTATCAAATATTGCAAATTTTATATTAGAAATTTGAGCTATTTTCTTAGCACTTTTTTCTATGGGTTCAAAACGCGATTTTTCCATTTGCAAAATCACAAAACGATGTTCTTGTCTTAGCTTTATGCTATATTCGCTTATTAAATCTTCTATTAACTTAGCATACCATATACCAAAAAGCACTACAAGAATACTTCCTACACTTACTAAATACAAAGAAAGAATTTGCCATGCAACGCGCTTGGCTTCATGCATAACAATACCCTCTTCCTCTTTGATTAATAATGCTTTCTTTTCCTAAAATTTTTCGTAAATTTTTCACATAAGCTCTCAAACTAAGCTCACTTGGTTCTTGATCATATTCCCAAATTTCTTCAAAAATATAAGCAGTATCTATAAATTTACCTTTATTTTTCAAAAGTAATGATAAAAGTTTTAATTCTTTTAAAGGTAAAGACAATGGCTTATCGTTTTGATATAAAGTTTGCGATATAAAAGCAAATTTAAAACCATTTCCCAAGTCCTCATAATCTTCATTTTTATGCGCAAAAGAACGCTTTAAAATAGCATTAATCCTTATTTTTAACTCCTGCAATTCAAAAGGCTTTTTGATATAATCATCACAACCACATTCAAATCCTTGTTGTAAATCCATAGTAGTATTTAAAGAGGTCATAAAAATAGCTGGGGTATATCTACCTGCTTCTCTTAAATTTTTAAGCACACTAAAACCATCTCCCAAAGGGACTTTTACATCCAAAATCCATAAATCAAAATTTTTCTCATAAGCTTTATCTTGTGCATCTTGAGCATTATCCACCAAAACCACTTCAAAGCCTTCTTCTTCTAAAAACTCACTAACAATTTCCCCTAAGTTAATATCATCTTCTAGTAAAAGAATTTGCGTAGCCATTTTAAGCCTTTTATGCTATTTTAATTTGGATTATTATATTTTTTTTATGTAAATTTAGTGTGAATTTAGCATATTTAAAGGCAAGTATTTATAAAATATTAACTATTTTATTGAATTTAGGATTTTATTATGTTGCCAAATTGGGATCAAAAATATAGTATTAATAATGAAAAAATTGACGAACAACATAAAAAACTTTTTGAACTTGCCGCCAAAGTGGAAGAAATTTCAGATAGGCCAGTTTATCAAGTCGAGCTTAAAAAGATAGTTGCTGAATTTTTTCACTATATTAAAATTCATTTTCAAGATGAAGAATCCTATATGGCTGAGATTAATTACCCTTATCTAAATCAACACAAACTCATGCATAAACAAATCACAAAATCCATGATAAAACTCATACAAAGTATAAAAAGTACAAATGATTTAAAAGAAAAATTATATATAGTAGTTAATTCATGGTTGATAGAACACATCATTCAGCATGATATGATGATAGAACATTGGCGTCAAAACACCCAAGTAAAGAATTCTCCAGATACTTTTGAAGAAGAAGCTCCAAAACCAAAAAAATTCTTATATCAATGTCAATGCGAAGGAAAAACACACAAAGTTCCTTATGATATTCATTTAAAAATGCAATATTCTAAAGTGCAGTTTAAATGTAAAGAATGCTCTGCGAATTTAATACAATACAAAGAAAAAATAGAAATCTAATAAAAATTAATAATAATTTAAAATATAGTAAACTATAATGCTTATAAAACTCTTCTAAATATAAACAAGGAGCTAACATGCTACCAAAATGGTGTAGTAAATATAGTATCCATAATGAAGAAATTGACAGACAGCATAAAAAACTTTTTGAACTTGCTGCAAATGTCGAGATGATTTCAGATAAACCTGTCCATAAAGGACAAATTAAATTTTTACTTGCAGATTTTTTTAATTATATGAAAGAGCATTTTGCCGAAGAAGAAAAATACATGGCAAAAATAGGTTATCCTGAACTTTCTAACCATCAAAAAATTCACAAAAGTATCATCCAATCTATGATTGATTTAATTCAAAATCTCAAAAGCACAAATGATCTCAAAGAAAAACTTAATGTCATTGCATCAAAATGGCTTTTAGAGCATATTTTAAGAGAAGATATGAAGATAGAAAAATGGCATCAAGCGCAACTAAATAAAAATGCCAATACTATAACTTTTCAAGAAACTCAAGAAATTTATGAATATATTTGCTCTTGTGTAAATAAAATTCACAAAGTTCCTTGCGAAATTCACCAAAAAATTCAATTAAACAATGCAAGTTACAAATGTAAAACTTGTCAAGAAGCTATCAAACTAAAATAAAGGCTATAAAATGAACAAACGCTACACCTTAACTCTTCCATTAGAGCTTTATGAACGCTTAAATCAAACTGCGAAATTTTCTAAAAAGAAAAAAGCTGAAATTTTACGCAATGCTTTAGAAAATTATCTTGATGAAATAGAAGACTTTGCTCCAGCCATAGAAGCTTTAGAAGATTTAAAAGATGGAGATAGTAAAAAATTAGATAACATTATAAAAAAATTAAAATGT